>CAXTWM010000379.1:0-4537 GCA_964247915.1 uncultured Armatimonadales bacterium | reverse complement strand
GGAACATGTAGGGGGCCTTGGCGGGGGGGAGGGGGCGGCGGCGCGGTGGCGGGGCGGGGAGCCGACTGCTCAACTTTCCAGGCGGCGAGGCCGCCGAGCAGGAAAAGGGCGGTCCCGGCCGCCGCGCCGGCCATCCCCACAGTCCGGCGGTCCGTCCCCGCCCGCGCGGCGGCCCGGCGGTCCATCCCCGCCGGCGCCCGCTCCTCCGGCCTGCCCGCCCCGGCCTCCACGGCGGAGCGCAGGCCCGCCGCGAACTGTCCCGCCGAGGCCGGGCGCGCGTCCGGCGCCTTGGCAAGCCCCCGCAGCACGGCCGCTTCCACCTCCGCCGACAGCCCCGCCCCACGCAGCGGCGGCGGGTCCGAGAACACCTGCCGGTGCATGACCGAGAGCTGCGCCTGGGTGCTGCTGTCGGCGGCGGGGAAGGGCGGCACGCCCGCCAGCGCGAAGTAAGTGACGGCGGCCAGCGAGTACACGTCGCTCCGCGCGTCCGGCGCGGTCTCGCCATGCACCTGCTCGGGGCTGACATACTCGATCGTCCCCAGGATGTCCCCCACGACGGTCAGCGGCACGCCCTCATCGGTGTGGGCGACGCCGAAGTCGGTCAGCTTGGCCGGGCCGCGCGGGGGGAGGAGGATGTTGGACGGCTTGACGTCCCGGTGGACGATGCCTTCCAGGTGGATGCGGTCCAGGGCGGCGGCGATTCCCTCGATGATCCCCGCCGCCCGCGCCGGGGCGAGCGGCCCGCCCCTAGTGACGAGATCGGCCAGCGTCGGACCCGGCACATACTCCATGACCAGCCCGGCCGGATCACCGTCACGGAAGCGGTACAGGGCGACGATGTTGGGGTGGCGCAGGCGGGCCATGACGGCGGCCTCGCGCCGGAAGCGGTCGGCGGCGACCCGATCCTGCGAGCCGCGCTGCGTCTTGACGACGACCGCGCAGTTGTGGACGTGGTCCCAGCCCCGGTAGACGGTCCCCGCCGGGCCGCGACTGAGCGGCGGGGATGTCAGGCTGATGCCGGGAAGGTCCGGGAGGGCATCCCCCGACTCGTCCTCGCGCTGGTTGTCGTACCGATCTTTTGGCATGGCCGCTTCCGCTGTTTCGATTGTACCAACAAGAGCAGGCGGCGAAAAGTGCGGAATTAATGAAAGGTTACAATGTGACGAAAAAGGCCCGGAAGAGAAAATCCTCTTCCGGGCCTGTCGCTTGCCGGACCCCGATCCTACTTCACGTTCAGGGCGAAGTCGTCCACGACGAACGAGGTCTGGAGGGACGAGTCTTCCGTCCCGACCAGGTACACCTGGATCGTCTGGCCCTTGTAGGCGGACACGTCGAAGGTCTTCAGGCTGTAGCCCGTGGCGGCGTTCAGGTTGGAGTACGTCGCCAGCGTTCCCAGAACCGTGCCGGACGAATTGCGGATCTGCACGGTGAGCTTGTCGTAAGCCGTCGTTTTGGTGGTTTCCGCCGTGTCGATGTGCAGGTAGAAGCTCAGGCTGGCCGTCGAGAGCGTCGCCGGCAGCGCCGCCGTCTGCGAGAGCGTGTCGGTGTGAGTCGTGCCGTAGCCGTTCAGCCAGGCCTTCCACGCGCCGCTGTGGGCGGGTTCGCCGGTCGAGTTGTCAATGACGCCCGCCGAGGCGGTCCAGGGGCTGGCCGTGCCGGTCTCAAAGCCGGGGTTGCCCAGGAGCTGGGTCGGCGTCACCGAGGCGGCCGGGGTGGCGCTGACTTCGGACGACCTGGCGCTGGTGCCGACGCTGTTGACGGCAGCGACGGTGTAGAAGTAGGTCGTGCCGTTGGCCGCGCTCGTGTCGGTGTAGCTCGTCGCCGTCAGGCCGCTCTGGAGCAGGGTCTCGCCGCCGCTGCTCGTCCCCCGGTAGACGTTGTAGCTCGTCGCCCCCGCGCTGCCGGTCCAGGTCAGGGCGACCTGAGCATTGCCAGCCGTCGCCTTCAGGTTCGTCGGGGCGGCGGGGGCCGTCGGCGTCGCGCTGACGCCGCCGGAGAGGTCGAGGAGCAGGTTCGCGCCGTTGAACGGCCCCAGCCCGGTCGCGTCGTCGTAGCCCGCCACGGCGGGGTAGAACAGGTTCGTGCTGCCGTCGGCGATGTCGTGGAAGTCCGTGTCGTAGTTCGTGCCCTTGCCGATGGCGTAGAGCGTCGTGTTGGCGAAGCCCAGCGTCCCCTGACCGTTCGCGACGCGCTGCTGGTTCACCAGGGCCGTGAAGGCGGACCACAGGGGCGCGGCGCAGGAGGTGCCGCCGTAGACGACCCACTTGCCGCCGTAATAGATGGCGTAGCCCGTGTTCGGGTCGGCGTCCAGCGAGACGTCGGGGACGTTCCGCATGGTCGTCGAGCCTTTCGAGGCCGACGAGCCGGCGACGCCGGACTGGTAGGACGGGATGGTCCAGACGGTGCTGATGCCGCCGCCGCCCGCCCCGGCCGAGACCGAGCCGCCGTTCCAGGTCTTCTCGGACGAGTACGCGCCGCCCGCGCCCGCCGTCGAGAGGGACGTGCCGCCGACGCCGGTCATGTACGGCTGCGAGGCGGGGTCGTCCACGCTCAGGGAGGTGCCGTTGTCGTCCGCGCCGCTGTCGCCGGCAGCGGCGAAAATGGACTGGCCCTGCGCGGCCATCTGCTGGAAGGCGCTGTTCTCGCTGCTGCGGGTGCTGGCCCCGGCCGAGTTCTCAGCCTCGCCCCAGGACGTGCTGACCGACTTAGCGAGGTTGTCCGTCGCGATCTTGTTGTAGGCGTCTACGACGCCCGCGTTGGAGTTGGGGGCCTCGTAGACGAGAATCTTGGTCGCGCCCGGCGCGAGCGCCGCCTGTAGCTCGATGTCCAGAGTCACTTCATCCGCGCCGCTCCCCGCCGCACCGGAGTAGCCGTCCACCAGGACGTTCTGCAAGGGCACGGCGGACAGGCCGAAGTAGCTCTCATAGGCCGAGATGTCGCTCGCCTTGTAGCCGTCCAGCTCGAACAGGGCCAGGGTCTGGCCCGCGCCGGTCTGGGTGACTCCGGCGAGGTTGTAGGCCTTCTTGATGTCGCCCGGCGTCAGCCCGCCGCCCGGACCGGACCCGGTGGACAGCGGCGAGGCGAACGTGTCCAGGAACGGGGTCAGGGAGG
The DNA here is from genome assembly GCA_964247915.1 of uncultured Armatimonadales bacterium. Taxonomy (GTDB): domain Bacteria; phylum Armatimonadota; class Armatimonadia; order Armatimonadales; family Capsulimonadaceae; genus JANXMY01. The sequence continues at coordinate 1,426 of CAXTWM010000379.1, read as the reverse complement.
GCGCGGGGCGGACCCGGAGGTGGGGATGCCACAAGGCGGCGTTGTCCAGGCCGACGATGCCCGACACCGTGCCGACGAGGGAGGCAGGGACGCGCGGCTCGGCGTCCGGCGCGAAGAAGTAGCGCCCGTCGGTGCGCGACTGGTAGACCAGCAGGTTCACGCCGAAGGCGCGCTCGGCCTGCCCCGCCGGTGCGGCGACGTCCACGACGGTGCGGTTGGGGTGCGTGGCAACGACCGTCAGCCCGACCGACCGCGCGTAGGCGACGACGCGGTCGTAGTCGGCCTGCGTGGGGCTGAATCGGGCGGCGAACTGCTGAGGGGTCAGGAACTGCCCGTAGCGCGCGTCGTTGGGGTCGGCCAGCCCGCGCAGCAGGTCGGCCAGCTCGGCCTGGTTCCGCAGCGGCAGCGTCAGGGCCAGAGGGAGCGTCCGCGACGAGTCCAGGGCGGCGACGGCCTGTGCCCGCGCCACGGCGGGCGGGATGTGGCCGGCCAGCGCGGCAAACGCCGGGGCGGACGAGACAGCGGGGGCGTCGGCGGCCACGGGCTGGGGCGCTCCCACGGCGGTCAGCCCGAGAAGGGCCAGGCCCAGACTCGCGATGGTCCGTGCGGCACGTTTGGGGGAAGCAGGGCGGGAAGGTGCTTGCATTCTTGCTACGGGTCCTTTCGGTGTCTGCGCGCGGCGCAGGGATGAGGAGAGAGGCACATCGCGGAAGGCCAGGCGCATGACATCGGAAGAGGACCTCCGAAGGGTGTGGGCAACCGGCTTGCTGTCAAGAACACCATTCTGCCCCAGGTTGTTCCCGAAATCACATTTTTTCTTTTCCGTCGGCGTTTACCCCGCGCGCCATGCGGACGCCGGGGCTATTCCATGTCGCGCAGGAACATCTCCGTGACCCAGAAGCGGCCCTGGGTGTCGCGGTACAGGCCGACGCCGACTTTGGTGAAGCGCGGCTCCAGGATGTTGGCGCGGTGGCCGGGGCTGTTCATCAGGCTGGTGTGGGCGTAGGCGGCGTTGTAAACGGCGTCCGTCGCGCTGGCGTAAAAGATGTTCTCGCCGACCAGGGCGGATTCAGGCTTGCTCTCGCCCCACGCACGCAGGCCGGCCAGGTAGCGGTCCATCGGGGTGCCTTCGCCCGGCGTCGGCGAGCGGTGGTCGAAGTAGCTCAGGGAGCACATCTCGCGGGAGTGGGAGCGCGCGGTGACGTTCAGCAGCGGGTCCTCCGTCAGCGGCCCCAGGCCGCGCCGGACGCGCTCGTTGTTGATCGCCGCGACCAGGTCCGCCTCCTCCCGCTCCTCCTGCGCCCGCGTGTCCAGGCGGAACGAGGCCGTCAGCGGCATCAGCCGCCGGGGCGGGGACAAGCGCGGGGCGGCTGCGGCGCCGGACGCCGGGGGCGCCCCCAGCAGGAAGGCCAGGTCCACGGGCGCG
>CAXTWM010000378.1:0-4555 GCA_964247915.1 uncultured Armatimonadales bacterium | reverse complement strand
CCGCCGAGGCCGCCACGCGGGGGGAGACGTCGGACGCGGCCAGGGCCGAGAGGCGGCGCACCGAGGCGTTGTAGGCGTCGCGCGCCGCGTCGCGCTGCTTGCCGGCCTGGCGCAGCAGGGCCGCCCCCCGGTCGGTGTTGCTCGTCTCCAGGTAGCGGCCCAGGGACCGGACGTAGGCGTCCGTCACCCCCTTCGCCGCCGCCCGCACCCGCGCCTCCTGCGTCCGGGAGTGGGGCGACAGGCGCGGCGGGCCGGGCAGGGTGACGCCGAGGTAGAGCAGGCCGTCGGAGCGGTCTTCCAGCGAGACGCACTTCTGGACCAGGTCCGTGGCGTCGTCCGCCGTGGGCAGGCCGTAGAGCCGCTGGATGCCCGCCTGCCGGGCGGCGTCGTCGGCGAACCGGCGGCTGCGGATGACGCCCAGGTAGGACTTGGAACCCCCGCCGCCCAGCCCGGACAGCGCGGACAGCGCGCCGCTGACCGCCCCGCCCGACTCCTGCTGCATGGACAGCGAGGCCGTCGAGGTGAACGCCGGCGGCACCCACCGCAGCCCCGCCAGCAGCAGCCCGGCGGCGAGGAGGGGGCCGAGGACGGCCCACAGTCCCGCCCGGCGGCGCAGGATGTCGCCCAGCAGGCCCCACTCCAGGGCCGGTTCAGGGGCCGCGCCGAGCATCGGCGTCAGGTCATGTCTTTCCAGGTCGTGTCTCTGCTGTTCTTGCATTCTTGTGTTCATTCGCCGATGTGACGCGAGGCGAAAGGGCGTCGCGATCCGTGTCCGTCCGGCGCGTGGCCGTCCGGCGCGTGGCCGTGAGGGCCGTGGGATTGAAATCCTACGCTGTGGGGCGCGGACGCCCAGTGTCCGCCTACGCGGACAAGGAAGTAGGATAACCGCACGGGCCGGTCTTCTCTCGGCGAAGGCCGAGAATGGGCGCTTCGCCCCACAGCGCAGGATTTCCAATCCCACGCCGCCTGTCCGCCCGTTGCCTATCGGGACGCCCTCCGGCCCGGTCATAGCTTCAGCTTATAATCCCAGCAGGACCGTGGCGAGGCGCAGCGTGACGGCGGCGCTCGTGACCGAGCGGAAGATGTCGTCCAGCCCGTTGGAGCGGCCCTCGCTGAGTTTGGCCGCGACCACCTTGGTCGGCACCACGATGACGTCGCCGGGGCGCAGGGGGCCGGCCTTGTCGGCGGGGATCAGGCCGCCGCCGGTGTGGATGATCACGATTCGGTCGCGGGCGGCGTCGGGCGTGAAGCCCCCGGCGTTCGCCACATAGTAGTCCACCTTCTCCCCGGCGTGGAACAGGACCGCGCGGGAGTTGACGACGGCCCCCAGCACCTGCACCGTGGTGGGCATGATAGGGACGGTGACGGTGTCGCCGTCCATCAGCGTGATGTCGTCCTCGCCGCCGGGCCGGCGCAGCGCCCGGTCCAGGTTGACGGCGACGTTGCCCGAGGGGGCCAGGTCGCCTTCGCTCAGGACGCGCGGCGGCGAGACCAGGTCGCGCCGGGCGAGCTGGGTCGCCAGGGCCGCCGTGGGCGGGACCGCGCCCCCTGGGGCGGCCGTGTTCGGGGCGGGCAGCGGCCCGGCGGCGGGCGCGGCGGCGGTGCTCGTGGCCTTGATGCGCTCGACGTCCGACTTGGCCTGCTCGCGCTGATAAGCGCTCTGGTTGATCCGGTCGCTCAGGAGGCTGATGATGCGCGTCAGGCCGCGCTGGCCCGCCGTCCCGATCAGCGTCGGGTTCCGGGTGAACTCGGCCCCCTCGGGGTACGCCTCGGGGCGCAGGCCGCCCGCCTCACGGATGGCGTCGCTCAGGCGCATCCGGTCGCCGCGCAGGACGACCGGGCCGGGGCTGTTCACCGCGCCCCGAATCGTTACCGTCTCCGCCCGGTCCTTGAAGCCGCCCGTGCTCTGGACGGTGACGACGTCACCGTCGGCCAGCGCGAGGTCGGAACGGGGGTCCAGGGCGCGGCCTCCGTCGGGGACGAAGTCCACGGTCGTGGTCGCCGCGTCCGTGCTGGGGTGCCGGGCGTGGGCGACCGAGATGCGCTTGCCCGCGCCGGGGACCAATCCCCCCGCCAGCTTGAACAGGTCGCCCAGCGTCATGCCCTCGCCGCGCGGGTAGTCGCCCGGCGCGACCACCGCGCCCTGGATGGAGACGGTCTGCCGGGGCGTCCACTGCGCCTCGCCCGTGCGGTACACGGCCAGGATGTCGTTGTCCTGGACGACCGCGTCCTGGGCAGTGTCCCCGCCTAGGGCCGCGCCCAGCCGGACGAACTCGTAGGCGTAGGCGCCGTCGCCGCGCTGGTGGAGCAGGACGGCCCGGTCCAGGGACGCCTCGGGCGTCGGGCCGCCCGCCATCAGCAGCAGGTCGCGCACATGGAGGTTGCCGCTGCGGTAGTAGACGCCGGGGCGCTGCACGGCCCCGCGCACCGTTACCTCGCGCTTGCCGGTCCAGGCCACTTCCTCGCGGGTGTACACTTTGAGCCGGTCCCAGCGCTCCAGGGGGAGGTTGGCGGCCCCGTCGCCCGCCAATGCCTTGTCCAGATCGACCGGGATCAGGCTCAGGGTGTTGTCCGGGTTCCACCGGTACAGGTCGGCCCGTCCGGGGAAGGCTTCGGGCAGGGCGCCGCGCGCCCGGACCAAGAGGTCGGCGACGCGCATCCCGCCGACCAGGGCGTAGTCGCCGGGCTGGTCCACCGCCCCCTCGACGGTCACGGAATTGACCAGCGTGTCGCGGACGGAGAAGACGTCCACCGAGTCGCCGTCGTACAGGGGCGTGGCGGCGATCTGCCTGTCGTCGTGCAGGTCCACGTCCTTGAGGACGCGCGCCTGGCCGGGCCGGACGGTGCTGATCTGGACGTGCTGGGCGGCGGCGGAGGGCTTGACGCCGCCCGCGAAGTGCAGGCCGTCGCGCAGGGTCTCGGTCGGGGTCAGCTCGAAGAGGGCCGGGCTGCCGACCTCGCCCTCGATGGTGACGCGGGAGACGTGCGGCGGGATGTAGATCAGGTCGCCGGGCTGGAGCGGGATGTCGCCGGATTCGGCCCCGACGGTGACGAACTTATACACGTCCAGCAGGCCGACCAGCCGGCCCCGGCGGCGCACCTCGATCCGGCGCAGGGACCCGTCCTGGGCCGGGCCGCCCGCCGCGTACAGCACGTTGAAGGCCGTCGCGACCGAGGGCACGACGTAGGTGCCGGGCGAGAACGCCTGGCCGCCGACCGTGACGGAGATCGAGCGCAGCTCTTTGAGGGCCAGGGACACGTCCACGTTCCGGTACAGGTGGGCGAGCTGGCGGCGCAGAGCCTCTTCGGCCTGCCCCAGCGTCAGCCCGCGCACGACGAGCTTGCGGCCCTGGTCCAGCGCCACCGCTCCCTGCGCGTCCACCGTCGTGCGGAACTCGTGGGCGGGGTGCGTCGCGGACCAGTAGCGGACCGTCAGCGCGTCCCCCGGCGCGAGCTGGTATGAGGGCGGGATGGAGGCCGTCAGGCTGGAGCCGATCTGCGTCAGCGGGTCCACCGCCCCTTCCAGGCCGTTGGCGCTCCCCTCCTGCCCGCCGCCGCCGTTCTCCGCGCCGCCGGGCTGGTCGGCCCCGTCCTGCCCACCGCCGCCGTTTTCCAGGTCGCGCCTCGCCCGGTCCTGCCGCTCCAGGCCGGAGAAAGTCAAGTCGGCGGCGCCCTTCTCGGCCTGCGTCGGCGGCAGGGCCTGATTCCGGCCCGACGGATTCCGGCCCGCCGGGGATGCCTCCTGCGGCCCTTGCCCCTGCGCTCCTTGTCCCAGGGCAGACTGCCCCTGCGTGTACTGCCCCTGTGCGTCCGCCCTGTCCGTCCTCACCGTCTCGTCCTGGGGCGTCAGCGTCCCGTCGTTACCGAGCAGATCTGTGCGGCGCGGTGTCCCCTCCCCGGACGCGGGCGACGGCCTCCCCGATGAGGCCCGGCTGTCCAGCCGGGAGGGATTCAAGCGAGCCGTGCCCGGCCCGAAGCCGCCCGTCGCGTAGCGGGCACGGGCGGCGGCGCGGCGCGCTTCGATGATGCGCCGCGCCGGCTCGAAATAGTCGTAAATGAAGAGGGGCAGCGGGGTCTTCTTCGCCCCCGTCCGGGCGGCCTCGCCTGCGGCGGTGGCCGGGACGCGCGGGGCGGGGACGGCGAGGCTGCGCGTCCCGTCCCAATTGTAGTGCGGCAGCCGGGCCGCCCCGGACGGCCCCGACAGCTCCAGCGGGTTGCGGCGGGCCGCGACGGGCAGCGCGTCCGCCGGGAGGGCCGGTGTCCCCGTCTGGGGTGCGGCGGCCGGCTCGGCGGGGGCCGGTTCCTGGCCCGGCGTCGCGCCCAGGCCCGGCGTCCGGTCCCCGTCCTGCGCCGCGCCCTGGTCCTTGTCTTGATGCTGACCCTGGCCCTGGCTCCTGTCCTGGTCGGGGGTCGCGCCCGGCTCCTGGCCCCGGCCCGGAGCGGGGGCGGCGAGCGTCGCGCCGAAAAGCAGAAGCACGGACGCAAGGACGCCCAGGGTGGGTGATGTACGGGATACGGTCATCGTTTCTCCTCGAAAACTGGAAAGGCGGTCGCT
>CAXTWM010000377.1:0-4558 GCA_964247915.1 uncultured Armatimonadales bacterium | reverse complement strand
CGCAGACAGTCGTGATGCCCTGGCGGGCGAAGCTGTCCACGGCGCTGCCGCCGCCGACCTCCTCGATGGTCCGCCGGGCGTGGCGCATGACCGCGCCGAAGTCCGGCGGTCCGCCCGAGTGCGCCGGCAGCCCGAACTCGGGCGCGCGCCGCATCCGGTCCCAGACGGTCGCCGAGTGGATCAGCGCTTTGGACGGCACGCAGCCCGTGTAAAGGCACTCGCCGCCGATCAGCGCCTCCTCGAAGATGGCAACCCGCGCCCCCATCTTCGCCGCCGTCCGCGCCGCCTTCGGCCCGGCCGACCCCGCGCCGAGCACGGCGATGTCAAACTCCTGCACAGCTTCCTGCATGGCCGTGATTATACCTGATGGCGCCGCCACATTGAGCGGGGGGAGTCAGACCTGGGATCAACCACGGTGGGGGGCGGTGCAGGCTCTGATTCATACAAATTCCAGAGTGATGGTTGAGCAGTTTTATATAAAGACTTGTGAAAATACTCGCGGAAATAATCGCCGAAACCCTTGACGCGGGGGGCGGATTTGTGTTACAGTTGCTATAATCTTTGCCCTAAGAAGAGCAAAACTAATCCGCCACCGGCCCGGCATTGAGGCCGACATGAAAGAGGAGAGACATGAGAAAGCGTCATGGCTTCACACTGATCGAGTTGCTCGTCGTCATCGCCATCATCGCGATTCTGGCAGCCATTCTTTTCCCCGTGTTCCAGAAGGTCCGCGAGAACGCCCGCCGCGCCTCCTGCGCCAGCAACCTGAAACAGATCGGCATCGCGATCACGCAGTACACCCAGGACTCCGACGAGAGGATGCCGTTCGGCCAGAACTGGCAGCCGGTTACGAATCCGTGCGGCTCCAAGTACCAGCTCAACCCGTTCATCAAGAGCAATGCGGTCTGGCTCTGCCCCAGCGACGGCTCGTGGGCGAAGAACAAACCCGACATCGGGCCGACCTCCAGCTTCCCCGCCGGCAACAGCTATGGGACGGAGTTCGACTACTGGTACGACAGCCACATCTGGACCCTGACCAATTTCGACGACTCCGTGGAGGCCGACAATCACAACGGCGCCCTTTCCTTCAAGACGGGCAACGATCCCAATGGGGCCTGCCAGGGCTTCAACGACGGCTTCAACAAAGGCGATCCGGGTCAGACCCGGAGCGGCGTCTCGCTCGCCCAGATCCAGAACCCCACCACCAAGGGCATGCTGTTCGACGAGCAGGGCTGGCACAACGGCGACCCCAACACCAACAGCAAGGTAAACGGCGGCCAGCGCAACGTCGTGTTCTGTGACACGCATGTCAAGTTCACCCGCTTCGCGGACATGATCTCCGACCCGGACGGCGGACTCAACGAGGTCATGCACCAGTAAGCGCGTCACTGCGTTTCGTCTCCTCACGGTACGGGGGCTTCTTCGGAGGCTCCCGTACCCTTTGCTTTTGTCCTGCTTCCCATTGTCCCGTCCCGCGATTCCCCTCCGAGGGTTGAAGTTGACCTTCTATGACACCGTTGAAGCCGCGGCCTCAGCCGAAACACACCACGCCCGACGCGCCCCCGCGCAATGCCGGGCGTGACCGCTTATTGATCGCTCTCAGCGTCTTCACCCTCATCGCCGCGTGCGCGTACATCGGGTGGTCCTGGAAGACGTGGACCAGCCCCGGCATCTATTACTACGAGAAGGGCATGGATTATGCCACCGCCAAGCATTACGACCTGGCGGAGCAGGCATGGATCACGGGGACCCGGAAGGACCCGAAAGCCTGGCAGTGCTACGCGCAGCTCGGGGCGCTGTACGACGAGGCGAAGCACCCGGCGCAGGCGGCCTACGCCTATGACGCCGCCACCAAGATCGTGCCCGACGACGGCGACCTGTTCCTCAGCCTGGAGCGCGCCCGGACGGCGGAAGGCAACCTGGATGCCGCCTACGCGGCGGCGAAGCGGGCGGCGGCCCTGCTGCCCAACTCGGCGGCGGCAGCCGGGGACTACGGCCTGCTGGCCTCCGAGAGACACCGCGACATGGACGCGGTCGCCGCCCTGCACCGCGCGCTGGCCCTCGACCCCGGCTCGGCCAAGTACCTCATGGCGCTGGTCTCGCTGGAGATCAGCAACCTGGACCTGACCCGCGCCGAGAGCGACCTGGCCCCCTACCTGGCGGCGCACCCCGAGGACTACCAGGGGCACTACTACATGGCGGTCATTCTGAACCAGAAGCCGCGTACCCCGGAGAACGTGCGTCGCGGCATCGAGCAGGCCGAACTCGCCCTGCCGTCTATGGCGCACGACCCTCACGGCTACAACCTGATCGGCCTCCTCTTCCTGGCGGCGGGGCGCACGGAGGCGGCGTACCGCGCCTTCCTGGAAGGCTACAAGATCGACCCCCACTCGCAGGCGATGCTGCACGGCCTGCTCGACTGCGACATCCGGCGCGGGGACACGCGCGAGGCCGCGCTGATCGGCGCCCGGCTGGAGCAGGAGGCGGCGCGCGCCAACCAGATAGACCACCTGAAACACGTCCTCGGCTACAACCACAAAGACACCGCCTCCATGCTGGAATTGACCCGCCTTTATGAAGAAACCGGGCGCCAGCAGCAGGAGTTCGCCTTGTTCGTCCAGTCCCTGCACGAGACACCGGACGATCCCCGGATACGCCCCGCATTCTCCGCGTTCCTGCTCCGCTCGAAGCAGCCCGGCATGGCGAAACAGATCCTGCGCCCGGACTTCATGCCGTGACTGTGAGCCGTGACTGGGAGCCGTGACTTCGTGCCGCGAGCAGCCCTGCCCTCCACCGTGGAGATTTCAGAAATCCCGCCGACGCTATGCTGACAAGACGCCATTTCCTTTACGCTTTGACGGGCGGGCTGCTCACGTTCACGGGATGCAGAGGCAGAAGAAGTGATCCGGTGCAGGCGCCGCCGCTTATCTCCATCGCGACGGTGATCGACCCGAAGGCGGCGGCCGCCAGCCCGCAGATCACCCGCTTCCCGATCCGTTTCACCGATGTGTCACCGCAGGCCGGGCTGCACTGGACCTACCAGAACGGCGCGACGGGCCACGCCTTCCTGCCCGAAGACACGGCGGGGGGCGTCGCCTTTTTAGACTACAACAACGACGGCCTGCTGGACATCTTCGCCCCGCAGGCAGGCCCCGTGCCCGGCGCGACCGGGGCGGAACGGAACTTCTCCAAGCGCAACGTCCTTTACCGCAACAACGGGGACGGCACCTTCACCGACGTGACCGAAGGATCGGGACTGGAGACGATTCCCGGTTATGGGCAGGCCCTTTCCGTCGCCGATTACGACAACGACGGCTGGCCGGACATCTATGTCTCGGCGATCGGCGGCAGCCACCTGTTCCACAACAACGGGGACGGCACGTTCAGCGACGTGACGGAAAAAGCGGGGGTCGGCGACGCGGTTTCGCTCGACCATCCGGGCGAGGCGCCCTGGCCCCTCAGTTCGGCCTGGGGCGATTACGACAACGACGGACTTTTGGACCTCTTCGTCTGCCATTACTGCCGCTGGACGCGCGCCCTGAACCATGACTGCAAAAGTTCGGGAGGCGATCTGAGCTACTGCCGCCCGCAGGTGTACGAGTCGAGCCACTGCCGCCTGTACCACAACAACGGCGACGGCACGTTCAGCGACGTGAGCCGGCAGATGGGCCTGGACAAGCTGGACGGCAAGAGCATGTCGGCCGCCTGGATAGACTACGACGATGACGGCTGGATGGACCTGTTCGTCACCAACGACACCATGCCCAACTTCCTCCTCCACAACAACCGGGACGGGACGTTCACCAACAAGGCCACCGTGGCGGGGGTCGCCTTCAGCGAGCAGGGCGTCGCCGTCTCCGGCATGGGAATCGGGGTCGCGGACTACCTGAACGAAGGCCGCGCAGACCTATTTGCGGTCAACTTCTCGGGCGAGGCTAAGTCCATCTTCCACAACATCGGCCACGGGGTATTCGAGAGCGCGTCCGGCGCGTCCGGGCTGGCCAGTACGAACCTGCAATTCCTCGGATTCGGCCTGGAGTGCTTCGACTACGACCTCGACGGCTGGCAGGATTTCGTCGTCGGCAACGGGCACGTCCTTGGGGAAGCGGACGCCCACAACGACGCCTCCTCGTTCGCCCAGAGCCAGCAGCTCTTCCACAACAGCCACGACGGCACGTTCGCCGAGGACCCGCACTCCCTCGGAGACCTGGTCCTCCCCCGCGTCACGCGCGGCCTGGCCGTCGGCGACTTCGACAACGACGGCGACCAGGATGTCCTTATGGTCTCCCAGACCGGGCCGCTGCAACTGTTCCGCAACGACGGCGGCAACCGGAACCGCTGGGTCACGCTGCGGCTCGAAGGCGTCGCCGGCAACCGCGACGCGGTCGGGGCCAGAGTCACCCTCCACACGCCGCAGGGGCCGCAGACGCAGTGGGTGCGCGGCGGATCGAGCTTCGCCTCCCACAGCGACACGCGGCTGACGTTCGGCCTGGGGGCCGCAGGGCGCGTGCTGTCCGGCGAGGTGCGCTGGCCGGGCGGCGGGCGGGCGCCGAAGACG
>CAXTWM010000376.1:0-4562 GCA_964247915.1 uncultured Armatimonadales bacterium | reverse complement strand
TGCTGGGGCCGGGGACGACGCCGCTCGTCCGGCTCACGCTGGGGGGCGCCCTGCGGCCCGGCGCGGCGGGCGGGCGGGCCGGGGCGGCGATCCTGGCCTGCGGGTGCAAGCTGCTGGTCGGCCCGCTGGCGATGTGGGGGCTGTGTCATGCCCTGGGGCTGGGCGGCGAGGTGCGGATGGACTGCGTCCTGGAGGCGGCCATGCCGGCGTCGGTGATGGCGTCCGTCCTGGCGGGCCAGAACGACCTGGAGGGCGACTTCGCCGTCGGCGTCGTGTTCGCCTCCACCGTGCTGTCTGCCGTCACCATCCCGCTGATGCTGGCCGTTCTGCGGTGAAGCGCCGGGGCTGTGGAACCTACCTCCTTGTTCCCTCGTTCCTCGGTCACAGGGGTCCTCCCCAGGGGGGAAGACGCGGAGTTCGGCCCCCGCCCGTCCGAAACTCCGGCCCCTCCCCCCTGGGGAGGGGAGCCGAGATTGCGAGGCGGGGTGGGTCCCTACAGCAGCCACAGCGCAACCAGCGCCGTGCCGGTGAAGCAGAAAAACAGCAGGACGACGTAGCCCAGGCCGAGCAGCACGAACTTGAGGAGCGTCTTGGGCCAGCCCTGCTTGTAGACCGCGCGCATGGCGAGGGCGACGTAGACGGGCAGGATCAGCCCGGCGAAGAGGCCGCGCCCGAGGCGGGGGGCCAGCATCAGCGGGGCCAGGATCAGGAACGCGAAGGCGTGGACGTGCAGCAGGAAGACCAGGTGCTCCACATAGAGCCGCTTGGTTCGCAGGTAGAGCAGCTTGAGCGTGACGGCGAACACCGGGAGCAGGAAGAACATCATCTTCGGGAAGTCATCCATGATGGCGGAGATGAACGCCTTCGGATTCTGATTCGCTTTGAAGATGTGGTGGATTAGAGTCCGCAGCATCGGCGGGTCCCGCTTGGCCAACGGCTTCCGCCTCTGACTGGCGTCGTACTCCTCCACCGTGTGCAAACGCAAAGAGGGCGGGGGTGGCGTGCCCTTCCCCACGCTGAAGGCGGTGGCCGTGGGGTTGATGATGATGACGTCCTTCTTGGTCGGTGCCGCCTTCCAGGACAGGGCGAGGAAGAACAGGACGCTGACGGTCAGGTACAGCTTCAGCGGCGACAGGTAGCCGATGCGCCGCCCCGCCGTATACTCGTTCGTCAGAAAGCCGGGCCGGATGACGAGCGGGACCAATGTCCGCATCAGCTTGGAGTCCCACGAGATGACCTCGGCCAGCAGGTCCGAGAGCAGCGGGCGGAGGACGACGGTGTGGTCCTTGTTCTCCTGGCCGCAGAAGGCGCAGAAGTTGCCGTCCACGGCCCGGCCGCAGTTGAGGCACTGCTCGGGGCGCGGGCGCGGTGGCCCGTGTTTCACGCGCGGCAGCGCGAAGCGCGGCGGCTTGCCGGACGAGGGCGGTTCCAGGATGGAAGGCATGGGCTGTTTCCTTTAGGGGCGATGCGACGCGGGCGTCCGGCTGAAAAAGTCTACGACGGTGTCCAGCCGGGCTTCCTCGGCCTGGCAGCCCTGGGACAGCGCCTCGTACTGGCGCTTGGCCTGCGCGACCAGCGCCTGGCTTTGGGCGATCTCGCGCTGCAACTCGGCGACGCGCGCCTCGGCGGCCGTCGTCAGGTCGGCCAGGTCCCCCCCGCGCGCCTGCCGGAACCCCTGCAAGGCGCCCTGCTTGCGCGTGGCGTCGGCGACGATGGCCTCGGGCGTGCCGCCCACCGAGCGGCCCAGGGCGGCCAGGGTGACGGTGATGATCTGCTGGCGCGCGTCGTCGGAGACGCCCGGCGGCATGTTATGGAGCATGTCCAGCGCCTGCTCCGCCGTGAAGGGGACCACGGGGACGCCCGCCTGCGCGTACAGCCGGTCGAAGCTGACCAGGCCGTCGGCATCCACGGGGCTTGCGTCGTCCTCAGCAGGCACGGCGGGCGGGGCGGGCGTCAGGCGCTGCCGCGCCTCGCGCCGCTCCTGAATCTTGAGCGCGCCGTCCAGCTCGTCATAGGCGGCCTGCGGGATCGGCTCCGGCGGCGGGGGCGGCGGCGGCTCCTTGATCTCCACGACGGCCTTTAAGGCTCTTTTCCAGATCGGGTCTAAGGGCATGGCGGTGCAGGTGACAAGTGAAGGAAATGGGACGGCGTACAATCGGACAAGGAAGCCTCGGGTTTCAGCCCGTGGCGCGTGCGGCTTCATCGCGCGGCTTCGCTGGCGAGTTGGGCTGCGCGGCTGACGGAAGCACGGAACTCGGTCTTGATGAGCGCATCCAGTTCCGCCTGGCGCTCCGGCGGCAGGACCGCGCCTGCATCCTTAGACTTCTGCCAGGAGTCCAAGAGTTCCCGGAGACGTTGCCGCTGCGACGCATCAAAAAAGCCGTCGGGCTTGGGGCTTCGGACGACCACCAGTAGATACTCGTGTGCCTCGGGTAGTTGTGCCAACAGGGCGTCCAGTGCCTTCCCCGCCGTGCCGGCCCGTGACCGCTTTTCGCCGGCCACGCCGTAGAAGGAAATGATGCCGCTCTCATCCGGCAACGGGAGGATCGCTACTGCCATCGGGATCACCTGTGCTCTGCCGTTCTACCCCGTCTCGGCCCCCTGGCGCTTCGGCTTGCTCGCCCTGGGCTTCGGGGCGGGCTGGGCCAGGACGTACTCCACGCTCCGCGCGAGCCAGGCCGCCAGGGCCGCCGTGTCCTCGGGCATCGGCGGCGGGACGACGATGTACTGCTTGGAGGGCGGCGCGTCCGGCTCGTATTGGAGCCGCTTCGCGCCGTCTTCCGACAGCAGCTCGGCCTGCGCGTCGGGCGGCAGCTTCAGCGCCAGACCGATGTCCGAAAGGGACGCGAAGACGCGGCCTTGGGTGTAGGCACAGACGCCGCCGAACATGGGCTTGAACGTCAGATCGGCGTCCAGGTCGCGCGCCTCCGCCGCCCGGCTAAGTTTGTCCTGCATATCGTCCAGGGATGCTCCGCTCACGGCTTCATTTTACCTCACTCACGCTCCGCTAGATGCGACGCTCCTCGTGGACCGTATACTCAGTGTGGACCTCGTTCGCGTCAAAAGTATAGGCGCGGTAGACGACGCGCCCGTCAAATTCCAGCATGTCCCGCATCCGGTCGCGGATGGCGGGGCGTATGATGCGGGCCAGGGCCTCGCCCCGCTCCACCCAGGCGACCTCGGGACTCTCGGCGCTCGGCGTCAGATCGCCCCCGACAAGATCACACAGGAAGTCGAACATGACGATGTGGGACTTGACGTTGGAGTAGACGCCGACGAGCGCGCCCGCCGTGACCGTGATGCCGGTTTCTTCCCGGACCTCGCGCCGCAGGGCGTCCGTCAGCGTTTCGCCCTCCTCCACCTGCCCGCCGGGGAACTCCCAGTCCCGGCGCGGGCTGCGGATCATCAGCACCCGCCCCCGCGCGTCCGAAACCAGCCCGCCGACGGCGACGATATGTTGGGGGACGGGCATGAATCGGTTCCTCCTGGCGACTTCACCCGCCCTGCTTCATCTGGGTCCGCCACTGCGAGGCGGCCTCGTTGAGCGCGTCGTAGGGCTGGAGGTCAATGGTGGTCGGCGTGACCTGGAACTGGGCGGCGGCGGCGGGGCCGAGGCGCTTGACGAGGGCGCGGGGGTCGCCCTGGCTGGGGCGGAAATAGTATTGGAGGCCGTCGTCCCGCGCCTCGGGCTTGCTGAGGAAGTCCAGGAAGGCCAGCGCGGTCTTTTTCTGGCCCGCGTTGACCCACGGGCCGGACAGGAGCAGCACGCCCTGGTCGGCGTTGGCGGTCGGCGCGGGGTAGATCAGCGCCAGGTTCGGGTCCTGCTCGGCGGCGGCCAGGGCGGCGCTCTCGTAGGCGGTGATGAAGTCGCGCCGGCCGGGTTCGGCAGCGAAGGCTTTTTCTAATGCGCTCGAACCGGACGTCGCGGCGTCGCGGACGTAGCCCCGGTCGAGCTGGCTCAGGTAGGAGGCGAACGCGGGGCTGGAGACGGCGGCGGCCGGGTTGTCCGCGCCGCCGTGCGTGCGCGTGTATTCGGTGACGATCAGGGACATGGTCAGCATCCCGCTGCTGGCGTTGAGCGGGTCGGCGTAGGCGAAGTGGAACGCGCCCCAGGGCGCGCGGCGCTGCCCCGAGCCGAGCTGCCGGACGGCCTCCCAGGGGTTGGGGCCGGACAGGATCGGTTTCAGGAAGCCCGCCTTGGGCTTGGTGGTCAGGAAGACGAGGGGGCTTTTAAAGAGGACCCGGTAGGACTGAGAATCGCCGGGATCGCCGACGGACGCGCCGCCGTGCGTCTGGGGCCAGTATTCCGTCAGGCGCGACGTCCAGACGGGGCTGGAGGGACTCCACAGGGCGGGCTGGAGCTTGCCGCTCAGGATGGCCTGCATGGCCTCCCGTGACTCGGTGATGTTGAGGCTCACTTTGCCGGCCTGGGACTGGGCGTTGAACTTCTCGATCTCGGCCTGGAGCCACTTTTGCTTGGTGCCGGTCGTCGAGATCAGGACGTCCCCGCTCCCGGCCTGCTGCGGCGTCAGGACGCCGGGCTGGGCCGTGCCGCCCGTCCC
>CAXTWM010000375.1:0-4575 GCA_964247915.1 uncultured Armatimonadales bacterium | reverse complement strand
GGGCCTGTTCGAGCGCATCCAGCGGCCCAGCGACGCGGACCCGACGCAGGGCGGGTTCGAGTCCCTGCTGGACTCGCGGATCGCGCGCATCGGGTTCCAGTTCTGGGACGGGGCGGAATGGGTCACGGAATGGGACGCCACCAACCCGCCCCGTCTGCCCCAGGCCGTCCGGGTTTCCTATACTCTGCGGGGCCGGTCGGACAGCGACGTCCGCGTCTTCGACGTGCCGATCGCCGCGAGCGATGTGGACGCGCAGACGCCGCAGGCCACTAGCGGCTCGGACGCCCAGACGCCGCAGGGCGCGGGCGTCGGTCAATAAACCTCTGCGCCCACTCCCGGAATGAATTCCGGGCCTTCGCAAGTGCAATTGTCCGCCTTCGCGGACAGCCCACGTCGCGGGTTCTAAATGTCCACGCAGGTGGACACTTGCTTTATCAAAGACCCGGACTTTATTCCGGGGGACCAGTGCAAGGGATTTCAGTGACAAAAGCGCGGCGCGGATACATTCTGGTGCAGGCCCTCGTCGTCATCGCCGGGCTGCTGGCTCTAATGGCGATGCTGGCGGCCGACGGGCGGGTCTCGACCCAGGCGGTCCAGGACCGGCTGCGGCTGCGCCGGGCGGAGGCGGCGGATGACGCCGCCGTCGCCCGCGCGCTGGCCGCCGTGCAGGACACTAACCCCAGCGTGGTGACTTTGAACGACGACTGGGCGGCGCTTGGCGACGGCGGCAACAAGGAGTTCGACCTGGGCGACTCCACCTTTCGGATGCAGATCGTGGACGCCGGCGCCCTCGTGAACGTCAACCGCGCGGCTCAGGAGCAGCTAGAGCGCCTGCCGCTCACCCAGGAGCAGATCCACTGCCTGCTCGACTGGCGCGAGGCGAAGACGCAGCCCCGACCGGACGGCGCGAAGGATGGGTACTACAACGCCTTGCCGACGCCCTACAACGCCAAGCTCGGCCCGCTCGCCACGACCGACGAACTGCTGCTGGTGAAAGGCTGGACCGGGCAGACGCTGTACCAGGCCCCGCCCTCGGCGGCCTCCGACCAGCTGCTGACGGACTCGGCGGGGACCGCCCTGCCCCTGGCGTCCCTGCTCACCGTGGACAGCGGCGCGCCGAACACGCAGGCGGACGGCGAGCCGCGCCTCAACCTGGGGCAGTCCGGCGCGGACCCCGAAGCGCTGACGCGGGCGGGGGTGCGCCCCGACCTCGCGATGCGGATCGCCGCGCGGGTGCCGCTTGCGTCCTGGAGCGCCCTCCTGACATTGCCGGGCGTGGACGCCGAAACGGCTAGGACGCTGCTGGACGTGGTCGCGTTCACCAACGACAAGCGAACCGAAGGGAAGATCAACTTGAACACAGCGCCCCAGGCCGTCCTGCGGACCCTGCCCGCCGTGACGCCCGGCGTGGCCTCGGCCCTGGTGTCCCAGCAGTCGGCGGGTTTCCGCAGCCTCGGCGATCTGGCGAACGTGCGTGGCGTAGACCAGTCCCTCCTGGCGAAGCTCGCCGACAGTTTCACCGTCGGGAGCGACACCTGGATCGTCCGCGCCTATGGCCGGAGCGGCGGGGTCGGCGTCGCCGTCGAGGCGACTGTCGGGCTGCGCGACGGACGCGCCCAGGTCTTGACGTGGACGCGGCTCAACACGACAGGCATCCCCTTGTGGTGGGGCTGGGACGCCCGGACGAATTCGACCGGGGATGCAGGGGACGCGCGGTGAGAGTGAGCAGAACTATCCCCTCCCCCGTCCATGTCGAGTGGACGCCGGGCGGCGTGCGCGCGGTCAACATCGCCACCCGCGAGACCGCCGAGGCGGCCCGCCTGTCCGACCTGGGGCCGATCCTGAACGGGCACGGGCGTCCGCTGATCGGGATCGGGCGGCGCGACGTGTTCCTCAAATCCGTGCGCCTGCCCAGGGCGGACCCGGACGACCTGCGGCGCATCCTGGGCGTCCAGATGGGCCAGCTCTTCCCGCTGCCGCCCGACCAGCTCTCGTTTGACTTTTTCCAGACCGCCGATCAGACGGGGGAGGGGTGTCTGACCGTGGTCGCCGCCATGCGCGGCGCGGACCTGAAAAGGCTCGAGGCCGATCTGAGATCGGCGGGCCTGACGGCCGCGCGCATCCTGCCGGTGGCGCTCGGGGCGCCCGCCGTGGCGGGGAGCGCCGGGCAGGCCGACGCCCTTGTCGTCGAAGCCGGAGCGACCGGGCTGGCGCTCGACGTCGTGCGGGGCGGGGTCCTCGTCTTCAGCCGGGTCGCCTCCGGTGCGAGTGACCCGGAGAGCGAGGCGAAGCGCACCCTGGCCGCCGCCCACGCGGGGGCGCTGCCCGCCGTCACCGTCGGCGAGGCGGGGCTTCCCGGCGCGCTTCCCAGTTTCGGCAGCGCCCTCAGCCTGCTGCACGAGGCGCCGCCGTTCGCCTTCCGTCTGGCGGAAGACCGGGCCAGGGAGGGGAAAAGTCGGGCGGGCGAGCGGACGCGGCTGGCGGTCCTCCTGGCGCTGTCGGCGCTGCTGCTGGTCGCCCTGGTGTGGGCGGACCGGCAGGAGGCTTCGGCGGCGGCGAAGCGGCGGCAGGGGGCGCTGGCCCGGCAGCTCACGCGCCTGCGGTCCGTCCAGGACGCCGAGGCGGCGGACGCCCAGAAGGTTTCGGCCGTGCAGGACGTGCTCGGTCGGGCGTTCGACCCCGCCCAGCCGCTCGGCGACATCGTGGCCGTCGTCGGCGACCGCCTGCCGGCCGGCGTCTGGCTTTCCGGCCTGGGCGTGGAGCGCGGCAAGCCCCTCCAGATCCGGGGCACGGCGACCGCGCCCGGCGACGTGCCGCGCGTCGTCCACGCCCTGGGCGCCAGCCCGCGCTTCCGGGACGTCCGCCTGGTCTTCGCCAACAGCGTCACGATCGGCAAGGCGCGGCTGGTGGAGTTTGATGTGAGCGCCGTCTGCGTCGGCAACCTGCCCCTGTCCGAGCCGGACAAGCCGGGCGGGGGCAGTTCCACAGCGGGCCAACAGTCGGGCGATGCTGGCGGAGCAACGGCGGGGGAGTAGAGTACCCCGCCCTGAACGGCGGGGCTTTAGAAAAGCAACTCCCCGCCTTCGCGGGCATAGGAGCCGCCCGTCTGGAGCTTTCTTCGCCCGCGCAGGCGGGGGCTTGCCCTTCTAAAGCCCAGGGGTTCAGCCCTGGGACACCTCCGGGCAGCGATTAGGCAGAGGGTTAATTGGCGCATGAGAATAGACGCGGGGAAAATGATCAGCTTCGGGCGGCCCGAGGACGTCGCGCCGAGCGTCCTGGTGATACTCTCGATCCTCGTCCTGGCGGGCACGCTGGCCTACATGCTCCTGGTCCCGAAGCCCAGCGCGGCGGTGAGCGCGCGGGCCTGGACCAGCAGCCGCCGCCGGATGGTGGACGACATCGCGGACACCCGGAAGCAGACGCGCCTGGCGCGCGCCGCCGTCCGGCCCCGGCTGTGGCGCGGCGATCCCGAATCCGTCACCGCCACGATCCTGGCGCAGCTTACCACGCAGACCGGGCACCGCGCGCTCAAGCTGACCGCCTTCCGCCCCGACCGGCCCAAGCCGTTCGAGGAGGTGACGGAGCTGCGGTTCGACGCCCAGATCGCCGGGCCTTACGCGGGCGTCCACTCGCTCCTGGACGCGCTGGATGCGCGCGGGAGCAAAGTGGCCCTGCGGTCGGTCCAGATCACCCTGTCGCAGACGGCGGGTAACACGGTGGCGGCGACATTGGGCCTGTCGGCCTTCGTCGCCACCGACCCGTCTCTCGTCCCGGCCCCCGCCCGTGTCCCGGCTCGGCCCCTGGTGACAGGAGGCGGACGTGGCTAACACCGGCCCCAAGATCAGCCGGCCCGTCGTCTACAGCCTCGTGGGGGCCGTCGCCGTTTATGCGGTCGTGCTCCTGACGCAGCCGGACGCGCCCGCCCCGCATCGCCGGGTCCACACCGCCCGACGGGCAACGGCAGATGCGGACGTGGTCACGGCGGCGGAGCTGTCCGCCCATTTCGCGCGGTATCATGCGGGCAAGCGCAACCCGTTCCTGTCCAAGCTGCCCCCCGCCAAGGCACAGGCCAAAGCCGTGCCCGTCGCGGGACGCAGCCAGTGGACCCTGACCGGCATCAACATCATCAACGGCGTCCCCAATGCGCTCGTCGAGGACAGCGCGACGGGCGACAGCGTGTTCCTGCGGCCCGGCGACCGCTGGCGGGGCCTGCGCGTGCTGTCCATCGGGACCGACGCCGTCGCGTTCCTGAACGCCCTGGGCCAGCAGACGCATCTGGCCTTCCGCCCGCTGGAGGCCGCCCTGCCCGCACCCGGCGCGCGCGGGCCGGGCGGCTTCCACCTCCAGGGGCTGGGGACGGTCACTCCGCTGGCCCCGATGCCGGTCGGCCCCGGCAACATCCGCGCGCTCCCTGTCCTGCCGCCGTTAGGATCGCCCGCACCCCCCGGAGGAAGATAAACCCGCTATGAAGTCATCCCGCTATTGGACGATCCTGCTGGCCCTGAGCGTCATCGCCGCCGGGGCGGAGGGCGACGCTCAGACCGCCCCCGCGCCGGCTGCCCCGGCCCCCGCGCC
>CAXTWM010000374.1:0-4590 GCA_964247915.1 uncultured Armatimonadales bacterium | reverse complement strand
CCCCTACTCCGCCGCCGACCAGGCCCTCTACCGCTCCAAGCGCGAAGGCCGCAACCGCGTCACGGCGGCGGAGTAGGGGCGCTCTACTCTTCGTGTCGCTTGGATTTTCGGCCTCCCGATTGTCTAGGTTGCAGAGCCACGCATTGACACTTTCCACACCTTTGAGGTACAGTCCATACAGAAGGGCAGCCGTGACACAGGAACGACGTCCACCGCTCCGACGACAACCGACATGGGCAAATGGGGCAGGTTCAGACAGAAGCTACTCAGCGGCCAGGCTGACCACAACCTAGATTTTGCGGATTTGTGCCACTTCGTCGAGTACGAGCTTGGGTTTATCCCGCACCCGGACAATGGTGGCAGTCACCAGGTCTTCGGCAAAGAAGGCATCACCGAGATCATCGACTTACAGCCGCGCGGCCATGAGGCCAAATCCTATCAGGTGAGACAGATTCGTAAAATCATCACCGACCACGCGCTATGACGCGGTCTTTCAAGCGGGGAACAGGTCATGGGGCAGTACGAAGTCAATGTTCATTGGAGCCAGGAAGACGGGTGCTTTCTGGCGGAAATCCCGGAACTTCCGGGCTGCATCGCCGACGGAGCCACGGAAGCCGAGGCACGCCAGAGCGCACTGGAAAGTGCGGGGCGGTGGATCAAGATGGCGCAGTACATAGGGCGGGAGGTGCCCGCGCCGAGGGGAAAAGGCTTGGCCGTCGCCTGACGCCCTGCCCAAAGCCGCCCGCCTTCATTAGAAGGCGGGCGGCTTTTTCCGTTACTGAGGCCGCAACCGCGTCACCCCCGCCGATCCCACCGACTGACCGCTCCCCTGCTTCCCGCTACGGCCTCCGCCCCCCCGGCAGCGGCCCCGGCATGACTTCCAGCGCGGTCCCGTCGGCCAGCCGGTACACATAGAAGTCGCTGTCAATGCTGAAAACCCGCGTGTACCCCGCCGCTTCCGCCAGAGCGATCAACGAGGCGTCCGCCAGGTCCATCGGCCTGTCCGCATACCGCTTCATAAGTTGCAAAATCCGCGCCGTTTCCTCCTCCGTCGGCGTGTGCAGGCGCAGCGTGCCGACGGCGACGAGTTCCGCGACAAGCTGCTGCATCCGCCAGCCGTCCCGTTTCCCAGTCAGGTACATCGCCTCCGACAGACACGGCCACGTCGTCACCAGGGGGACAGGGAGCGTCGTCATCGCCGCCGTGCATCTGACGAACTGCTCAGGCTGGCCCTTCGGGTCCACCATCGCGAACAACGGCCCGGTGTCGGTTAATGTGCCGTCCGGTGTCATGGCAGATTGAACCCCTGCCGCTGGTATTTTTCCGTAATGATCTCGCCATACAGCCGCTCCTCCGGGGCCTGCTCGGGGTCTTCCCGGCGCGGCTCCGGGACAAGCGCCTGCGCTTTGGCGATCACGTCAAACAGGGCGGCGCGCAGCCGCGCCTGCTCCGGGGTGTCCTGGACCGAATCAGTCTCCGGGGCCTGAGTCGGCGTCGGCCCCTCGCGCAGCAGCGCCTCCAGCGCCGCGTCTATGACCTCCTCCGGCGGCAGCCCTTTCTGGCGGGCCGCCGCCAGCAGGCGGGCCTCCGTTTCCGGCTTCAGCATCAGTGTCATGGTTTCTCCCCCTAAAAATGAGCGGCGTCGCCGCCGGACGATCACCCCCCGTCCGTAAAAAGTTGCGGGTGCCCATCGGCGGTGTAAGCGGCGGATGCTTCTTTCAGGACTTCCAGGCTCATCGGGATGTCAAGCCGCTTGTGCTGCTCCACGACCTCGGCGATGGTCACGATCTCAACACGCGGATAGTGACGACTCATCAGCTTGTGCTCATAAAAACCCGCCCCGTTTGCCTCAGTCTTCATGCCCTGAGTGGGCGGTTGCAGTGTCAGAAACACGCCGAGTTCTGCCCCTTCACGCATTCGATCGTTGTTGAATTTCGAGATGTCGCCGCGCCCGACACCCCCTGACTTCACCTGGAAGACGATTTTGGCGTTGTCACCGGCGCCTGTCAAGAAAAAAGCGGTGCCGTCAATCCCTTTGTCCCCGCCCTTTTTGTCGTTGATTAAAGCCCGGTTCTTGGAGTAGGTCAGCACCGCCCACTTCTCGAACTCCTTCCGCACGCGATCATCCTTCTTGAGCGCCAGGGCTTGTGCCGAGGTCATGTCCTGTGGGATGCCGTTGAGACTGATCTTGTCAAAGATTTCCTTGCCGTGTTCTTTTTCCAAGCGGCGCAGGATGAGGGAAATGCTCTGGTAGGTGATGTCTATGCCGACCCACTTCCGCTCCAAGTTCTCCGCAACCGTGATCGTGGTCCCGCACCCACAGTATGCATCCAGAACCACGTCCCCGACGTTGGTTGAAGACCGGATGATGCGCTCCAGCAGCGCGTCCGGCTTCTGCGTGGGATAAAGCTGTTTGATCGGAGGGACGCGGCTGATGTCCCAGACATCATCCATCGCCACGCCCTCGGACTCCGCGCCCTCCGTCTGAGAGGGCCGGCGGTTCCCGGTCGTGTCAAACGAGGAGAGTATTTTGGCGTTCCCGAAACGCTTCGCCGTCGCCG
Source organism: uncultured Armatimonadales bacterium (assembly GCA_964247915.1). Lineage (GTDB taxonomy): Bacteria > Armatimonadota > Armatimonadia > Armatimonadales > Capsulimonadaceae > JANXMY01. The sequence goes on along the minus strand of CAXTWM010000374.1, from coordinate 2,029 downwards.
GGGACCGGGCGGTGAAGAGCGTATGAAAGACACGAGCCGGGCTGTCGGTCTTGCTGTAGAAAAAGACAACATCGTGGTTCCTGACGAACTGGCGCTGGGCGACGGACCATTTCAAGTAGTGCCAGATGATCTCGTTTCGGAAGACGCCTCCGTTCGACACAAAGATGGTGTCCAGAACCAGCTTGAGGTAATGGCTGGCGGTCGGGTCGCAGTGCAGGTAGAAACTGCCGGTCGGCTTCAGGGAACGATGAATCTCAGTGATCCGAAGCGTCATGCTCACCAAGTAGGCGAGCAGGCTCCCCTTGTTCAAAACGGCTTCCAGACCCTTGATTAGCTGGACCGTCTGCGCCGTGAACCGACCCTGGTCATTCCCCAGTATCTCAGAAAAGCCTTGACTCGCCATCTCGTCCCAGACCCAGGTGTCTATAAAGACCTGGGCCTGTGCGCGGTCCTCGCCCCCGATGTTGTTGTAAATCTGGTTATAGTTGCGCTTGGAGTTGAACGGAGGGTCAATGTAGCAAAGGTCAACGCTTTCGTCTTTGACGTACTTCCGCATGACCTCCATGTTGTCGCCATAGTACAAAGTGTTCATAGGTGATTAATTCGCCAGAGTCTGGGGCGATACCTGCTGCCTCACTCATCTACCACCGATGTTCGCCCGCTTGATGTTCCCCCTGTCACAGAGTATAATAGTAGACAAGTAAAAATGGGATGGGGGGCAAGCGCGCAGGGACGCAATGGACAGTGATACAGAAAAAATGCGAAAACGAACTGTCGCGGATGGGAAACAGCAAGCGAGCGCGCTTCAAAGAATGTGAAAACGAACATCGGAACCGGCGACGGGGGCGGACGGCACAACAGGCCGTGAAAAATGCGAAAACGAACCCCGCCCTCCTCAGCCCCGCGCGGCGGCTTCTTGGGGCCAGCCGGGCGGCCGTGCGTCTCAACGCCTGGTCAGGGGGCCTCATGCGTCCCGCGTTTGCGGTCCTGAAGAATGTATGTTATACTGGGTTTATCAACGATGACACACCTACTTAACAAAGACCGAACACACGCGGAGCCGGGAACGGCGGACGCCGCGCGGACCCGCGCCCGGCGGCTGCTGGAGCGGTGGGGAGGGGCGCCGCTGCTCTTCTTCGCCCTGCTGCCGGACAAGCGCTACCTGTTCGGCGAGGCGGACGGGCGCGAGTGGGGCGTCGCTTACCGTGTCCTGGGCCGCCACGCGCTGGCCCTGGGCGACCCGCTGGGCGACCCCGACGCCGCGCCCGAGGCCATCGCGGGCTTTCTGGACCTGTGCCGGCGGCAGGGCTGGCGGCCCTCGTTCTACCAGGTGACGCCGGCGCACCTGGACGCCTACCGGGCGGCGGGGCTGACCCCGGTGAAGGTCGGCGAGGACGCCCAGGTCGCACTGGCCGACTTTTCCTTGGCCGGCAAGCGGTTCAAGAACCTGCGGAACGACCTGCGGCGCATCGAGAAGGCGGGCGTCGCCCTGGAAGTCTATGGCCCGGACGCGCCGCCGGACGCCAGATCCGTCGCCGAGATGGCGGCGATCTCCGAGGGCTGGCGGCGGGCGCACCGGGCCAAAGAAGGCAGTTTCGCGATGGGGGGCTTCGACCCCGACAGCGACCTGTTCCGCGAAAGCCGGTACTTCGTCGCCCGCGACACGGACACGGGCCGGATGCTGGCGTTCACCACGTTCGTCCCAGTCTTCGGCGCGGGCGAGTCGCGCGGGAACGGAGCGCGCGGCTGGGCGCTGGACCTGATGCGCCGCCGCCCGGACGCCCTGCACGGGGTCATGGATTTCCTGATCACTTCCGCCGCGCAGACGTTCACGGAGGAGGGCGCGGGCCTGATGAGCCTGGGGCTGTCGCCGCTGGCCGGGGCGGACGAGCAGGCCGAGGCCGCCGCCACCTCCCACGTCCGCCGGTTCCTGTTCACCCGCCTGGGCCGGGTCTACAACTTCCAGGGCCTGCACACGTTCAAGTCCAAGTTCGCCACGGACTGGCAGCCGCGTTACCTCGTCTCGGGG
>CAXTWM010000373.1:0-4614 GCA_964247915.1 uncultured Armatimonadales bacterium | reverse complement strand
CCAGTCCCCGGCGCGCCGGGCCTTTTAGACGACGTCCGCCGCCAGCACGCCGCCCGCAAAGCCTCCGGCCAGCCCGACCCCCCCGTCATCCTCTACAGCGGCACGCCGGGGACGGGGTTGTGAACACGCCTATATCTGTGCCCGACGCCGATGGAGAAGCCACCCACTGTTGCCAAGCAGTCATCGAAGCCCGGAACACGGGGACTGTTCGCTGCGGCATTTCCCGCTTGCACCCGCCGCTCGATGGCTTTGCTAACGGGCGGGCTGTATTCAACAGCGATGTGACCGGCCTGCTGGATGCCTTCGCCGCTGACCACCAACTCGAACCGCTCGGTCGCGGATGGCGTGAAGTGAACAAAGAAACAGCACGGTGGATCATGGTGCGGATGCTATCCAGGGGCCTCGCATACCTGACAGAGATCATGGAAGAAGGACAGGCGAAGACGCTAACCGAGAGATTCCTGGTAGCCTGTGGGCGCGGCACTCCGGGGCAGCGACATCGATACTATACGAATGGGAAGGCTGTGGACGGTCCAGCCATGTACGATGTGCATCTGAAGCCGATGCTTGGTTGGGACCCGGCGACGATGAGCACAGTTGATACCGGCGTCGTGATGCTCACCCGACAGGCCATCGGCCTGATGTGGGCCGAAGACGAAGACTGACCAGGGCGCGGGGACAAACTGCGCTGCCAATCCGTCCTAAAACACGGCAGGAAAGCGCGCGCCGGAGCGCGAACTGTCCCCACAGGTTCAGCTCTGCCGACAGACGGCAGACAATACTCTCCAACAAGGAAACTCACGCAACTTGCAGACAAAACAACTCACCACCGGCCTGGCCGTTCTCGTCGGCCTACTCTTCGTCGTCGTCGCCGTGCTCTACTTCACCCAGACCGCAGGGTCCCTGCCTGGCTTCCTGCCGGGCCACGCGGCGGCTGGCACGGCGGAGGCGCTGAAGCACCACGCGAAGCACGGCATCCTGGCCTTTGCCCTCGCGGTCTGCTGCTTCATCGCCGCCCGCTTCTTCTGGGGGCCGGCGACCGACACCAACGCCTGACGCGCCCTCAGATCAAAGCATGGAGCCGCATGACGCTTCCTCCCCTGCCCCGGCGCAGTCTTCCGAAGTGATGCCTTCCGGCGTCTGGCCGCCACCGCCCACGGGCGGCCCGCCCGGCGTCGCCGTGATCGCGCCCGTGTTCCTCCCCGTGCGGCGGCTCGCGCAGGCCATCCTGGTCCTGCTAACCGCCTACGCCGTCACGACCGTGCTGGGCATCGCGGGGGCGCTCCTGCCGCTGCCGGGGATAGCGCGTCAGATCACGGTCGGGATCGTGGCGATGATCCAGGCTTTTCTGCTGGTGGGGACGGCCTCCTGGTTTCTTGTTTGGACCTACCGGCTAAACAAGAACCTGCGCGCCCTCGGCGTGGCGGGGGTGCGGTCCGCGCCCGCCTGGGCCGTCGCCTACTTCTTCATCCCCATCCTCAGCCTGTACCGCCCTTATCAGGTCTTCCGCGAGATCTGGCAGGCCAGCGACCCCGGCCCGGCGGCGCGGACCGGGCGGGGGTGGCAGAACCTCAAGTCCCCGCCCCTGCTCGGCTTCTGGTGGGCTTCGGTCATCCTGATGAACATCACGGCATCGCTTGCGTCCAACAGCGGCGGTGACACGAGCATCGAAGTGGTGGACAACGCAGTCGGCCTCCTTTCCACCCTTCTCGCCCTCCAGGTCGTGCGTCGCGTTACGGCCCGGCAGGAAGAGACCGCCCGCCTTCTGTCGCTCATCCCATAAAAGAGGCCGTCAAGGCACGGCGTGCGGCTTGACCAGGACGACGTAGCCCAGGGTCGCGCCGGGGATGTGGACGGTGTCGCCGCCGCTGACGGTGCGGCGGTAGAGGAGGTAGGGGACGAGGTTCAGCGCGTTGTCGCGCCAGAGGCCCCGGACGCCGGTGTCGGAGAAACCCGTGAGGAAGTCGGGAGGCATCGGCGGGAGGATAGGGAGCAGGGGCGTCTTGGGCCGGGGCGACTTGGCGGGCGGCGTCTGGGCCGGGGCGGCGGACAGGGGAGTGAACATCAGGAAAACGTCCACGGGCGGGGCGTCGGGGGCGATCCCGAAGTCCAGCGCGGTCCGGTTCTCGGGCTTGGAAGGGCGGCCCATCGTGATCCACTGGGCGCCCTGGAGGATGTCCGGGATGGTGTGGAAGGTGTTGTCGGCGGTGCCGTCGAAGTCGTCGTAGATGGGCCACTCGGCCCGGACCGGCTCGCCGATGAAGTAGGCGGGGTTGTCCAGGTTGCTGGACGTCAGGCTGCGAACTAGGCCCGCATCTTCCCCCCTATCGGCGTAGATCACGGCGCTGTCGGTGTGCCCCGCCCCGTCGTCTAGAGTCACCTCGTTGCGGCCCGGCCTCAGCGGCGCAGGCCAGAAAAAGACGTTGTCCGCCCGCGTCCCGTCCGCCAGGACGTAGCCGCCGTTCTGCACGGTCCCCAGGGCCGCGCCGTTGACGGTCAGGGTGAGCGCGGGGACGTTCGCATACGCTTTGATGCCCGGCGTGTCAAAGAGCGAGTCGGTCCGGCGCAGGAACCACGGCTTGCCGCACAGGTGGACGACGGGCGTGTTCGGCTTCAAGAAGCACTGGAACAGGGAGTAAACGTCCTTGTGGAAGCCCGCGTAGGTCTCCAGCCCCTTCGCGTTCACCCCCTTGTAGCGCGGATCGCCGAAGTCCCGGAAGGTCCACCAGGTAAACAGCGGCACCCGGCCCGCCAGGGTGCGGAAGACCGTCTGGCAGCGCGACTCGGCCACCTCCTGCTGGTACTCCTCCGGCTCGTAGACGTTGACCCGGTGGGTCGGCACGGGGGCCGTCGTGTGGGTCGAGACCACCCCGCCCGCGCCGGTTTCGGAAATCCAGTGGTAGAAGGCCGCGTGGGCGTCGAAGGCGGCAATGGCCCCGCCGTACCAGCCAAGGTAACGGTTGACGGCGACGAAGTCCAGGGCGGGGTCGGCGTGGAACGTCGTGTTGGAAGCGTAGGTGATCAGCCGGGTCGAGTCCTGGGCGCGGACGGTGTGGGCGTAGTGTTCCAGCGTCGTGATGTCCGAGGCTTTGCTGATGGCCTCGTTGCCGATGCTCCAGAAGCAGATGCTCGGGTGGTTGTAGTTCTGGCGCACCATCTCCTGCGTGATCCGGTCCCCCGTGTCGGTCGGCGCGGCAGCGTTGGAATGCCCGTTCTCGGCCCAGACGACGATGCCCTTCTCGTCGGCCAGGTCGTATTCGAGTTTGGCATGGGGGTAATGGGCCAGGCGGACGAAGTTCACCCCCAGGTCGTGCAGGTCGTCCCAATCCCGCCGCAGGTCTTCCTCGGTGACGGCGGAGGCGTGTTCCTCTGTCTCCTGGTGCTTCGCCACCCCGCGCAGGTCCGTCCGCACGCCGTTCAGGAAGAAGCCACTCGGCGTCATCTGGAAGAACCGGAAGCCGGTCCGCTCCGTCACCGAATCCGTCGCCTGCCCGTCCACGCGGGTTTCCGCCGTCACCTGGTACAGAGAAGGGTCGGCGGGACTCCACAGGTGCGGGTGCGCGATGTGCGCCCGTTGGGCGCTGAACCCGCTCGACTTCGGCCCCAGGGTCAGCGTCTCCTCGGTCGTCGCGACCGTCTGCCCGTCCCCGTCCCGGACCGTGCCGGCGACCGTCACCGTTTTGGGGGTCGGCCCGTCGTTGCGGACCAGTGTCTTCACGGTCAGGGTGGCGTCTTCGGCCCCGACCACCTGCGGGGTCAGATACACGCCGGACGCGGCGTAGTCGGTCGGGTCAACGTGGACCGGGGCGGTCTTCAGCAGCCAGGCGTGGCGGTACAGGCCGCCGTAGACGTGGTAGAGCTGGTAGCCGCTGCCGGCGGGCAGGCAGTCCGACGTGTCCTTCGGGTCGGTGTCGCACCGGACGGCCAGCACGTTGTCCCCGCCGAAGGCCGCCGCCCCGGTCCCGTCGAAGATGAACCGCGTGAACGCCCCCCGGTGCTGCCCCAGGTGGACGCCGTTCAGGTACACATCGGCGACCGTCGCCGCCCCCTCGAAGTAAAGGAAAATCCGCCGCCCCCGGTCCGCCGGCCCCAACGCAAAATGGGTGCGATACCAGGCCGCCCGGTGCGTCCGAACGTCGGTTTTAGATCCCCAGGTGTGGGGAATGGTGACGGCCTGCCACGCGCCGTCATCAAAGTCCGGCTTCTCGAACTTGGACCCGCGCGGCTCGCCCGCGAAACGCCAGGGGCCGTCCAGCGCGACCTTTTCCCGCGCAGCGGCGGGCGGGACTACGGTTTGAGCGGCGGCGGGAAGTGGCGGGAACAGCAGGCCGAGCAGGGCGAAGGCCAGAGGGATCAGGAGACGGTGTTGCATGAGTGAGGCTATTGTACCCGATGCGACGGCCCGGCGCGGAGGCCCGGCTCTGAAGAGCCGGGGCCTCTGCTCCTGCCGGGGACTGCATTTGCACGATTCCGCCCTCTATGGTACAATGTCCCGATGATCAACGGAGACCGCGAATGAAACTTTCCGCCCCTTTGACCCTTGCCGGCCTCGGGCTGCTCGTGACCGGCATCGCCGCCGTCCGGCTGTCCCGGCCCCATGACGCCGCCCCGGCC
>CAXTWM010000372.1:0-4620 GCA_964247915.1 uncultured Armatimonadales bacterium | reverse complement strand
GCGCGTCGGTCTTGACGGGGCAGCCGGTCTGGCAGCCGATCTTGCCGCGCCAGTAATCAATGTCCGGGACTTTGACCCGGTAGGGTGTCTGTTTTTCGTCAGCCATAAGGTTGAGGCCACTCTTTCCAGAAGCGAGGGAGGAGGCCCCCCACCCCCCAATAATGGGGGAGCAGGAAGATACGCCATTATTGTACCATATCGCGCACGGCAGTTCAAGGCGGGGAGGAAGGAATCCTTCTCCGTTAGGCATGGTTTGTGAAAAAAGGCGCGGATGGGGCGCATTCGGACCTAACCACGCCGCAAGCAAACCTAACCCCGCCGCGAGCGGCGACCCTTCCCTCCAGGAAGGGTGAGGACGGAGCCTATCCCGCCGCGCGAGTGCGGCATCCTGAGTTTGAGCCGGGCATCGCGCGAGGGAAGGAGGACAGGAAGGCCCGGTGCTGGTCGTTGGTCGGTGGGGTGGGTTCGTTTTGGCAGTTTTGCCCCGCCGCCTCGGTCTCTTCCTCCCATTGGGCGTCTAGCGCCCCCGACTCAGAGAAACCTACCCCCGGCGCAGCACTGGCTACCCGGAGGGCAACCACCGACCCCTCCCTGTTAGGGAAGGGTGAGCCACAGGCGGGCGGTTCGTTTTGGCAGTTTTGGGCGTCAGCCGAGGGTTCCGTGTCCAAACCCGTGTCCAGGGGGGCCTGGGACAGCGCGCCGACGGCGGCCTCGGTCTCCTTCTGGATGCGGCGCAACCGCCCCCGCGTCTCCATCTCCACCTCCCAAGAATCGCGCGCGTTGTCCCGGCACTCACGCTCCGAGGTCATCATGTCCAGCATCACCCCGTCGCGCACCCGGCGGGCGTAAAGCTGGGGCACGTCCTTGTTGAGCATCTTGACGGCGCTGTCTATCTGCCGGTGCAGATGGGTCTCGTGGCGCAGCACCTTGTCCAGCTTGTCCAAACGCTCGTCCTCGGTGAGCGTGTCGTCCTCGAAGAGCTGTGCCTGCCAGCGGTGCAATCTTCGCAGACGCCAGGAGGCGGCGGCGATCTTCTCGACGTAGTGGCGTTCGAGGAGGTTGCCGGGCCGGAGCTGGGTAACGAGTTCGTTCTGGACCTGTCGGTAGCCGTCGGGGTCTTCTCCGAGGGAGGGGAGGACGATGTCACGGGCGAAGAGTCCGTGTGTGGTGGCGTTGCGGCTGGCGATGGTCTTGCCGTGTTCGGTGGCGGGCATGGGGGCGTATCCTTTCGGGTGGCGGTTGCCTTGTGCTTCTATTTGTCTACTATTATAACGTCTAGGGGGAACGGATGTCAAGGGGGCAGCGCCACGGGATGAATTCCGAGGCTGCCAAAAGCCCAGCGTCCAGGGGACGCAAGAAGTCGGAGGTCCGGGTTTGGAAGGCGATGAACTGCCGGATGCGGAGGAGGTAAGCCTCTTCGGTGCGAAGGCTCATCTGCCGGGCATGAATGGGGCGGCGGACGAAAGCGCGGAAGGATTCGATGGCCTCCATGTTGTATGTTCTCCTGACCCAGCCCGGTGAGGGCGTCAGATCGTGTCCATGGAAAGTTTTGCGGGGATTGTGCGCGTGGGTGCGTGTTACACCGTAGAAGTGCGGCTAAAGTCCGCTTTTGGCGTGTTATGCCGCAAAAGTGCGGTAATTGCGCCAGTGTCTCCTCGAAGGGATTGAGAGTAGACGAGAGTGCGTGTTATGCCGCGCTTGTGCGGCATAGTAACAAGTTAGACTGCTGGGCAGAGGCTACTGAGGGGCCGCAACCTAGAAAGCTTGGTCAGACTCTTTTGGCATTGAGGCCAATCATGCTACGGACAGGACTATCGGGTTTCGCTGCGGGCAGTGGACTGACATACCTGTTTTGTGCGCTGTTTCTCCAGCCGACGGATTATGCTTTTTTCACTCCCGGCTACTTTCAAGATGAGTTGATGAAGCCCATGATTATCGCAGGCATAGTAGGCTTTACGGGTGGTCTGCTATGGGCCGGAAAAGCCCGTAGGGCACGACAGAAACTCGCTGCTCCGGTTGTCAGGGCTTCGGAGCCTGGGGCTTGGCCGCCGCCCCCTGCCGAACCATCATCGAGAACCGAACCGCCAGCAGTCTAACACAGCGCTGCACCGGACGCTACCGCCGCCGTTACCTCAGCGTGTTCGGCGTGGCTGTGCTTGCGGTAGCGCCGGTGAGCTTTACCGTTAGGCCGCTGCACAAAAGCATTCCTTGTGGCGAAAGCCCGAAATTTATGGCACATTACAAAAAAGCGTCGTACTTTAGGCCAACACAACCACCCTGGAGCAAACTCCAGAGAGCGGTGTACCTGATTCTCGCTCCCGGTCTGCCGTTGCAAATCCAGTGCCGGGTCTATCCGATGGACTCGCAATTTGGCACCACAGGTATCCCACGCTATTGGGTAACCCTGGGCAAAGAAATTGTTTGGGACTATCCCCGAGATTTTGTCAGCCAGGGCTATCTAGACAGGCATCTTCCCTACCCCTGGCCGTATCGAACAGATATTAGCGAGATTTCATGTCTGATTCGTGAGTACTTGGATACACCGCGCAGTCAAATCTTGTCGGAACCGTTTGCGAATGACCTATGGGGGATCGTAAATGTTCTTCGCGCGGCAGACCGTCGTGTGGGTAGCCGTCAGTGGGACAAGCTTGAGCGGAGTGCCGCCAGCGAGGCCGTCACAAAGATCCTAGCCCGGCGCAAATCCGAAAGAGCAAAAGAGGTGGAAACCCCTGCGGCATCGGCCTAACCCTGCGCTGCACCGGACGCCACTGCGCGGGTTCCTGTGCGAGTTCGGGAGGCTGTGCTTGCGGTGTCGCCGGTGAGCTATGCCGTTAGATTGCAGGGCGTAGGGCTGTTTCAGGGCGATGGCAAGGAAAATCAAGAAACTGGAACAGGAAGCCAAAGGATTGCGGCTTGAGCGGCTGTTTGCCGATGTTACGCCATTGCCGGGTGATGATGTGGTCTTTGCGCTTGCTGATACCCAGGGCAATCGAGTCTTACGTGAGGATGGTAACTTTGAGGAGTTTGAGGTAATGCCGTCATTTCGGGAGGCGTGTCAACAAGTTGGTATCGAGTTTGAGGTTGTCGCAGTCACAAGCGCCTATCTCAATTCACCACGTCAAACCTATTGGCTGATGGTCAGCGCGATATATCACGGTCAGCCGGTGCAGGACATTATTCCCATCGGCGCAGTCTGACCAGCCTGCAATCTAACACTGCGCTGCACCGGACGCCACCGCCGCCTTGTCTCGTTCGAGTTCGATTGGCTGTGCGTGCGGTGTCACCGGTGGGCTATTCCGTTGGGCTGCCTGTTGGGGACTCAACAGACAGGCAACAGAGAAGCGAGAACCTACGCCCGCGATATAGGAGGTGGAGCATGACAGCAAGGGAAACACCGAAAACCGCCGCGATCAATGGCCGCCTTTGGGGAACGCACGCCCAGGATTGGGCAGAGGTGCAGGAAGGCCAGTTTCGGGCGGCCTATGAGGATGTCTTTAACGGCCTGAATCTCACGCAGGCAACTTCCTACTGTGATCTGGGATGTGGAGCGGGCATGGCGGCGCTGATCGCAGCGCAACGGGGCGCACACGTCTCCGGGCTTGACGCGGCAGACAACCTCCTCCCTCTCGCCCGTGCAAGAGTACCGAGCGGGGACTTGCGACTGGGAGAATTAGAGGAGCTTCCGTTTTCAGACGGTGTGTTTGACGTTGTCACCGGCTTCAATTCCTTCCAATACGCGGCAAGCCCAGTCATCGCGCTCGCAGAAGCAAAGCGAATCACAAAACCGACCGGGCGCGTCGTCGTGATGACCTGGGGCAGCCCGGAAGGGATGGAGGCGGCTTCCTTAGTCAGCGCGCTGAAGCCACTGCTGCCGCCGCCTCCGCCCGGCGCACCGGGGCCATTCGCCTTGTCCGATGCCACCGCGCTGACGGCCTTTGCCACAGCAGCAGGCCTCAAGCCATTGGAAGTCAGGGATGTTGCGTGTGTGTGGCAGTACCCGGACTTGGAAACTGCCCTGCGGGGTCTCGGTTCATCCGGTGTCGCCGTCCGTGCGGCGGAAAACTCAAGCGAAGAGGCGGTCAACCAGGCACATGCCGCCGCATTGGCGCCGTTTTGTCGTGCGGACGGCAGCTACCAGATCGGAGCAGCATTCCGGTGGCTCGTGGCAGCCCTGTGAAGTTGCGACCCGAATAAGCATTACCCGGCATAATCGGAGGAGAAAACCATGAGTGCAGCGAAGCCTGAATCAACGTCTGAGACGGTGCCGGAAGCGGCGTCGCAGTGGGCGGCGGAGTGGCTGGATGGGGTGGCGGACGGGTCCAACACCATGAGCCAGCGGAAGCTGTCGTCGGTGGAGAAGCGCGGCGGAGGATTGGAGGCCGTGGCGGCGCTGGCGCGGGAGCGGGGCGTCCACCTGCTGCTGCTGGAAGACGACAAGGGGGATGAGCTGGTCGCCGCCAGCGCCAGGCCGTTCGCGGTGGTCTGCTGAACAATGACGGCATTTGGGCGTCGGGAGATCAGTGTGAAGTCCTGCGCGTGAAAGGAAGATGCCGATGCTCCGACGACTCCGCCTTGCCCCCGTTGCCCTGGCCGCCCTCGGCGCGCTGTCTGCCCCCCTTC
>CAXTWM010000371.1:0-4651 GCA_964247915.1 uncultured Armatimonadales bacterium | reverse complement strand
GCAGATGCAGCAGATCGGCAGACGCGCCCGCCGTGTTCAGGAACTGGACAATGGCAGGAGCAAACTTGGACTGTACGGAAGTTTCGCCGGTGACGACAGCGACAAGGAGACCGGCCAAAGCAGGTATTCGCAGGGAAGCCGGGTCGGCGGCGCGAACCTCGGCGGGTGTGGCACGTGGCGGCTCGTAGGTGATCGGCGCGGCGGTCAGCCCCCAGTCCAGTGTTCCAATGTTAGGCGTCTCGGCGAACGCCGGCCCCATCGGCTCGACCGTGACGATTGCGGCGACGAGTCCGGGGCGCCGGTCGGCGACGAGCCAGCCGTCGGAGCCGGACGCCGAATGGGTCACGATAATCGCCCGGCCGATCCGGTCGAGCAGGCCCGCAAGCCGGTCCGCGTCCATCTCCTGCGAGGCGGCGAGGTCCGCCGGCAGCGGCCCGTAAGGGGCGATGAACGCATCCAGCGCAGCCCTGTCGCTTGGGTCAAACGGGAACTGGGTATGGGCCTCGGCGGCGGCGGGCGGAAAAAAGACTTCTTCTCCTTCCTCATAAGGGAACGGTACGCCAATCGGCCCTATGACATCGGGATGATACGGCGAGCGGCCCTGCCCCGGACGGTCAACCACAAAGGTGGCATACCCGGCCTCGACGAAGCGCTGCGCCCAGCCCGGACGTCCATCGGGCGTGTCGAGCCATTCGGTCCCCTGCAAGGCTCCGCCATGCACCAGTACGATGGGGTATGGCTGCGTCACGCGCTCCGGCGCTTCCCATGCCACGAACATCGGCCCGCGCTGATAAGTCTTGCCGTCCACGGTGATGCGCTCGCCGGGTATCCAGAAGTCCCCCCGGCGCGATGTCCGCACCGGGGCGTTTTCCCAAAGGGGAGCAGTGCTTGCCATGACCCCATCACTCCTTAACCATTTCTGTGCTATAATTTCTACTGGACACGAGCATCTTGTCATACAAGATCAACGAAAGCAGATAGGAACCGGATACAATTGATTATAACTAAAAATGAAAAAGTTTTTGTATTCAGAAAATGCGGATGATTTTCAAAATAGTGCGCTGATTTCTGAGTCCATGTGCTTCCAAGTCCATATGACTTGATTTTTACCGCGTGTCTGGACACGCCCGTGGGGGGCTGTATGACGGCGTCAGGGGAAACTGCGGGGGGATTTTCGGCGGCGAGCGAGGCGTGTGAGTTCGCCCTGCCCAGGCGCAAGCTCTTGTGCAGCCGTGCGGCGGGGTGGACGTCGCTCCTGGTGCAGAGGTTCGAGGCCGCCGACAGCGTCGAGGCTTTCGAGACCCGCCCGACGCCCGATCAGCTCGTCGTCGTCGTGACGGGGGGATGCCGCGACGTCGGAAGCTTTTCGGGCGGACGCTGGAGGGGATCGGTCTACCGTCCGGGCAGCGTGAGCCTGACCACGGGCGGCCGGGTGGACCGGCTGCGCTGGCGGTCTCTGACGCCGGACCCGGCCGAGTCCCTGCACCTGTACATCCCGCAGCACTTCTTTTCGGGCGTGCGGGACGAGTACCGGCGTGCGGGGCTGCCGGCGCGCGCTCAGGCGCTCGACGCCCCGGCGTTCCTCGATCCCGTCGTCTCGCGGATGGCGCTCTCGCTCGCGGATGCGGTCCAGAACGGGGCGCCCGACCTCTACGCGCAGGCCGCCGCTCAGTTTCTGGCGGCGCACCTGCTTTCCACGCAGGCCGGGTGGCCCGACCCGTCTCAGGACCGGCGGCATCCTGGGGCGCTCTCGAATCGCCGGCTGGCGCATGTCGTGGAATTCATGGGCGCCCACTACGCCGAGCCTCTTTCCCTGGACCGGCTGGCGCGCGAAGCCTGCGTCAGCCGCTTCCACTTCGGGCGCCTCTTCAAAGAGCGAGTCGGCGTCACCCCCCACAGCTACCTCGTCAAGATCAGGCTAGACGCCGCCGCCGCCCTGCTCCGTGACACGGACCTGGGCGTCCTAGAGATCGCCCTGTCCTGCGGGTACGGGAGCGCCGCGCATTTCACGGCCGCGTTCCAGAAGCGTTTCCCCCAAGCGCCCAGTTTGTACCGCCGGAACCAGCGGGACGGGACCGGCGCCTGATCGAACAGCCCCGGCTGAATAGCCGGGGCTTTTTCGTCTTCGCTTGTTACGCCAGGCCACGCAATGCATCCAGGATCGCCGCCGGCTCGACGCGGTCGGCCACGTCTACAAAGACCTGGGCGAACCGGATGATGCCGCCTCGGTCAATGACGAACGTCCCCGGCAGCGGCAGCTCCCGCGAACGGTCGCCGTTGAACTCGGGCAGATCCACGCCGAACACATTGGTCTGCATCTCGTACATGGCGTCGCCGAGCGTGTAAACGATGCCGAACTGACGCGCCACGGTGTTGCCCTGGTCACTCAGCACCTCGTAGGTCAGCGCGTTTTTCTCCGCCATCGTCAGCGAGTTGTCAGGCGTCTGCGGCGAAACGGCGACGAAGTTTGCGCCGAGCGCTTCCATTTCGGGCAGGATGTCTTGATAGGCTTTCAGGGCCAAATTGCAGAACGGACACCACGCGCCCCGGTAGAACGTGACGACGACCGGGCCGTGCGTCAGCAAGCCCGCCAGAGTCACGGTCTGCCCGTGCGCGTTCGGCAGGGCAAAGTCAGGCGCGGCTTGCCCTGGCTGAAGGCTGCGTCCGACAATGCCGGAAGTGGAAAGCTCGGCGTTCCAGTCTTGAATCGTGCTGATAGCCGCTGCGGGCGCGTGCGCTAGGGCGCTTGTTTGGAACTCGTGAAGCTGTGATTGAAGTGCTGCCATTGTTTCCTTTTCTTCTTTCGGTATTGGCTCATTAATGTCTGATGTGGTAAGATGAGCCTATGCTCACCCAGACCCTACGCTGCTCACACTGCGGCAGCGAGAAGCTCGTCAGCAACGGCCACGCCAAGAACGGCCGCCTGCGCTTCCAGTGCAAAGACTGCAAGAGATACGGGCGCCAGGACCCCGGCAGTAACGCCTACGATGAGAACACCAAGGCCGTCATCCTCGCCGCCTACCACGAGCGCCCGTCGCTGCGGGGCCTGACCCGCGTCTTCGGCGTCAGCCGCAACACCGTCAGCGCCTGGCTTAAAAAAAGTCAGCCGGCTGCCGCTGCTCGCCCAGGCGCTGGCTCCGGCGGCAGAGGGCGACGTGCTGGAAATGGATGAACTCTGGTCGTTCGTGCTGCGGCGCAGCGACAAGCGCTGGATATGGCTGGCGCAGTGCCGGAGGACGCGCCAGATCGTCGCCTATGTCATCGGCAGCCGGGGCGAGGAGTCCTGTCGCCTGCTTTGGGAGCGCGTCCCCTTGGAGTACAAGGGCGGGCTGTGCTACACAGACTTCTGGGCCGCCTACGCCGAGGTTCTGCCCCAGGAGCAGCACCGGGCGACCGGCAAAGGCGAGGGGCAGACCTGTCATGTGGAGCGCTTCAACAACGTGCTGCGCCAGCGGCTAGGGCGTCTGGTGCGCCGGACGCTTTCGTTCTCCAAGAGTGACGTGATGCATGAGGGGTGCCTGCTCCTGTTCCTGCACGAGCACAACCAGCCGACCAGCCACAAGCCCAGGAGAATCAGACTCTATTGAGCCAACACCCTTCTTTCTTGTCGGCAATTCCTTACCGCTGGCCGCCGGAGGCCGTGATCCGCTCCCCGGTGATCCAGGAAGACTCGTCCGAGGCGAGGAACAGCACCGTCCTGGCGATGTCTTCGGGCTGCCCGATTCGGCCCATCGGGATCGAGGCGATCATGGCTTTTGCCTGCTCCGGGTCAATGTCGCCCATCAGCACGGCCGCCCCTTCGGTCGCCGTCCCGCCGGGGGCGACCGCGTTCAGCCGGATCTTTTTTGGGGCAAGCTCCATGGCGAAGACTCGCGTGAGCGTGTCAACGGCACTCTTGGACGCCGCGTAAACGCCGGACGCGGGCATCGCTCCGACGCTGGCGACCGATGAAATGTTGATGACGCTGCCGCCGCCCGGACCGAAGTGCTTGACAGCCTCCTGCGTCGCCAGAATCGTGCCGAGGACGTTTGTATTGAACTGCCGGTGGAACTCGTCTTCGGCGATGGCCTCCAGTGGGGCGAACGAAAAAACGCCCGCGTTGTTGACCAAGATGTCCAACTGCCCAAACGCCTGCTGCGCTTCGGCGAACAGCCGCGCCACATCGGCGGCCTGGGAGACGTTCCCCTGCACGGCGACGGCCCTGCCGCCGGCTTGCTCGATCGCGGCGACGGTCTTGTCCGCGCCGGGCCTGTCGGACGAGTAATTGACGACGACGGCGGCCCCCGCCGCCGCCAATGTTTTAGCGATGCCCGCCCCGATGCCTTTGGACGCGCCGGTCACAACGGCGACTTTCCCCGTTAAATCTGTCATTCGTGATCTCCTTTATTCATTTCTGCGGCTGAATACGGTATGATTGTACCAGTCACGGAATGTACCGGTCTATAATCAGAACGAGCAATATCTTGCGTAGGAGTATCAAGTGACTGCAAAGGTAGACTTTATCGGTGCGGCTTTAGAGCGCCTGAAGGTGACGGCGACTTCCGTCGGGCGTTCGGAAGTATGTGCGCCCTGGCAGGTGGAGGGAGGCGAAGGGACGCCCGCCGCGTACTTTCTCCTGCGGGGGTGCGCGGAGATCGCGCGGGAAGGGGAG
>CAXTWM010000370.1:0-4654 GCA_964247915.1 uncultured Armatimonadales bacterium | reverse complement strand
CGCGAGGACGGCGCGCAGGGGGACGTTGAGGGCCAGGCCCGCCTGCTCGGACCGGGCCGTGCGCCAGTCGCCCGCGTGGGGCAGGAGCGAGTAGGTGAAGGTTTGCAAGCCCTCATCGGGGTCCGGGTCCGGGTCGTGGGACGAGCGCAGCAGGGTCAGCCGGAAGACGTTCCCGTTCGTGTCCGAGCCGTACTTGCTGTCGTTCAGGACCGACAGCCCGTACAGCGCCGCCTTGACGGGCGCGCGGCCCAGGGAAAGGGCGAAGACGTGCAGGAGGGGGTTGTGCGGCAGGATGACTCCGGTGACGGCGCCGCCCGCCGGCAGGGGGAGCGCGACGATCCAGAAGTGCGGCCTGTCGGTCCGCTCCGGCGTCCCCGTGGGAGACAGGCGGTAATCCAGGGCCAGCGCGTCCTCGTTGCGGATCGCGCCGCCGACCACCCAGTCACCCAGCGTGAACGGGACGGGGGTCCCGCGGCCGCCGGCTTGGGTGACGGTCAGCGTCCCGCCCTGGCTGCCGGGCGCACCCGCGCCCAGCAGAAACAGCGTGTCGCCGCGCGCCCCGGCGGGAACGGTGATCGCCTGCCCGTCACAGGCGATGTTGTCGGCTCCGGCCCTGCCCGCCATTCGGAATGGGATGCGGGCCGCCCCGTAGGGGTGGACGCCCGCGTCCGGCATCAGGGCGGGCGGGTAGCCGCGCCCTTCGGCGTCAAAGCCGACCGCGCTGCGATGGTTGAGCAGCCCGGACAGGTCCAGCGGCGTGGCCCCCGTCACCGGCGACTGCGGGACTTCGCTCACATCCATCCACTTCTGGCCGGGGTTCTCCTGGCCGGACGTGGGCCGCTCAATGCTGCCGTAGGGGATGCCGACGCGGGCGGACGGGTGAGTCATCGCCAATGGGAACGCCACTTTGAGGAGTTGCCCGTGCTCGTGCCAGTCCACCGTCGTCGGCACGTCCACGCGCGGCAAGGCGTTCCACAGGGTCACGTCCTGCGTGAACGTGGACTTCCCGAACGTATGCGTGACGCGGACGACGGCGCAGACGGGGCCGCCGGACACTAGTTTCACGTCCGCGCCCGTTGTCAGCGCGTGCTGCTCGCCCGTGTAGCCGATGTCCCACGCATTGCCGTTGTCCCCCAGCACTTGCAGGAGGTTCGCGGGCTGCCCGGCGGGGATCATCTCGCGCTCGGCTTTCTTGTCGTACAGGCCGGTGACAAGCCCGGTGTCTTTGGCAACCGTGACGCGCAGGGACGGGTTCTCCAGGGTCAGCCCGTCCGCCGTTTCGCGGGCCAGCGGCGCGGCCTGCGGGGCGGGGCCGGTGCTCAGGAAGAAAGTCTTGTGGCCGAACGCGGGCACGTCGGGGGCGACGAAGGCCAGCGTGTGCGCGTCCAGCGCCTGCACGGGGACGGCGGCCCCGGCTCCGGCACGCGCCCCCGTCCAGTGGGCCGCGTCGTCCACGGTCACGCGCACGGCGTCGGCGCGGGCGAACGACAGCGGGTTCCAGACCACGACGGCCTGCTCCCCGGCCCGCGCGCCGCGCGTATCCACATGAGCCGTCAGGGCGGCCAGCGCCTTATCCGTTTGTGCTTGCTCGAAGGCGAACGCAGGCGCGAGCTGCTGGTGCATCCAGTCGTAGGTGGAGTGGATGGCCGTGCCGCACATGATGTCGTGGAACTGGGCAAACGCCGTCGGCTTCCAGGCTTCCGTGAAGCCCGCCACGGGGTACGGCTGCCCCTGCATGGCCGCAAGCGACGAGAAGACTTCGCCCGCGTACAGGGCGTTCTCACTGGACCGGACGGCCTTCTTTAAGTCGGCGTGGGTGGTATAGCAGCCCGTAAAGGTGTATTGCAGGTCGGTGTCCACGACCGGCAGGTTCGCGGCGGGGAAGGTCTCGGGCTGGAGGTCCTTGTCCACGACCGGCAGCGGCTTCGCGCCGACTTCGGTCCGCAGGTGCTGGAAGAAGGCGTCGGCGGTGACGAAATGGACGCGCGGGAACAGCGGGTCGGCCTGGAACTCGCGGCCCTGCTCGATCATCTCCCGCGTCGGGCCGCCGCCGTGGTCGCCGACGCCGAAGACGACCAGCGCCTCCTTCAGCCCATAAGACCGCTCGATCTCCCAGGGCCGGGAAAGCTGATCGGCCTGGATCGGCTCGTCGTAGCTGTCCGTGTTGGCCTTCAGGACGCGCGAGCCGTCCGGCGACTGCCACCAGGCGAAGCGGACGCCGTCGCCGCAGCGCATGTGGTAGAAGTTCTCGATCCCGGCCCCCTGCATGAGCTGCGGCATCTGCCAGGAGTGGCCGAACGAGTCCGGCAGCCAGCCCGTCGTCGCGTACCGCCCGAAGTTGGCCTTGAAATAGCGCTGGCCCAGAAACAGCGACCGCGCCAGGCCCTCGCCGCTGGGCAGGTTGGTGTCCGACTCGTTCCACAGGCCGCCGACGGTGTCCCACTGCCCGCGCTGGGAGGTTTTCTGCATCCGGGCGAATTCGGCAGGGAACTGCTGCTGGATGGCGCGGTACGCGCCGGGCTGGCTCTGCACATAGCCGAAGTCGGGGTACAGGTCCATCAGGTGCATGGCGCTGTCCCAGGTCCGATGGCAGACGTCCACGGTCTCGGGCCAGGTCCAGAGCCAGTTCATGTCAATGTGCGCGTGGCCGACGTAGTAGACGTCGTAGTCCCGCGTCAGGGGCGCGAGCGTTTGCAGTGTCTTCTGCGCGGCGATGAGCGACGCGCCGGCCCGGTCGTAGTCTTTCGCCTCCAGGGCGGGCACGTTGATCTGCCCTTCGGACCGCGCCAGCGTCGCCCGCACTCTCGCCTGGGCGGGGGCTGCCATCGCGCCGCCGACCCGTTCCACGAACTGGGCGTCGCGGACGTAGCGCTCGATGGGCGCGAACAGGCTGTAGACCAGCCGGGCGTGGCGCAGCTCGCCGTTGCCCGGCCCGTTGACGCCGCGCACGGCGAGGACATAGACCTGGCCCGGCACGGCATGGTCGGTCAGCGTCATCTGGCCCGCGTCCCACTCAAACCGGAGCAGGAACTTGCCGTTGACGTACACCTCGCCGCTGTCGTCCATGCCCAGGTCCAGCCGCAGGGCCGCCCCCCGCGTCGGCACACCGCCGATGGTCTCGGGGACGACGTAGCGCGTCCGAAACCAGGCGTTGCTGTTCTCGCCCGCCCAGGTGAAGCCGGGCGCAACCGCCTGCCAGCCCGAATCGTCAAAGCCCGCCGCCTCGCCGCCCGGCACGTCGGGCTGGTGGAACTTCCACCCGTCGAGAGGCTGCGGGGCGACCTGCGCCGCCGCCAGGGCCGCCAGCTTGTCGGTCAGTGCGTCCGCCCGCGCCTGCCCCGACGCGAAAACGCAGAGCAGCAGCGCCGTCGGCAGGAGCGCCCGGAGCAGCCGAGACTTCCTTAAGGGAGACAAGAGACCGAGGGGAGGAAGGGAAGACATCAGCGCGCTCTTTCCGAGGGCGCCCGCGCCCTCCGCGAGTGATACCGCACGGCCAGAATGGGACTGAATGCCGCTCTTGCATTATAGCACGCCCGGTAGTGGAACGCAAGAAGGGACACCAGAAAACGGGCGCGGCGAATGCCGCGCCCGTTTCCGCTGTCCCCGATGGCGTCTACGGACCCGCCGAGATCGCTGTCGCGCTCCACAGGTTCTGTGGTGCCCCATCCGTGTACGGCCCGAAGCCGGCCACGGTGAAGTTGAACGACGAGTCCACGCCCCACAGCATCGCCCGGTTGTCCGTGTTGGCCCACAGGAGGTGAGAAAGCCCGTCGGAACCCGTCGCTACGGCAGTCGCACTCCACAGGTTCTGGGGCGCATTGTCCGTGTAGGGTCCAAAGCCCGCCAGCGTGAAGGTGAAGTCGGGAGCGACGTTCCACAGCATCGCCCGCCGGTCCGTGTTGCTCCACAAGAGGTGCTGCACGTTGTCGGGGCCGACGGACACGCCCACGGCGCTCCACTTGTTCTGGGGGGCGCCGTCCGTGTACGGCCCGTACCCCGCCAGCGTGAAGGTAAAGTCGGCGTTGACGTCCCAGAGCATGACCCGATTATCGGTGTTGTTCCAAACGATGTGGCTGACCCCGTCCGGGCCGGTGGCGAGCGCCGTGGCGCTCCACTTATTCTGAGGCGCGTTGTCGGTGTAGGGGCCATAGCCCGCCAGGGTGAAAGTGAAGTCCTGCGCGACGTTCCACAGCATGACCCGCCCGTCCGTGTTGTTCCACAGCAGATGCACGACGTTGTCCGGGCCGACTGAGACCGCCGTGGCGTACCACTTGTTCTGCGGGGCGCCGTCGGTGTAGGGGCCGTAACCCGCCAGCGTGAAGTTCCCCGCGTCATCCACCGTCCAGAGCATGACGCGCCCGTCCGTGTTGTTCCACAGCAGGTGGGTCTTGCCGTCCGGCCCCGTCGCGACGGCGGTAGCAGTCCACTTGTTCTGGGGGGCGCCGTCCGTGTACGGCCCGAAGCCGTTGAGGGTGAACGTGCCGTCCTGGGCGACGCTCCAGAGCATCACGCGCCCGTCGCTGTTGTTCCACAACAGGTGCGTGTGGGGCGCGGGGGGGGTGATGGCGAACAGCGCGCCGGTGTCGTCCGGCCCGCCCTCGTAGCACGTCCCGTACCACCGGCCCCCCGGCCCCGCCGTCAGACCGCACTCCGG
>CAXTWM010000369.1:0-4662 GCA_964247915.1 uncultured Armatimonadales bacterium | reverse complement strand
GCCCACGTCCATGATTACGTCACGCCCTACGTGGAGGCTTTGGCGAGCATTTTAGACATGGACGCCATCGCCGGATCCGGCCTGAAAATCGGCGCGGACCCGATGGGCGGCGCGTCACTGGCGTACTGGCAGCCCATCGCCGAACGGTACGGCCTGAACGTGGACGTCGTCAACCCCAATGTAGACCCGACGTTCGCGTTTATGACCGTGGACAAGGACGGCAAGATTCGTATGGACTGCTCCTCGCCTTATGCGATGGCGTCCCTGATCGGGCTGAAAGACCGCTACGACATCGCCTTCGGCAACGACCCTGACACGGACCGGCACGGCATCGTGACGCGCAGCGCGGGGCTGCTGAACCCGAACCACTACCTCGCCGTCGCAATCTCGTACCTGTTCCAGAACCGGCCCGGCTGGCGGGCCGACGCCGCCGTGGGCAAGACATTGGTGTCCAGCGCGATGATTGACCGCGTGGCCGCCTCGCTGGGCCGCCCGCTGGCCGAGGTGCCGGTCGGCTTCAAGTGGTTCGTGGACGGCCTTCTCTCGGGCGACTACGGCTTCGGCGGCGAGGAGAGCGCCGGGGCCTCGTTCCTGTGCCGCGACGGGAGTGTCTGGACGACGGACAAGGACGGCATTATTCTGGACCTGCTGGCCGCCGAGATCACGGCCAAGACGGGACGCGACCCCGGCGGGCATTACACGACCCTGACCGAGCGGTTCGGCGCTCCCGTGTATGAGCGCATGGATGCCCCCGCGACCCCGGAGCAGCAGGCCGTTCTCGCCAACCTGTCGCCGGAGCAGGTGGAGGCG
This sequence comes from uncultured Armatimonadales bacterium, assembly GCA_964247915.1. Taxonomy (GTDB): domain Bacteria; phylum Armatimonadota; class Armatimonadia; order Armatimonadales; family Capsulimonadaceae; genus JANXMY01. The sequence continues at coordinate 3,852 of CAXTWM010000369.1, read as the reverse complement.
GAGGAACTGGCGGGCGAGAAGATCACCGCCCGGCTGACGCGCGCGCCTGGCAACGACGCCCCCATCGGCGGGCTGAAAGTCGTGGCCGAAAACGGCTGGTTCGCCGCCCGCCCTTCGGGCACGGAGCACATCTACAAGATCTACGCCGAGAGCTTCTTGGGTGAGGCACACCTGCGGCGCATCCAGGAGGAAGCACAGGCCATCGTCGGGGCCGCCTTCCGCGCGGCGGGGGCACAGTGACGAGGGGTTGAAAACCCCGCGCTAGGTAAGGCGTCCTTCGGACGATGTGAAAACCGTTCTTCACCCGGAGGGTGCTTCTCCTAGCGAGGAGTTTTCAACCCCTCGTCACCGCGTCACCGCGTCCTGCCCGCCTTGACTTCCGGGCCGCCTGGCTTGACTTCCGGGCCGCCTGGCTTGACTTCCGGGCCGCGTTGGGGCGATAATGAGCCTATGAACGCTCCGTTCCATTCGGTCTACGCGCACGGCTTCATCCGCGTAGCTGTCTGCATCCCGTTTCTGCGCGTCGCCGATCCCGATTATAACGTCGCCCAGACGCTGGGGCTGGCGCGGCAGGCGTCAAACATGGGCGCGGCCCTGGCCCTGTTCCCCGAGCTGGGGCTGTCGGCCTACTCCAACGAGGACCTGTTCCACCAGGACGCCCTGCTGGAAGGGACGCTGGCCGCGCTGGAGCGCCTGGTGGCCGAAAGCCGCGCCCTGACCCCGCTGCTGCTGGTCGGGGCGCCGCTGCGCTTCGACGGGCAGTTGTTCAACTGCGCCGTCGCCGTTTATCGGGGCCGGATTTTGGGCCTGACGCCCAAGACGTTTCTGCCGAACTACCGGGAATTCTACGAGAAGCGCCAGTTCACCCCGGCCCGCGACGCCATCGGTCGCGAGGTAACGGTTCTGGGCCAGACCGTCCCGCTGGGCAACGACGTGATCTACCGCGCCGAGAACGTCCCCGATTTCGCCGTCCATGCCGAGATCTGCGAGGACGTCTGGACGCCCGTCCCCCCCTCCACCTACGCCGCCCTGGCCGGGGCGACCGTGCTGGCGAACCTGTCCGCCTCCAACATCACCATCGGCAAGGCCGAGTACCGCCGCGACCTGTGCGCCTCGCAGTCGGGCCGCTGCGTGGCCGCCTACCTTTACTCGGCGGCGGGGCCGGGTGAGTCCACCACGGACCTGGCCTGGGACGGCCACGCGCTCATCTACGAGAACAACGAGCGCCTGGCCGAGACGGAGCGCTTCGCGGGCGAGGAGCAGATCATCGCCGCCGACATAGATTTAGAACGGCTGGCCCAGGACCGGATGCGGCTGACCTCCTTCCACGACTCGGTCGGCGACCACTTGGACCGCGTCCGCGCCATGCGCCGGGTGGAGTTCACGTTCGAGGTGCCGCAGATAGCCCCCCCCGCCCCCAATTCTGGGGGAGCCGGACTAAGAACCGAAGCGGCCTTCGTGCCCTCCCCTCTGACGCCCTCATTATCGGGGGCCAGGGGGCCTCTCCTCCGCTCCGTCGAGCGCTTCCCCTACGTCCCCAACGACCGGGCGGTGCGCGACGAGCGGTGCTACGAGGCGTACAACATCCAGGTCCACGGCCTGATGAAGCGGCTTCAGAGCACCAAGATCGAGAAGATCGTCATCGGCGTCTCGGGCGGCCTCGACTCGACCCACGCCCTCATCGTCGCCGCCCGGACGATGGACCGGCTGGGCCTGCCGCGCCAAAACATCCTCGGCTACACCATGCCCGGCTTTGCCACCAGCAGCGGCACCCGCTCCAACGCCCTGGGCCTGATGGACGCCCTGGACGTCACGTCCCACGAGATAGACATCCGCCCGTCCTGCCTCCAGATGCTGCGCGACATCGGCCACCCGTTTGTGGGCGGCGAGCCGGTCTACGACATCACCTTTGAGAACGTCCAGGCCGGCGAGCGCACCTCGCACCTGTTCCGCCTGGCGAACTTCCAGAACGGGCTGGTCCTGGGCACGGGCGACCTGAGCGAGCTGGCCCTGGGGTGGGCGACTTATGGCGTCGGCGATCACATGTCCCACTACAACGTCAACGCCTCGGTCCCCAAGACGCTCATCCAGTACCTCCTGCGCTGGGTCATCGCCACGCGCCAGTTCAGCGACGAGGCGAGCGACCTCATTCAAGCCATCGTGGACACCGAGATCTCCCCCGAACTCGTCCCGCATTCCGGCGACGACCCCGCCGCCTCGCCGTTCCAGTCCACCCAGGACAAGATCGGTCCCTACGAGTTGCAGGACTTCCACCTGTACTACACCACCCGCTACGGCTTCCGCCCCTCCAAAGTCGCCTTCCTCGCCCACTGCGCCTGGGCCGACCGTGCGCGCGGCGCGTGGCCCGACCCGTTCCCCGACGACAAAAAGAACGAGTACGATCTGCCCACGATCAAAAAGTGGCTCGGCCTGTTCCTCTACCGTTTCTTTCAGACCAGCCAGTTCAAACGCTCCGCCGTCCCCAACGGCCCCAAAGTCGGGTCGGGCGGCTCCCTCTCCCCGCGCGGCGACTGGCGCGCGCCCTCCGACTCCGAGGCGATGGTGTGGCTCAAAGAGCTTCAAGTGAACGTGCCGGATGAAGGCGCATGACCGGCCTCCAACGACCTGAAAGAAAGACGTGATGAACACCGTGAACCTGCTGAACTGGATGCTCTACCCCCTCCTGACGGGCGCTGTTGCCTTGTTTCTGCTGTGCCTGAGCGTGTGGGAGTTTCGGAAGCCTTCGGCAGTCGCCAAGTTGAAAGCATTCACCCTGTCCGCCTTTGGCGTAGGCTTCGGCTCGCTCGCGCTGATGCTCTACATCACAACGGGCGCCTCCTGGGCTTTTCGGGGCAATCACCTGCTGATCGCGGTGGCCACTCTGCTGCTCGGCTTGACGGCCCTGTGCATGTTGGCGGGGATCGCCCTGCTGCTGGCGGTCGTTGCGAGGGTGAGGGGCGATCAGGAGGGCGTACCGAGGCCGACAGCACAGCCCTCAGAAGGCGTTTGGCCGCCGCCGCCCAGGACGCCATAGGATGACCGAATTTCCAAACGGGCGACCATGTCACTGCCCAAAAAGCGCAAAACGCCCCGCCTTCTTTTCGGAAGGCGGGGCGATGCTTTGGCTGGCCCGAAGGGCAGCGGCTCAGGCGGAAGCCGCCGACTTCACGTTCATTTTCTTGCGCTTGCCCGCGACGACCACGCCGCCCATCCCCAGGGCCAGCAGCAGGCCAAGGCTGACGGTCGTGGAAGCCTCCGGCACGGCGGGGGAGACGCCGCGCGGGCTGCCTACCCGGCAGGGACGAACATGACCCGGAGGTGCTCCTGCCGGGCGATCTCGTCTTCGATCTCGACCAGTGTGTCATAATACTGATAGGTACGCGGTTCGTTGGTGTTCAGGCGCACCGGGACGCACCACCAGCCATCTTCTAGACGCGCGGCGCCTTCCACGATCTCTATAACGGTGTCGTAGAGAGGATACTGTTGCAGGTAGGGGCGAAGACGCGCCTCGATCTGTTGCTGCGTCTGTTCCACGTTCTGAGAGAGTGTTTGTGTTGTCATTGGTCGGCTTCTTTCCTGTCTGGGTCCAGCAAAAGCCGGATATAGCGGAGGTCGCGCAGAGAGTTCACGGCAACGGTCCTATCCGAGAGGGTGGCGCAGTTGTAATCCGCCTCAATCCGCGCTCCGTATAAACGCCGCAAGGCTCTATTCAGGTCAAATCGGGTCGTTTGGGGCAAAAAGGTTAGGTTGTTCAAAACGAGTGTCGGCAGACTGATGTGGCTGGGGTTGCTTCCGTCGGTAGTGGCTCAAAAGTGTCTGAGGGCAAACACAAGGTTCGCACCCTACAAGCGA
>CAXTWM010000368.1:0-4709 GCA_964247915.1 uncultured Armatimonadales bacterium | reverse complement strand
GGGGTCATTTGTTTGAGCCATTCCCGCGCCTCGAACGTCACTTCCAGTTCGTTTTCGCGGTTTTCGCGGCAGTCCAACTCGGTCTGCATCGTGGTCCGCAACGCCTGATCGCGGGCGCGGGACTGGGCAAGCTGGGGCACGTCCTTGTTCAGCATCTTGACGGCGGTGTCTATCTGGCGGTGCAGTTGGTTTTCGTGGCGCAGCACCTTGTCCAGCTTGTCCAGGCGCTCGTCCTCGGTCAGCGTCTCGTCCTCGAAGAGCTGGGCCTGCCAACGGTGGAGGCGACGCAGGCGCCATGAGGCGGCGGCGATCTTTTCGACGTAGTGGCGTTCGAGCAGGTTACGCGGGGCGATCTGGGCGGTGAATTCGGCTTCGGTCTGCCGGTAGCCTTCGGGGTCTTCGCCGAGGGCGGGGAGGACGATGTCTCGGGCGAACAGGCCGTGGGTGGTGGCATTGCGGGCGCTGACGGCCTTGCCCCCAGCCGTGCGCGGCCCGCCGCCCTGCGCCTGTCCGGCGCTCTGTGCCTTTTTGTCATTGGCGAGTATTCGTTTGAGAGTGGTCGCGCAGTTGCCGGAGCAGTGTTCGCCGCGCGGGGCGCAGGCATCGCAGAGGGAGTACATTGGTATTCGTGCCTTTCCAGGCGGCGTCCATCGCTTGTTTTATTTGTCTACTATTATAACGTTTATGGGAACATATGTCAAGTGGGAGTCGGTTTGGCAACATCTTTGGTATAATAGTCAGGAACCCGCCCCGGCTCGCTGAGGCTTTATTGGGGTGAGGCTCGCCCCCCTTCCTGTTAGGGAGGGGTAAAAGAACCTGTTTGCTGGCGTGATGGCGATCGTGCTGTAAATCACTGCTGTCAGAATGCGGCAAAAGCCGCTGTTATGCCGCGCTCGTGCGGTATAGTGCCAAGTTGGGTTGCACAGCGATTGCCTTTCTTCAGAAGGCTGTAAGCATTAAGGAAGCCTGGATGAGTAGCGGACGCGGAAACAAACTTACGGGGCAAATCGGCGAGTATCTGGTTTGCGCGGAACTTGGGCGGCGCGGTTTCATTGCCACGCCGTTTTCGGGAAATGTTCCTACGTTTGATGTTTTAGCGACGGATGAGCAGTGTCGGACAGTTCCAATTCAAGTCAAGGCTTCCCGGAGCAACAACTGGCCCAGTGATGCTAGACATTGGATGGAGATTAAACTGGACGAAGAGACAAAGGTACAGGATTATTCTCGCCGCCTCAAAATTCAAAACCCCGGCCTGATTTATGTTTGTGTTTCAATCGCGGGTCCTGGCGGACGTGACCGCTTCTTCATTCTGACAAAGGCAGACTTGCAGACCGTCTGTATCAACGGCTATTCCAGTTTTATGAGCAAGCATGAGGGACGACGCCCGCGAAACCCTGCGTCTTATGACAACCGTTACTTTATTGGGGATTTACAAGAGTTTGAGGACAACTGGCAACTCATTTCCAGCCGTCTGGAAACTTCTAGCCCCGACCAGTCGCTTGCAGAAAATGAGGGGTAGCACGATAGCCTGTCAAGCGTACAGCCTAACACTGCGCTACACCTGACGCCACCGCTGGCGCATCTGCGAGTTTGGGTAGTTCTGCGGGCGGCGCAGGCGGGGTTTGCTCTTAGGCAGCTCTGAACCTTTGCACTCACGATCCGTACAGTTGCCTGGGATATGCTCTCCTAATGAAAGTGAAACAAGCCATCGCGCTTATTGAAAAGGCCGGATGGTATCTTGTCCGCACACGCGGAAGTCATCGTCAGTTCAAGCACGACACCAAACTTGGACTGGTCACTGTGCCGGGGAAGTTGAGCGATGATTTAGCCGTCGGCACGGAAAACAGCATCCTCAAACAAGCGGGATTAAAGCCATGAACTACTTGATTATCATTGAGAAGACGAACACGGGGTATTCTGCTTACTCGCCCGATCTGCCGGGCTGCGTTTCGACCGGAGTGACGCGGGAAGATGTGGAGCGCAATATGCAGGAGGCGATTGAGTTTCACCTAGATGGTCTGCGGGAGGAAGGCTATCCCATTCCTGAGCCAGTCAGTGCTTCCGCATATGTTACTGTTGCACATGCTGCTTAGTGTGCGGTGCAGACACTTTTGGGGGTGAAAGATGGAGATGACTAAGCAGCAGGTGGCCCAGAAGGTTCGGGGCCGTCTGGTCGGCGTGGAGCCAGGTGGGGTGACGCTTCATGTGGTGGACGAAGACGTGTACAAAGTGGATGATTGGTGGCGCGTCCCGATCCGGCCCAGCCGCTGGCCGAAACGGATGTCCGATTTCTACGAAGACTTGGCCGCCGTGGAAGATGACCTTCAGGAGCAAGAACATCTGAACATCCTGATGGCGACAGGAGAGCCTCTGGAAGAAGAAGCCGGGGCAGTGGGGGTGTGACGTTGGAAGCCCCGCGCCTGATGGCGCGGGGCTTTTTCATGGCTTTGTCGGCTTACCGGCTGCCGCCGTCAATGTCCGGCCCGGCTTCGCCGTCGGGCGCTCCGACCGTGGCCGCGCCGCCGCCGAGGGCGGCGGTGTCGGTGGTCATGCTGCCGGTCTGGGTGGCCCCGTCGCCGGGGAATTGATCCACATTCTGAGTGGCGTCGTCGGTCTCGATGGCGGCGGTGGCCGCGCCCTGGCCAGCGTTGGCGGTGGTGACGGCGCTGCCTTCCAAGCCGCCGGTCAGCGGACCGCCGGTCATTTGGCCGCCGACGGTGTTCTGGCCCACGCCGGTCGTGGTCCCCGCGCCGGTCGTCGTGTCGCTGTCCCTGGTGTCGGTCAGGGTCGGGTTGGTTTCGTCGGGCATGGTGTTCCCCTCCGAGGCCCTGTTACCCGGCGCGTAAACGCGGTAAACGGAGGAGGCTGCAAAAACCGCTGCCTTCTGCCGATACTTTTACCGTTATGAGTATCCCCTGCACCCAGACCCTGCCGATGCGGGCGCTTTATGCCCCGAACCCGCCCCAGCTCGATGACCCGTGGACGCGCGCCCTGCTCGCGCTGTTGGTGGTCTTCGGCCTCGCCCTCCTGTCCACCCTCGGCTCCTGAGACGGGGGCGGCCGGCTGTCGTCAGGAAGGCTTCAGGGGGTTTTCTCGGAGCGGACGAGCCATGCCAGCACCGCAACCGCCCACCAAGCGAGTATGGAAAAGAGTGTGGACAGGAGGTTCGTAAGGCTCAGGCCCGTGCCCAGGGCTTGAGCGGGAGACCCTCTCTGCGCCGCATTCATCTGTGCCAGGGAGGCCATCGTGACTAAAAACCCGGCCCGCTCGAACGTGTACCAGACTGCGTACAGGGAGAGGAAGACGACCACCACCATCAGCACCTTCCGCCTGTCAAGCTTGGTTATATCCATTCCTATTTCCCGCCCGGCCCCAAAAGGGGCCGGGCTGCTTCTCCGCTTGCCCTACAGCCGGACTTCCTTGCCGGTCTCGCTGGATTCGTAGAGGGCGCTCAGGATGCGCGAGGCCATCAGGGCCTGCTCGCCGGGGACGGCGATGGGCGTGTCCGTGCTGACCGACTGGACGAAGGCGCGGATTTCGGCCTCGTGCGTCGAGACGCGGGGCAGGAAGACGGGCTGGCTGTCGTAGAGCGCCCCGGCCTCCTCGGTGTAGATGCGCGTGTTGGCGTCGTTGTGCAGGTCCAGGAAGACGCCGCCCTCGGTGCCGAACAGGCTGGTCTCGAAGCGCTCCTTGTCGTTGTTGAGCACGAACGACGATTCCAGGACGAGTGACGCGCCGTTCTCGAACTTGACGTAGCCCGAGGCGAAGTCCTCGACGGTGAAGTTGTTCGGGTCCCAGGGCTGGCCGAACAGGTTGACGTGGCCGGAGCGGTGCCCGAACTTGGTGAGGGCGGTGCCGCTGACGGCGACCGGCTTGGGATGCCCCATCAGCCACAGGGTCATGTCCAGGATGTGGACGCCAATGTCAATGAGCGGCCCGCCGCCCTGCTTGTCTTTTTCGGTGAAGACGCCCCACATCGGCACGCCCCGGCGGCGCAGGGCCTGGGCGCGGGCGTAGTAGATGTCGCCGAACTTGCCCGCGTCCGCCAGGCGCTTGATGGCCTGCGGGCCGCCCCCGAAGCGCATGTTCAGGCCCACCTGGAACTTCTTGCCGCTCTTCTGGGCGGCGGCCACCATCTGTGCGCCCTGGTCCGCGTTGATGGCGATGGGCTTCTCGCAGATGACGTCCTTGCCGGCCTCAAAGGCCGCGACGACCGGCGGCATGTGCATGAAGTTGGGCGTGCAGACGTCCACCGCCTCCACGTCGGGGTTGGCGAGCAGGTCTTTGTAGTCCGCGTAGGTCTGGGCGGGGCCGAACTTCGCGTTCGCCTCGGCCAGCTTGTCCGGCTTGATGTCGCACAGGGCGACGATCTTCACCTTGCCCTCGTCCTGCAACTTCTTGTAGGCGGGCAGGTGAACGCTCTGGGCGATCCCGCCCGTGCCGATGAGGCCGATCCCGATCGGCCTGCCGCTAAACGTCGAGGCGTCCTTTGCCCCGGCGATCAAATCCGCATCCCAGTCATTTGCCATGTGGTCGCTCTTCCTTTTGTCCGAGAGGTTGTGGGGGATAGTTCGGCGCGGGCGGCCAAACTCCCTCCTGCGAATCAAGCCGCATCGCCGACGCCCCATACGGCGCGTCGTCTTTTTCCTCACGCCCCCCCCCCCCAACCCCCCAAAAATAGAAGGAAATATAAAAAAAATAAACAACCC
>CAXTWM010000367.1:0-4709 GCA_964247915.1 uncultured Armatimonadales bacterium | reverse complement strand
GGCGGGATGGGCTACGGGGCGAACGACGGCGGCGTCGCCATCCACAAGAGCGTGGCTTTCCGGCTGAACCTGTACGGCGCGTCCGGCGTGGGCGTCGGCACGAATGGCGCGGCGGAGTCTCCGGGCGACACCCTGCCCGTGGACATACGCAGCGGCCATCCGGTCCGCGTCACGCTGGACTACAACGGCGCGACCCTGACCGAAACGCTGAAGGACCTGACGACGGGCGAGACGTGGACCGGCCAGGACGAATTGGATGTGGCCGGGGCGGTCGGCGGTCCAACGGCCCTGGTCGGCTTTTCCGGCGCGAGCGGCGCGGCGACGGCCCGGCAGACCGTCCGCGACTTCTTATTCACGTCCCGCCCGGCTACGGCGCGGTTCGTCCTGCCCGCCCCCCCTGCGTCCAAACTTCACAAGACGCTGGCGTCCTATGTAGACCCCATGATCGGCACGGACGGCGGCGGGGACACCCTGCCCGGCGCGGGTGCCCCCTTCGGCATGACCCTGTTCAGCCCGGACACGCACACGCCCTCGGTCGGCTACGGGTACGGCGACCACCGGATCGAGGGCTTCAGCCTGACTCACATGAGCGGGGTGGGGTGCGACGACGAGGGCGACGTGTTCCTGACAGCCACGACCGGCCCGGTCAAGACGCGGGTGGCCGATTACTCGTCCCCGTTCAGCCACAAGCACGAGTCGGCCTCCGCTGGCTACTACTCGGTCACCCTGCGCCGCTGGAACGTGGACGCCGAACTGACGGCGACCGAGCGCACCGGTCTGGTCCGCTTCACCTTCCCCGCCGGGCAGCCCGCCAACATCCTGATCCCCCTCAGCCACACGCTGACGCGGACCGAGCGCGCCGACATCCGTTTCGTCGGCCCGGAAACCGTTGAGGGGTCGGTGCGGAGCCAGGGATTCTGCGGCGCGAGCCAGTTCAGCACGACGTACTTCACCGTGAAACTGGACCGGCCCGTTCAGACCTCCGGCACCTGGGCGGGGGACGCGGTGACGGCGGGGGGAGGCGCGGCGACCCAGGACGGGCAGAAGGCCCCCCCCATCGGCGCGTATCTCTCGTTCCCGGCGTCCGGCAGGCCGTTCACCGTCACGGCCCGTATCGGCATCTCGTATGTGGACCTTGACGGCGCGCGGCGCAACCTGGCAGGAGAAGTTGCGGGCAAGGGTTTCGATCAGGTGCGGCGCGCGACCGAGGCGGCTTGGGAGAAGGAGCTTCACCGGATCGAGGTTTCGGGCGGCACGACCGAGCAGCGCACGATCTTTTACACCAGCCTGTACCACTGCTTCCTGATGCCCAGCGTCTTCAGCGACGTGGACGGGCGTTACCTCGGCTTTGACAACGCCATCCACCAGACCAAGACGAGTCATCCCGTCTACGCCGACTTCTCCGGGTGGGACATCTATCGGACGGAAGCGCCGCTTTTAACGCTCATCGAGCCGCAGCGGATGCAGGACATGTGCCAGAGCATCAGCCTGATGTACCAGCAGGGCGGCTGGATTGACCGCTGGCCGCAGGCGAACGTCTACACCAACGTCATGTGCGGCAGCCCGCTCACCGTCGTGACGGCGACCGCCTGGAACGCCGGCCTGCGCGGCTTCGACATGGCGGCCCTGTACCCCGGCATGGTGAAGGACGCCACCCAGCCCGCGCCGCCCGGCAAGCCGTACCAGGGCGAGGCCCATGTGCAGTACATGGACACCGTGGGCTACATCCCCGACGACAAAGAGGGCTACGGCTCGGTCTCGCAGACCGAGGAAGACTGCCTCGCCTACGCCGCCCTGGCTTCGGTCTCGGCCTCGCTCGGTAAGACAGCGGACGCCCGGTTCTTCGCCCGTCGCGCGCTGCTCTATCGCAACCTGTTCGACCCGGAAACCAAGTTCCTGCGCCCGAAACTCCTGGATGGGTCGTGGTACGGGCCGTTCGACCCGACCCAGGAACACGGCTACGTCGAGGGCACGGGCTGGCACTACCGCTGGCTGGCCCCGCAGGACGTGGCGGGCCTGATCCGCCTGTTCGGCGGCGACGGCCCGTTCAACGCCGAGATGGACAAGTTCTTCAGCTACCCGCACCCGGCCTGGGTCGGCCAGTACTACAACCCCTACAACGAGACGGACTTGCAGGCCCCTTTCCTGTACGACTATTCCGGCGCCCCGTGGAAGACCCAGGCGCGGGTTCGGGAATTGCTGGCGGACGCCTACGGGACGACCCCGGCGGGCATCCCCGGCAACGACGACTGCGGCACCATGTCCGCCTGGTACGTCTTCGCCGCCCTGGGCCTGTACCCGACCGACCCCGCGCGCCCCGCTTACGAGCTGTGCGCCCCGCTGTTCCCGCGCGCCGTCGTGCATCTGGAGTCGCCGTTCCCCGTCAAGGAGTTCACGGTCGAGGCCCCGAACACGTCCGCCCAGAACGTCTACCTGCGCGGCCTGCGCGTCGGCGACAAGTCCTGGGACCGGCCCTGGCTGACGCAGGCCGACATTGCGCGCGGCGGTACGCTGCGCTTCGCGCTGGGGGCGGAGCCGGACAAGGCGTGGGGAACAAGTCTGAGCGTCCGGCCTCCGTCGCTGGGGCGTTAGGAACCAACCCCGCCGCCAGGGCGGCGACCCTCCCGAAGCGGGAGGGCAAGGAGGTTTGATCGAGGCCGATGGCTTAACCTCTTCCCCTCTCCCTGTGGGGGAGGGTGCCGAGGAACGAGGCGGGAGGGGTTCTCCTCACCGGAACGCCAGGACAACCAGCCCCAGGACCAGCAGAACGGCTGCCACCATCAGGACGCGGCGCAGGGGGAGCGAGAGCCTTGGCCGCGCGGCGGGCGCAGCGACCGGGGCGGCGACCGGAGCGGAGGGAAACACGGGGGGCGCGGCGGCAGGGGCAGTCAGGGACGCGCGGAAGGCGGCGGCCAGAGCGCGCGCCGAGGGATAACGTCCAATGGGGTCTTTTGCCAGGGCGCGGCGCAGGACCACCTGGACGGGCGGCGGCATGTTGGGCACCGAGGGCGGGTCCAGTGTCGTGATCTGCTCCAGGACCGTCGCGATTCGGTCGCCGCCGAACGGCGCACGGCCCGCCAGCATCTCGTAGAGGATCACGCCCAGCGCCCAGAGGTCGCCGGCGGGGCCGAGGGGAGCGCCGTTGATCTGCTCCGGGGCCATGTAGGAGGGCGAGCCGACCATCATGTCCGCCTGCGTCACCAGCGTGTCGTCCTCCTGGCGGGCCAGCCCGAAGTCCATCAGCTTGACCGAACCGTCCGACCCGAGCATGAAGCTTGTCGGCTTGATGTCCCGGTGGATGACGCCCGCCGCGTGGACCGCGTCCAGGGCCGCCGCCGCCCCGTCCAGAACGCGCGCGGCCTCGTCCGGCGGGAGCGGCCCGGCGCGCAGGCGCTGCCGCAGCGTCTGCCCCGTCAGGAACTCCATTACCAGATACGGCTGCCCGTTTTCCCGCCCGACCTCGTAAGTCCTGACGATGTTCGGGTGCGACAGCCGGGCGACCGCCCGTGCTTCCCGCTCCATCCGCGCCGCCCATTCCCCCGCGCCGGTCGTCCCAGGAGCGACCAAGGTCTTGATGGCGACTCGCCGCCCGACCCGCGCGTCTACGGCCTCCCAGACGACCGACATGGCGCCGCGCCCCATCTCGCGCAGGAGGCGGTAATGGACGAGTGGGCTGGGAGCGTCGGCTTTTGAGTCGGTCTGTTTGTCTTGCACAAAATCAACATACCCGCATACGGCCCGCCGAAACGCATCCGGCGTCAGTGCCAAGATCAGTGCCAAAGTCAGTGGGAAAAAGACCAGGTGCCGTTGTGGTGCCGGACATCGGTCCCGGTGCCCGACATTTTTCCGTCGCCTTTGATCTGTCCCGACTCCGTGCCCAGGTCCCAGGCGTCCGCCCTTGTACCGGACAGTCGGTGCGTCTCGCGCATGGAGATTTCGCCGGTGCGCGGCGTGACGTGGCCGGTGACGGCGACGCGGGCGTCATAGCCGCCGGTATGCACAGTCATGGTCCCGCTGTAATCGTTCCCCGTGCGGTGGTCGAAGTGGAGGGTGGCTTGATGTTTGGTGAGTGTGCCGTGCCACGTCCCCAGGAGGTTCGGCCCCCCCGCTGTCTCGGACGGAGACGGCGTGGGGGAGGCGGCAGGGACGGTTTTCCGCGCCGCCACACGCACACTCTCCGGCTCCCGAGCAGGCGGCAGGGGATGCGCCACATGTCGCGGGCGGGTGGACCGCCGGGGTGAGCGGACCGGAGCCACAGCCGCAACGTCTCGCACGCGGGCGGCGTTAGGGAGATGGCGCGGCGTTCGCGAATGGGCGGGAACGGCCGGAACGGTCTCCTCATGGACCGCCGCCTCGGCGACGCGGCGCGGTGTGTGCCGCGGGTGATGGAACGTCCGCGTCTGCCGCAAGGCCGCGACCCGAACGACGGGCGCAGGCGGCGTCACAGGCGGCGCAGAGTGGGCGCGGGCGACAGAACGGGTGCGCGCCGGGCGAGGCTTGACCCAGGGACGCGCGACACGGGGCCGCGCCGCCGCGCGTGGCGGCGCGGCGGCATGACGCAAAGCCAGGGGCAGAGCCGCCAGCAGCGCCAGCAGGAGCAGGCCCGCAGCCCAGAAGGCCGGGCGTCCACTGGAAGCCGGGCGGACGGGCCGGGGCGCGGCGTGGGCACGCGGAGCAGGCTTTGAGACGATAGACGGCCTAACGAGGAC
>CAXTWM010000366.1:0-4752 GCA_964247915.1 uncultured Armatimonadales bacterium | reverse complement strand
CAGCGCAAGATCGAGACCATCTTCTACCGCGAGGACTTCGGGCGCACGGCGGCGGACGAGGTGGGGAGGATCGCCCTGGTTTCGCGCGCCATCGAGCAGTACAGCCGGGACTTCTTCCGGCTGCTGAACACCGAGGCCGTCCAGAAGCGCGGGTTCCGCGTGGTCGTGGACTACGGCTTCAACCGCATCTCCAGCATCCTGCCGCAGATGCTGGGCCAGCTCGAGACCGACACGATCGCGCTGAACGCCTACACCGACCCCAAGAAGTCGCCCAAGACGGCAGAAGACAAGGCGGCCCTGGTCCAGAACCTGAGCGACTACCTGCTGACGCTCAAGGCGGACATCGGCGTCTTCCTGGGCGACGACGGCGAGCGGCTGACGGCGGTGGACGAGACCGGGTCCATCCTGTCCGGCAGCGAGCTGCTGGCCGTCTTCGCCCTGCTCGTGGCCCGCGCCAAGCCCGGCGCGCAGGTCGCCGTGCCCGTCACCGCGTCCTCGACCATCGAGCGCATCCTGGCGGAGCACGGGGGCGGCGTGACCCGCACCAAGACGGACGTCCGCGCCCTGATGGCGACGGCGGCGGAGGGCAAGGAGGGCATCGCGCTGGCCGGCGACACCGAGGGCGGCTTCATCTTCCCCGAGTTCCACCCCGCGTTCGACGGCCTGTTCTCGTTCGCCAAGCTGCTGGAACTGCTGGCCGTCCAGGGGACGACTTTGAGCCAGGTGCGCGCGATGCTGCCGTCCCACTATATGGCGACCGAGGTCGTCGCCTGTCCCTGGGAGGTGAAGGGCCGCATCATGCGCGTCCTGACGGCGGAAAGCGAGGGCACGAATACGGAGCTGATTGACGGCATCAAAACCTACCGCGATGACGGCGCGTGGGTGCTGGTCCTGCCCGACGCTTCGGAGCCGTTCTTCCGCATCTACGCCGAGGCGAGCAGCCAGGACCGGGCCAACGACCTGGTGCATCGCTACGTCCTGCGGATCGGGGCGCTGAAATAGAGGGGGACGCGATGACAGTGACGGCGGAACGTCCGGCGGAGACGCCGCCCGCAGCCGAAGATAGGCGGGACCCGGTTCGGGCGGAGCCGGGTCCCGACTTCGGGCGCCCCCGCCGCTGGACGCGGGAGGAGTATTACCGCCTGGGCGAAGCGGGCTTCTTTGGGGAGGATCGTGTCGAGCTTCTGGATGGGGAGATATGGACGCTGCCGCCGCAGAAAACACCGCACTTTTCGGCCATTGAGGCCGCCGCCGATCTCCTGGGGGAAGCCTTCGGAGACGGCCACACGGTTCGTCGGCAGGGGCCGATGACGCTCGACGACGGCACCGAGCCGGAGCCGGACGTCCTGGTCGCTCCCGGCTCCCGGCTGGATTACGAAGACCATCACCCGACCCCGCCGGAAGTGCGACTGCTGGTGGAAATCTCCGACGCGACGCTCGCCAAGGATAGGGGCAAAAAAGCGGCAGATTACGCGCGGGCCGGCATCACCGACTACTGGATCGTCAACCTGGTGAACCGCCAGCTTGAGGTCTACCGCGACCCTGGTCTGCTCCCGGAGGGGCACGGCTACAAGTTTCGACAGGTGTTTTTGCCAGGCGACACCGCAGCCCCCTTGTTTGCGCCGAGCAGTCTGGTCGCCGTGACCGACCTGCTCCCACGGGAAGTGGATTCCCGGCCATGATCCTGTCCCTTCAAGTCGGCCGCCCTGCCGCCCACGTCTCGGAACTGGAAGACGGTCAGGACGCCGCCTGGGTCAGCGGCATCTGGAAGTTCCCCGTGGAGGGGCGTCTGCGGCTGGACCGGGGCAGCCTGGACGGCGACGCGCAGGCCGATTTGAAGAACCACGGCGGGCCGGATAAGGCCGTCTGTTGCTACCCAGGGGAGCACTACCCGGATTGGCGGGCGGCGTTGGGCAAGTCCGAGGCCGAGTCCCCCTTCGGCGCGTTCGGCGAGAACTGGACGCTGGCAGGCATGACCGAGGACGCGACCTGCATCGGCGACACCTACGCGGTCGGTACGGCCTGCGTGCAGGTAAGCCAGCCCCGGATGCCCTGCTGGAAGCTGGGACGCCGCTGGGAGCGCCCCGGCCTGCCGCTGGAAGTTTCGGGGAGCGGCCGAACGGGCTACTACCTGCGCGTCCTGGAGCCGGGCGAGATCGGGGCGGGGGACGCGCTGACCTTGATCGAGCGCCCGACGCCAGACTGGCCCGTGGCGCGGGTCAACCGGGCGATGTATGTGGACAAGGACGACGCCGAACTGGCCGACACGCTCTCGCGCCTGCCCCTCCTGGCCGAAGCCTGGCGTCGCCCCTTCCGCCGCCGCGCCGGGCTATTGCGGTGGCGGGCACAGCGGGTGGATTAACCCGGCCCTGAAGGGCCGGTCTATTCGGCGAAAGTCGCTGCGCGACTGAGGGAGGGTGATGATACACCCGTCCTGAGTCGCGGAGCGACTTTCTCTTTCGCTGACAGTAGCCCGGCCCTTCAGGGCCGGGTTCTGGACTACGGCGTCCCTTTGATGGGCACGAGCCGCCACTGCTGATTCGCGCTGCCGTCGTCCGCCCGCTGAGTCGGAGCCGTCCCCGCCGCATTCCCGCCCCCGCTCAGGATCAAGCCGCTGTGGCGGTTGACGAGCTTGTAAACGCCGTCCGAGACGCGCACCGGACGCCAGAGCTGGTTGTCGCCGCCATTGTCCGAGTATTGGAGCACGGCGGCCCCGGCCTGCGCCGAGGACTGGCTGACGTCCAGGACCAGGCCGCTGCCCCGGTTGACCACCTTGTAATCCCCGCCGCCGACCCCGCGCAGGCTCCACTGCTGGTTCCCGCCGCCAGCGTTAGCCGCCTGGATAACGGCTGCCCCGGTCACGTCCAGCGCCAGCCCGCTGCCCCGGTTGACCAGGCTGTAATAGTCGCGGAACGAGAACCCCAGCGCGCCCGTGTAGGCCGCGTCGTGGATGACGAAGGTGGTCACGGACTTGGCCGGGACGGTCGCCGCCAGCCGCTTGCTCGTCAGCGCGAGCGGCGGCAGCGTCGCCAGGTCTTCGGTCGGCGAGGTGCGGTAGACCGTCGCCGACGCGCCCAGGCGCGTGAACCCGGACAGGTCGTAGGACATGTGCAGGTCCGTGTCGCCGCCGTTGCGGGTGACGAAGACGACGGTGCCCGTTTTGGCGTCCCAGGCCCCGACCGAGTTCGGATCGGAAAGGGCGATGACTCGGTAGCCGGGCCGCAGGAACCGGCTGTACTGGGCCATGACGTAGTACTTCTTGTTGACCGTGTAGGCCGGGTCGGTCTCCGAGTCCTGCGGGTTGCGGAAAAATCCCCAGCCGGGTGAGTTGTCCACCACCTGCCAGGTGACCCAGGCGGACGGGCGCAGGCCGTTCAGGTCGTCGGTGATGCTTCGGGCCATGGACAGGCCCGACGCATCGTTGTCGCCGTCCTCGGACAGCCACAGGTCCTTGCCGCGCGAGACGGCGAAGTTGGAAAGCTGAGTCCGGTCGCCCCCGCCGTAGGAGTGGACGTTGATCTTGGACAGGCCGCGCAGGGTCTCCGCGTCGTAGAAGGGAAACGTCCGGTCGCCGTCCCCAATGCTCGGCTCATCCGAGGCCGTGGCCGTCGTTTTGCCCCCCGCGCTCAGGCCCTTGCGCGCCAGGGCGGCTCCGGTGGCTCGGATGATCAGATTCTGGGCGGGGCGGTCCACATGGGCGCCCTCCTGCCTGCCCAGAAAGGACCAGCCGCCGCTCGGCTCGTTCAGCGGCTCCAGGTCGCGGAACGTGACGCCCCAGACGTCCCGGAAGTGCTTCGTCACCTCGGTCAAGTAGTCCGCGAAGGCGTCGTAGGATTCCGGCTTGATATTGTCCGCCCCCTTCAGGTTCCCCGTAACGCTGCCGCTCCTCGTCATCCACCACGGCGGCGAATTGGAGAACGCTTCCAGTTGGTTCGCGCCCTTTTTGATCGCGGCTTGCAGCACCCAGCGCTGGTTCGCATCCGCCGTCCAGTCCCACACGCCCCTCTGCGGCTCGAAGCCGGGGACGGCGGTGCGGAAGGACAGGCCCTGCTTGTTCGGAGCCAAGTAGGCGGGGTTCTCGCCGCCGCCGATGTTGTAGCGGACGATGTTCAGCCCCAGCCCTTTAACGGGGTCGAATGCCTTGTCCATGTACTCGGACCGGATCGGCTCCGGGTAGCCGCCGACCACTTTGGCCCACCACGCCAGCGACGTGCCCCAGCCTTCCCAGGTCTGGTATTGAATGCTCGGGTCCACGATGGCCGCCACATCCGCCGCGTGTGGGTCCGGGGTGACTCCGAACAGCCGCGAGGCGTGGGGCGCGAGGGTGGCGCTCAGGCTGCCGGGGAACAGGCCCAGGTCCCTGCGGCCCCACAGGTCGCGCACGCGGGCCGGGCCGGTCAGCCCCAGGTCGGCCCGCCCCGCCGTCACCGTCGCGGCCCGGTCGCCCCGGTTGAACAGGGCGACGGTCTTGCCGCCGCCCGCCCCCGTGCTCACCCACACCTGCGGGTTCCCCGCCAGGGGCGCGGCGGGTCGGCCCGCCTGGTCCACGGCGATCACCTCGTCATTCGTCAGCAGCGCCACGCCTTCGGCATCCAGCCTGGTCAAGTCGTCCCCGGCATACAGCGGGCTGCACGAGATCGCCCACAGCGTCATCGCCGTCTGCCGCTCGTCTAACGTCAGCCCGTCCATCGCGCCGCTGCCGACTTCCAGCGAGTCCAGGTCGTTCCAGCCCCGGCCCGCCCCCGCCTGCCC
>CAXTWM010000365.1:0-4777 GCA_964247915.1 uncultured Armatimonadales bacterium | reverse complement strand
TGCCCGCGAAGGCGGGGAGTTGCTTTACCGAAGCACGGGGGTTCAGCCCCGTGAACGAAGTTCCACCACACGCTGTAAAGAGGTTAGGCCGCCACCGCCGTCTGGGACGACAGCCGGGTCAGGATGTCCCGGACGACGGCGTCCGCGCCGATGCCCTCCGCCTCGCCCTCGAAGTTCAGAATCAGGCGGTGGCGCAGGGCGGCGGGGGCGACCGAGATCAGGTCGTCGTAGGCGACGTTGTAGCGGCCGTCCAGCAGGGCGCGGATCTTGGCGGCCAGGACGATGGCCTGCGCGCCGCGCGGGGACGCGCCGAAGCGGACGAACTGGTTGACCATCGGAGTCGCCGTCTCGGAGCGCGGGTGGGTGGCGAGGATGACGCGCACGGCGAAGTCGCGGACGTGCGAGGCGATGGGCACCTCGCGGGCGACCTGGCGCATCGCCATGATCTGCGGCCCGTCCAGCACCTTCTCCACCTGCGGTGTCTCGGCCCCCGTCGTCCGCTCCACGATGGCCGACAGCTCGCCCAGGGTGGGGGAGGGGACGATCAATTTAAAGAGGAAGCGGTCGAGCTGCGCCTCGGGCAGCGGGTAGGTCCCTTCCATCTCGATGGGGTTCTGGGTCGCCAGCACGAAGAACGGCTCCGCGAGCTGGTACATCTTGCCCGAGACCGTGACCGAATGCTCCTGCATGGCTTCCAGCATCGCCGACTGCGTCTTGGGGGTCGCCCGGTTGATCTCGTCGGCCAGGACGATGTTGGCGAAGACCGGGCCGGGCTGGAACTGGAAGATCTTGCGGCCCGCGTCGTTCTCCATCAGGATGTTGGTGCCGGTGATGTCGGCGGGCATCAGGTCGGGGGTGAACTGGACGCGGTTGAAGTCCAGGTCGAGGACGCGCGAGAGGGTGCGGACCAGCAGCGTCTTCCCCAGGCCGGGGACGCCTTCGAGCAGGGCGTGTCCGCCGGACAGCAGGCAGATCAGCACGCCGTCCACGATGTCGGCGTTGCCGACGATGACCTTGCCGCACTCGGCCCGGACGCGGGCGAAATCCGTCTTGAACTGCGCGATGGTCGTTTCGTTGATTTCCATGTTGGTCTACAGGTTCGAGACCGCCCGCCCGATCTCCTGCCTATTTTGCCTTCGGCATCAGCAGGAAGGCGCGGACGCGCCCCTCATGCTCGCCCGTGCCGACGATGACGCCGCTGTCGTTGATGCCGTTGGCTTCCTCCAGGCTCCAGTGCGCCTCGGCGGGGACGGTGCGGTTGAGGTCAACGAGTTTGCCGTCTGTGTAGAGGAACGCGCACTGCTGGGTCCCCGCCGCCGTCTGGGCCTCCCCGACGACCTGGCCGGTGTTGTTGAGGTGCGCCTCGACGAGATTGGGGTAGTCGGTCAGCGCGCCCAGATCGGCCATGACGCCGCCGCGGAACAGGAAGGCGTGCGACATCCGGCCGCGCCTGCCGATGCACACGACGTCCCCCCTGTTGTTGATGCCCCCGGCTCGCTCCAGGGTCCAGCCCGTGGGGGCGGGCAGGAAGCGGTTCAGGTCCGTGACCTGCCCGCCGTGGTACAGAAAGGCGTGCGGGACGCCGTTGTGGAAGCCGGACCCTACGATGTCGCCCCCGTCGTTGATGCCGTCGGCCTCTTGCAGCTTCCATCCCGCCCCGGCCCGGACGGTCATCTCGTCCAGAAGGGACACCCGGCTGCCCTGGCAGACGAACGCGCGGTTCTGATCGCGGAGCGTGATGACGCCGCCCACGATCTGCCCGGCCGTGTTGATGGCGCTGCTCATGTACAGCGCCTTGCCGAGCGGCCGGAGGTCATGGAGCGCGCCCGCCAGCGCCGTGAAGGCGTGGACGATCAGCGCCGGGGGCGTCGCCGGGTCCGTCGGGTCGGCCCTGGTGGCGACGCCGGTGATCTCGCCCCGGTCGTTGATCGCGTTGCCGACGCTGTCGGTGAAGCCGGGCAGCGTGCCCAGGTCCGTCATCCTGCCGCCGCTGTAAAGGAAGGCGTGGCTGAACTGAGTCCCGTGGGTGATCTCGCCCGTCACCTGGCCGCCGTCGTTGATGGCCTTCGCGCTGCTGCTGGTGTACCCGGCCGGCAGCCCCAGGTCCATGATGGCGTAGGCTTGCGCCAGGACGGGCCGGGCGGCGAAGAAAAACAGCAGCGCGAGAAAAGCTTTCATACTCGTGTGTATCGGTAGATCAGCCCCTTTTCCTTTGAGAGAAGGAACCGGCGGCCTCCGTGTGGAAAGCATCCGGGGCGGACGCGCCGCCTGCCCCCGCCCGTCGCTCGCGGGGGGCGTCTGACAGCCATAAAGATTGTACCCCGGCGCGGGAGTTTTCAAGAGGGACAGGCCGACGGCCGCCGGCGGCACGAAAGGGCAGTGTGATGATGGGGAAGTTGTTGCGGAAGTTTTTGATGACGGGGGCGGTGGTGCTGGCGACCGGCGCGCTGCTCCCCGTGGCGCGGGCCGTGGCGCCCGCCGAGGTGCAGCGCGCGCTCCAGGCCGACTACAACGACCGGGACGGCGCGGTGGCGCGCAAGGACATCGAGGGGACGCTGGCGCACTACGCGCCGGACTTCACGAGCGTCGGCACGGCGGGGAAGGCGCACGACCTGAAGGAAGAGCGGGCGGACTTCCTCAAGACGTTCCGCCTGCCCGCCAAGTCGAGCGTCACCAAGTCCACCATCCAGAAGGTGACGCTGGGCAGGGCCGGGGCGGAGGCCGTCGTGGCCGTCCGCCGGCATGGCATCCTGCTGTTCGCGGACCCGCAGACCCAGCTCAACCATGTCCTGGTGCTGGACGGCGTCTATCAGGACACCTGGGCCAAGCGCGGCGGGGCGTGGCTGCTGACGCGCGAACAGGCGTCCTCGCTCAAGGCGACGATGGACGGCAAGCCGCTGTAGGGGCGCGATTCATCGCGCCCCTGCGGGGCCTGACCTTCTCTGCTCACAAACTCACCGCGCCCCGCCGCGCGCCCAGCGTGACGGCCTCGGTGCGGCTGGCCGCGCCCATCTTCGCCAGGACCGAGGCGACGTGGAACTTGACCGTGTGCAGGCTGATCGCCAGGCGCGCGGCGATCTGCTTGTTCGGCAGGCCGCGCGCCATCAGGGCCAGCACTTCGCGCTCGCGCGCCGTCAGCGCGTCGCCCGGCGCGAACGCGCCGTCTTCCGCCCCGGCGGGCGCGGCGGCCCACGGGGTCAGGCTGCGGTCCAGCACGATCAGCCCCGCCGCGGCGGCGCGGACGGCGCCCGCGATCTCCGCCCCGTCCGCCTCCTTCAGCAGATAGCCCCAGCCCGGCAGGGGCGCGTCCGCCAGGGCGCGGAAGCCGTCCCGCGCCGCGCCCAGCAGCACGGGGGCGACGCCCCCGTCCGCCAGAAGGGCCAGCAGCCGCGCCCGGTCGTCCGGCAGGTCGTCGGCCAGCACGACGTCAGGCCGCGCGTCCGGCAGCAGGCGCTCCGCCTCCGCGCTGCCCGACGCTCCGCCGACGACCTCGATGTCCGCCGCCCCCGCCAGCAGGCTGTCCAGCCCCGCCCGGACGGAGGCATAGGCGGCGACGATCAGCACACGGATCATCCGGGATGCCTCCTGTGTTTAGCACCCCGCCCTGAACGGCGGGGCTTTAGAAGAGCAACTCCCCGCCTTCGCGGGCATGAAGAGCGTTATGCCTGCGGCATTGCGCCCGCGCCCCTCCGGGTCTGCCAGTGCAGAGGCGGGGGCTTGCACTATTAAAGCCCAGGGGTTCAGCCCTGGGAACGAAAGAAGGCTGCCGCTATCTCACGCCGCCCGCCGGTATTCCCGCGCCGACGCGGACCGGACGAACCGCTCCACGACATGGGCGGGGACGGCCAGCGCGACGCCCGGACTCATCACCATGCTGGCGATGCCGACGACGCGCCCGCGCGCGTCGGCCAGCGGCCCGCCGGAGTTGCCCGGCGCGAGCCGGACGTCGGCTTGCAGCAGGTCGCGCCGCGCCCGGCCCAGCCACGTCCCCGGCCCGGTCGCGCTGACGATCCCCAGCGTCGCCGTTTCCCGGACGCCCCACGGGTGGCCGACGGCGACGATTAGCTCGCCGACCCGCAAGCCGCGCGAGTCGCCCACGGGAACGGCAGGCAGGTCGCGGGCCGAAACGCGCAGCAGGGCCAGGTCCTCCTCCCGATCCCGCGCCGTCACCCGCGCCTCCAGATGCCGCCCGTCGGCTAGTTCCACCACGGCCCGGTCGCCCCGGACGACGTGGTCGTTGGTGACGATCAGCCCCTGCGCCTCCCAGATGACGCCCGCGCCGTGCCCGTCCCGCCCGCGCACCAGGACGACGCTGTGCCGCAGCGTCTCGATGAGTTCCGTCGTCTGCGCCGCGACGCCCGCCAGCGCGTTGAGTGAGAGTGCCATTGTTGTGTTTCCTTGAAGCGGCCCCCGGCCTTGAAAGGCCGGGCTATTTGGAGAAAGCCCCTCCGGGGCTGAGGAAAACCACGGTGGCTCGGCCTTTAGCCCTGGAGGGGCTTTCCCCGGCGGAGCCGGAGTAGCCCGGCCTTTCAAGGCCGGGTCTCTGGGCGGTGGCTCCCTACTCCCGCGCCCCCAGCGCCACCGCCAGCGTGTGCGCCGCGCCGCCGCGCGCCAGGTTCAGCGTCACGGACTGGCCCGCCGCCAGGCCGCGCAGGTGTCGGCGCAGGTCGTCCACGTCGTCCAGGGCCGTCCCCCCCAGGCCCAGCAGGAGGTCGCCGAGCGCCCCCCCCCCCCCCGCGGCGGGGGGGGGGCGGTGGCCCCGCCCCGCCCCCCCGGC
>CAXTWM010000364.1:0-4798 GCA_964247915.1 uncultured Armatimonadales bacterium | reverse complement strand
CCGGGAGACATGCCGGGGCCGCCGTTCGGAGCCTCACCGGGCGGCAGCGCGCTCGTCGTCCGCGGGTCGTAGTGGAGGGTCGCCCCGCCGCGCCGGAGCGTCATCTGGAAGACTCGGTAGTCGCCGACCAGCGAGACCGGCGTCGGGAAGGTGATCCGGGCGCCCTGGAAAAGATCTAGCGTGGTCACTTTCAGCGAGTGGCCGCCGAACAGATAGGTTTCGGTGCTGTCCTGCCCGCTGCCGCCGCCCCAATCAGCGACGCTGAGGGTGGTCGGGCCGCTGGCCTTGCCGTCATAGAGCGTGGCCTCGGCCGGGGCCGCGCCGCCCGCCGCAGGGCCGGGGGCGGCGGGCGTGCCCGGCGCGGCGGTCCCGGCCAGCGCCAGGAGCAGAAGGGTGAAAACTGTTTTTCTCATTGTGTTACCCGTTGTGTGGTTATTCAGTTTGTGCAGTGTCAATGAATGTCGCGCATCTGGATGCGCTCAATGCGCGAGGCGCGTCCGGTTTTCGCGTCCACGTCGGCGACGATGCCGCACAGGACGACGGGGCCGGCGGCGACCTCGAAGCGGTGCGGTATCTGCGTGACGAACTTCTGAACGCTCTCGTGGGCGTTCATGCCCAGGATCGATTCCTGCGGCCCGACCATGCCGACATCCGTGATGTAAGCGGTGCCGCGCGGCAACAGGCGCTCGTCAGCCGTCTGCACATGGGTGTGCGTCCCCACCACGACGCTGGCGCGGCCATCCAGGTAGACGCCGAAGGCGTTCTTCTCGGACGTCGCTTCGGCGTGGAAGTCGAAGAACGAGATCGGCGTCTGGCTTCGGAACGACTCCAGGATGGTGTCGGCCAGCCGGAACGGGTCGTCGAGCGGCTCCATGAAAGCCCGCCCCAGAAGGTTGGCGACGCCGACGCGGCTCATGCTGCCCCGGCAGACGAAGACTCCGTAGCCCCTGCCCGGCGTCCCCGCCGGGTAGTTGGCCGGGCGCAGCAGGCGCGGCTCCCGGTCGAGGTAGTCCACGATGTCCCGCTTGCTCCAGGTGTGGTTGCCGAGCGTGATGACGTCCACGCCCGCTTCGAGCAGGCGGCGGGCGATGTCCGGCGTGATCCCGTGTCCGGCGGCCGCGTTCTCGCCGTTGACGATGACGAAGTGCGGCGAGTACAGGTCGTGCAGGGTCGGCAACATCGCCTGGACGGCGTCTCTGCCGCTTTTCCCGACAATGTCGCCGAGCATCAATATTCGCACGGTGTTTAACCGCTCTTTTCTAATGTCCCCTCGGCCCTGATGGCGGGAGGGCCGGCACCGATTTGGCGTAATTGATCGCCCGCGTTTCGCGGATGACGGTCACTTTGATCTGACCCGGATAGTCCATCTCCTCTTCGATCTTTTTCGCCGCGTCGTGCGCCAGCTTGTGGGCCGCGACGTCGTCCACGACTTCGGGGCGCACCATCAGGCGGATCTCGCGGCCCGCCTGCACGGCGTAGGTCTTTTCGACGCCGGGGAACGAGTCGGCCAGCGCTTCGAGCTTTTGCAGGCGTTTGACGTAGCTTTCCAGCATCTCGCGGCGCGCGCCGGGCCGGGCGGCGGAGATGGCGTCGGCGAGCTGGACGATGACGTCCTCGACGGTCTCCATCGGGATCTCCTCGTGGTGCGCCCCGGCGGCGTGCGCGGCGGCGGGAGTTTCCCCGTAGCGCAGCATCAGCTCCTGCGAGAGCAGCGCGTGCGGCATGTCGGAGTCCGGGACCACTTTGCCCAGATCGTGCAGCAGCGAGGCGCGCTTGGCGACGACCACGTTCGCCCCCAGTTCGGCGGCGATGCTCGACCCGATGTGGCACACCTCGATGGAGTGGTCCAGCAGGTTCTGCCCGTAAGAAGTCCGGTAGCGCATCCGGCCCAGCAGCTTGACGATCTCCGGGTGCAGGCCCGTGACGCCCGACTCCATGACCGCGCGCTCGCCCGCCTGACGCAGTGACTGCTCGACCTCCTCCTGCGCCTTGGCGACGGTCTCCTCGATGCGGCCCGGATGGATACGTCCGTCCATGATGAGGGCGGTCAGGGCCAGCCGCGCCACCTCGCGCCGGACGGGGTCGAACGACGAGAGGACGACGGCTTCGGGCGTATCGTCAATGATGACGTCCACGCCGGTCAGGGTCTCGAACGCCCGGATGTTCCTGCCCTCGCGGCCGATGATGCGGCCTTTCACGTCGTCGGACGGCAGCGGGACGACGGAGACCGTGGTTTCGGAGACGTGATCGGCGGCGATGCGCTGGATGGCGACCGTGACGATGCTGCGGGCGCGCTTCTCACCCTCGGCACGCGCCTCGGCCTCGATCTGCATGACGAGCCGGGCCATGTCGTGACGCGCCCGGTCCTCGACGTCCTTCATCAGCAGGGCGCGGGCGTCGTCGGCGCTCAGGCCGGCGACCCGCTGCAACTCGGCATTCTGTTTCTCTTTGGTGTCCCACGCCTCCTGCAAGTGCCGCTGGGTGGCGCGCTCCTGGACGGCCAGGGCCTCGCGCTGCCCGTCCAGGCTGGAAAGTTTTTCTTCCAGCGCTTCCTCTTTTTGTGCCAGTTTTCGCTCTACCCGTTGCAGTTCGGCGCGCTTGTCTTTGTGTTCCTGCTCGACTTCGTTGCGGAAGCGCAACGCCTCCTCGCGGGCCTCGATCAGCAGTTCCTTCTGTCGCGTGTCGGCCTGAGCCTTCCACTGTTCCCGCTCGGCGTCCAGGCCAAGCGTTTGTTTTCGCAAAATTTCGCGCTGCGGTTTGAGATAAAAGAGCAGCGTCCCCCCTAGCGCGGCCCCGAGCAGGACCAGGGCCGCGAGGAGCGCCCAAGCAGTCATCGTCATCGTTCCCTCACCCCCAAATGTGTATTCTGTTTTGAGGTTGAGCGGACGGGGCTTCGTTCTTTAAGACAAATGATCTCCGATAAATGAATTTCAGCCTGGGTGTCAGGCGTTAATGTCTTGTGTTACGTTTTCCGTCAAGTCACTGGCGAACTAGA
This sequence comes from uncultured Armatimonadales bacterium, assembly GCA_964247915.1. Classification (GTDB taxonomy): domain Bacteria; phylum Armatimonadota; class Armatimonadia; order Armatimonadales; family Capsulimonadaceae; genus JANXMY01. The sequence goes on along the minus strand of CAXTWM010000364.1, from coordinate 1,803 downwards.
GTCATTCTATTCTACAGCACAAACGGCCTTTCCTGCGCGGTTTTATGGTTCTTCGTCACCAAATTCGTCATCAGCCTGTTCCCCAGGGGCAGGGAGCGCCTCGCGCGTGACCTGCTTGACGGTCTCCCAGCCGAAGCCGCGACGCTGCAAAAAGCCCATCAGCTTGCGCCGCTCGGCCTGCAAAGCATCCCGATCGGTCGGGACGACACGCACCTTCTTGCCCGCCGCCGCGCGGGCCAGGGCCAGCTCGTCCTCGTTCGTGACCTTCTCGACGGCCTGGGCGATCTGCTCTTTGGCGACGCCCTTGCCGAACAGCTCCGAAGACAGCCGCCGCCGCCCGACGGGCCGGCTGCCGCCCACCCGCGTCTTGGCCTCGACCCACTGGGCCGCGAACTGGGCGTCGTCGAGAAGCTCCAGCCGCGTCAGCTTCTCCATCACCTGCGCGATCACCCCTTCTTCATACCCCTTTTGCGCCAGCCGCGTTTCAATCTCGCGCCGCGCCCGCGCCCGGACTTCCAGCAGGACCAGGGCGGCTTCCGTCGCCTTATGGATCTCCTCGGCCCCGGCGACCTCGCGCAGCTTGTCGGGCGTGATCTCGCGCCCCACGCGCAGGCCCAGGTCGGCGGCGACCGTCTCCCCCACCCCGATGACGAACTGACCGTCCACAAAGACGTTCAGCCGCCCAGGGCGCTTCTGGGGTTCCAGCGCGGTGATCTTAGGCATCCTTCACCGGTATCCTCTGTAAATGCCGTCCAGAGCGCATTCACCTAGGTACTCTTCCAGACTGGCGCTTGCGGATCGCGCCCCGGATTGTGCCTGTTCCAGCGCCCCCTGCGGGATATGCAGGGAGAACGTCACGCCCGGCTCGGAGGTATCATGGCCCGGACTGGGATAGGCCGCCAGAAAGTGCGGGTTTTCGATGACGCCCAGAATGCTGCCCTGCGGGTCCGTCACGGCCCCCAGCTTGATGCCGCCGCCGACGTCCTGCACGGGCTGATATTCTTTCGCTCCCAGCGCCAGCAGCCGCGTGTGGGCGGCCTCGGCATCGGGGACGCCCCAGTAGGTCGCCGCGTCTTTCGCCTGTCCCGTGTCGGTGTCATCGATGTCATCACGCGGCTGCAAGCCCAGCTCATAGCCGCCGACGCTGAAGCCGACATAGAACGGCTCATCGAAGTAAGGCGGCGTGCCCAGCAGTTCCGTGTACCAGGCTTTCGCCGCCGCGAGATCGGCAACCTGGTAGATTTGTGACCGCAGACCTTGCAGCATTCATGTCCCCTCTACAGTCGCCAGCGACTTTCACTGAGAGTAGCCCGGCCCTTGGAGGCCGGGTCACTCCTAGCCACATCCCCTACTCCGCCCCGTCCGCCGCGCCGACGGTGAGGATTTCCGCCGCCTTCTCGTCGCCCCGGATGATCTTCTCGATCTCGTCCATCAGCTCGGGGTGCTCTTCGAGGTATTGCTTGGCGTTCTCGCGGCCCTGGCCGATGCGGGTCTCGCCGTAGGCGAAGAAGGCGCCGCGCTTGGCGATCAGGTCCATCTCCACACCGATGTCAATGATAGACCCTGAGCGGGAGATGCCCTTGCCGAACATGATGTCGAACTCGGCCTGGCGGAAGGGCGGAGCGACCTTGTTCTTGACCACCTTGACCTTGACCCGGTTGCCCACCATGTCCGTGCCCTGCTTTAGAGTCTCGATGCGGCGCACGTCCAGCATGACCGAGGCGTAGAACTTCAAGGCGCGTCCACCCGGCGTGGTCTCGGGGTTGCCGAACATGACGCCGATCTTTTCGCGGATCTGGTTGA
>CAXTWM010000363.1:0-4825 GCA_964247915.1 uncultured Armatimonadales bacterium | reverse complement strand
GTGTCCACCGTCCCGCAGGGGCCGGTGACGGCCGCGGCCGCCGGGGAAGACATCCAGCTTCGCGGGACGGTGGACACGGTGGACACGCGGCGCGGGGCCTTCGTGGTGCGCGTCCGGGACCACGCGCGCACGGTCTACCTGGCGGATCAGACGGACCTTTCCGGGATGACGCTGCGCGACCCGAGCCGGTTCCCCGTAACGCGCGGTGATCGCGTGACCGTCTGGGGCAGCTTGCAGCCCGACGGCGGCGTGCTGGCGGGCGCGGTCAGCCGGGCGATCACCCTGCCCGCCGCCGCCCCGCACATGGACCGGGTTTTGTTCGGCAGGATCACGTCCACGAGCAACCGTTTCACGAACCGTGACATCAAAATCCGGCTGGCCGATGACCGCGAAGTGAAGGTTAAGGTCGCGCGGGGGCTTTCGGTCCGCCGCGACGGGCGGGAAATCTCCGTCCACGATCTGCGCGGCGGCGATGACGTGCGGGTGACGGGTAGCTTCGACGGCAACGACTTCAAGGCGGACCACCTGGACGTGCTGTTCCGGGACAAAGGCGACGAAGTCACCGCCCCTCCTGGGCCGACGCGGGGGCTGTAGGAACCTAACTTCGGCCTTTCCGGGGCGCTTTGTCTAGTACCGGCAGTGTGAACGTCATCGGCACCATTCGTAGTTCGACCCGCTGATGGATGATGACCGGGAAGTTCGCAATCACCTTTGGCACCGGTTTGTCGGAATAAAAACTGTAGAGTTCTTCCGTGCCACTGAAACTATAGCCGTAAGAAGAATAAGGCTTCGGAACCTCCACGAAAACACTCATGGGGCCGTTGTGCTTTTGCCAAAGCGGAGAGCGGGGCAGTGATGGATACCTGCTGCCCTGCGGGTAGCTGACAAGTAGATTATAGCCATTCCCGCCGATCGTTCCGAAAGAACCACGGCGATGCTGGGCGTCATCCAGGGTGACTTTCACCCCGCTGGGGGACGTGACCGTCTGTTGAGGCTGTGCCACTAAACTCATCTGGCTGGAAGAGGTTTGGATCACCGAGACGTTGTGGAACGTCACCATCTCGTTATACGTTTCGAACTCCTGCAACTGCGCGCCCAGTCGAACCCAGTGCTCATCGTTGATATAAGGCTGGGAACGATCCCACCCAACCTGTATACCCGAATAACCAAAGTTGATGTTGTTATTCGTCCTTTTCGTTATGATGGTATTGTCTATGTCGCGGTAGCCAGCATTGGGAGTCTCCCATTCATCCTTTTCCGTGAGATGCCCCACTTCCCACTGGTGCGCGGCGTTCGTGATGGTGCCGCGCAGGCCGAATAGAACTCTGAGACCTGTGCGATTAGAGCCTCGGTCGGCTCCTCGGTAAGCGACTGCCGCCGCCGAGATGTTGCCCTGATGAAATGTCGCCTGCGTCGTGACCGGCGGTGCGAGGACGTGCTGCATGGGCGGCAGGTGCAGGATGCGCCAGGTGGCCGTGTCGCCGTGGTGGTCTTCCAGCGTCACGTCCGCCCAGCGGACGCTGTTGGGGTAGCCTGCGGGAATGGAGGCGAGGATGTAAGTCGGGCCGTCACTGCTGCGGGAAGCGGATGCGCGCCAGCGCAGCGGCATCACGCGGCCATCCGAGGCGCGAGCGGTGAGCGTGATCTGGTCCCGGCATGGGCTGTAGTCCTCGCCGGAGCAGCCCATCGGGATCGAGACACTTGACGGCAGCTTGATCCACAGTCCCGTGTCGGCTTCGGTCGAAGGGGAGGAGCCGCCATTGTCTTCCGGGCCTTTGTCCGTGAAGCTGTACTGGTGCTGCGGGCTGACGTTGACGATCTCCATCAGCGTCAGCCCGTTCTGGGACGCGGGGGTGGCGCGGGCGAGCTGTGCGATGGCGAGGCGACTGCCGAAGGTGCGATGGACAGCCTGTGTCACCTGCCGGATGAGCAGGCCGAGGACGGCGAGTGCGGCAACGGCGGCGAGCGTGGGTTTGAGGCGCATCTGTTCCTCCTCTCCTCGGCGGAAGGGGTCGCCGCTCGCGGCGGGGATAGGAGCCGGAGGAAATCACTTGTCTTCCACCGGTAGCGTGAACGTCACGGGGATTGTTCGCAGTCTCACCCACTGATGGATGATGACCGGGAACCGGGCGAACGTTATGGGCATCGCTTTGTTCCAAGAAAATCTATAAAAACCATCCAAGTCCTCCGTGTCGGAATCGTAAGGCCGGTAAGGCTTCGGCAGCTTGAGATAGACGTTGATGAGGCCGTTGTGCTTGCGCCAAAGTGGAGAGCGGGGAAGCGACGGGTACTTGCTGCTCTGTGGGTAGTGGACGACCAGGTTGAAGCCGTCCGGCCGCCAGCCGAAGGTCAACGGCTGGTGTTGAGCATCTACCAGCGTGACGGTGACTCCGCTGGGGCTGGTGACGGTCTGGGCCTGCGCCCCGGCCAGAAACCGCGCGGTGGTTCCGGGATCGTTGACGAAGGAGACGTTGTGGAATACGACGGTCTCGTCGTAAGTCGCATACTCCTGGAGTGGGGCGTTCAGGCGGACCCAATGATCCGCGCTGAGGTATGGCTCTAGCTGGAAACGGTAAAGCGGCTGCCGTGTCACCTGGATTGTGACTTTGTTTCTGGCGTCTTTGGTCGTTCTGAAAACCTGGGTGCTGTCGGGCGCGGCGTAACCCGGAGGCTCCCATTCATGGGTGAAGCTCATAGGCCCTATGTTCCATTTGTACGGCGCGTTCACGATGGTTCCGGTCACATCGCATAGAAGCCGTGGGAACCTGCCGTTCGGGTCGGAGCTGCGATACGCGCGGGCCGTCAGGGTGATATTCCCCTGGTGGAACGTCGTCCGGGGCGTGACCGGCGGCGCGAGGACGTGCTGCATGGGCGGCAGGTGCAGGATGCGCCAGGTGGCCATGTCGCCGTGATGGTCTTCCAGCGTCACGTCCGCCCAGCGGACGGTATCGGGGTAGCCGGCGGGTATCGAGGCGAGAATGTATGTCGGGCCGTCACTGCTGCGGGCGCTGGATGCACGCCATCGCATCGGAATCTCGCGCCCATCCGAGGCACGGGCCGTGAGGGTCAGCGGATTTTGACAATAGTAGCTATCGTCTGCCCAGCAATTCATAGGGAGAGAGACCCCGAGCGGTAGTTTGATCCACAGACCCGTGCCGACCTCCGGCGCACCGGCGGAGCGCCCGCTGTCCTGCTGCCCTTTCTCTGAAAAGCTATAGCTTCGGTCCGGGCTGACGCTGGTGATGTCCATCAGAGTCAGCCCGTTCTGGTAGGCGGGCGTGGCCCGCGCAAGCCGCACGACGCCGGGCCGGCCGCCGAAGGTGCGGCGGACGGCCTGCGTCACCTGCCGGATGAGCAGGGCGAGGGCGGCAAGCGCGGCAACGCCGATCAGGACGGGCTTGAGGCGCATCGGTCAGGCCAGCCACTCCGCGACGGTGGACAGCGGCAGGCCGAACTCGTCGGAGACTTCGGACAGGAAGAACACGCCGCCCGCGACGTTCAGGCCCTTCGCCAGCCCGGCGTCGTCGCGCAGCGCGGGCTTGATGCCTTTATTGGCGAGGGCCAGCAGGTACGGGAAGGTGGCGTTGGTCAGGCCATACGTCGAGGTGGCGGGGACCGCGCCGGGGATGTTGGCGACGCCGTAATGGACCACCTCGTCCACGGTGAAGACGGGGACGGCGTGGGTGGTCGGGTGCATCGTCTCGATGCAGCCGCCCTGGTCCACGGCCACGTCCACGATCACCGCGCCGGGCTTCATGCGCTTCAGATCGGCCTGGGAGACCAGGATGGGCGCGCGGGCGCCTTTGATCAGCACCGCGCCAATCACCACATCGGCGCTCGGCAGGATCTCGCGGATGTGGAGCGGGTTCGAGAAGTAGGTGGTGACGTTGGCGGGCAGCACGTCGTCTAGGTAGCGCAGGCGCTCCAGGTTGACGTCCATGATGGTGACTTTGGCACCCATGCCGGACGCGATCTTGGCGGCGTTGATGCCGACCACGCCGCCGCCCAGGATGACGACGTGGGCGGCGGGGACGCCGGGGATGCCGCCGAGCAGGATGCCGCGCCCGCCCTGCGGCTTTTCCAGATATTTGGCCGCCTCCTGCATCGCCATCTTGCCGGCGATCTCGGACATCGGGGTCAGCAGGGGCAGCGTGCCATCGGGCGCTTCCACGGTCTCGTAGGCGATGCAGGTGGCGCGCGTGTCCCGCATGGCCTCGGACAAGGCGCGCGAGGCGGCGAAGTGGAAGTAGGTGAACACGGTCTGGTCGGCCCGGATGTGCCCGTACTCTTCCGGCTGCGGCTCCTTGACCTTGCAGACGATGTCCGCCTGGCCCCAGACGTCGGCGGCGGCGGGGACGATGCTCGCCCCGGCGGCCTCGTAGGCGGCATCCGTCAGGCTGGTCCCCATGCCTGCGTGAGTTTCGACGAAGACCCGGTGCCCGGCCCGCGTCAGCGTCTCCACGCCCGACGGCACGACCGCCACGCGGTTCTCGTTGTTCTTGATCTCCCGGACGACTCCGATGTTCATGGCGGTTGCTCTTTCTAGGCCGTAAGAGTGTGTCTAGAAACTCGGGGCCGGCGGTTGAAACCGCAGCAACAAAGGCACGAAACCTGCCTCCGCAGGTTAGGAGGCAGAACAAGTCTTAGTCCGCGCAGGCGGACTTTGTGCTCTCGTTGCCGCGAATTCAGTCGCCCGACTTCCTTTTTATACGGTTTCTAATGGGCTGTCAATACGCCAATATGTACCCGCTATCCTGCCCGTCGAATGGGTATCTTTGTCAATGAAAGGAGACAGACATGCCCGACGACCAATTCCCGCCGGATC
>CAXTWM010000362.1:0-4871 GCA_964247915.1 uncultured Armatimonadales bacterium | reverse complement strand
CAACAACCTGCCTCAGCAGACCACCTCCTTCATCGGCAGAGAGAAACAGGTTGAGGAGGTCAAGGCGCTGTTGGACAGGACCCGCCTGCTGACTCTGACCGGGGCGGGCGGCAGCGGCAAGACCCGGCTGTCGCTGCAAGCGGCCGCCGATCTGCTCATGGGCGACGGGGACGGTGTCTGGCTGGTGGAGCTGGCCCCCCTGGCAGACCCGGACCTCGTGCCCCAGGCGGTCGCCGACGTGCTCGGCATCAAGGAGCAGACGGGGCAGCCGATCCGGCGCACTCTCGTGGACCGGCTCAAGACCAAGCGCCTGCTGCTCGTGCTGGACAACTGCGAGCACCTCGTTTCGGCCTGCGCCTCCCTGGCCGCCGACCTGCTGCGCTCCTGCCCCGATGTTCACCTCCTCGCCTCCTCCCGCGAGGCCCTGAACGTGCCGGGCGAGCAGACCTACCGGGTCCCGTCGCTGACCCTGCCCGACTCCAAGGGGGCGCAGACGGTGGAGGCGCTGTCTCAGTTTGAGGCGGTACGTCTGTTCATCGAGCGCGCCCAGGCCGTCCAGCCGTCGTTCGCGGTGACGGACCGGAACGCCCCGGCGGTGGCTCAGGTGTGCTCCCGTCTCGACGGCATCCCACTGGCGATCGAACTCGCGGCGGCCCGCGCCCGGTCGCTCTCGGTCGAGGAGATCAACAGCAGGCTCGACAATCGCTTCCACCTGCTCACCGGCGGCTCCCGCACCGCCCTGCCCCGGCAGCAGACGCTGCGGGCGCTGATTGACTGGAGTTACGGCCTGCTCACGGCGCAGGAAAAGGCGCTGCTGAGCCGGTTGTCTGTCTTTGCGGGCGGCTGGACGCTGGCGGCGGCGGAAGCGGTCTGCGCTGGCGAAGGGATCGAGGAGTGGGAGATTCTAGACCTTCTGACCTCGTGCGTTGATAAGTCCCTGGTCAATGCCGAGTCGGCCGACGGGCAGACCCATTATCGGTTCCTGGAAACGGTGCGCCAGTACGCCTGGGGCCATCTCGTGGAAAGCGGACAGAGTGAAACGGTACGCCGGCGTCATCTCGACTACTTCCGGGCGCTGGCCGAAGAAGCCCGCCCGAAACTCAGCGGGCGTGAACAGGCGCAGTGGCTCTCCGTGCTTGAAACGGAACACGACAATCTGCGTCAGGCGCTGGCCTTCGGCCTGGAAGGGGCGGCCTCCGATCCGGGGGCCGTCCAAAAGGGACTGCGGCTGGGCGCGGCATTGCGGCAGTTCTGGAGCGCGCGGGGGCATCTGCGCGAAGGCCGGGAGCGCCTCACCGCGCTGCTGGCCCATCCAGATGCCCAGGCTCCCAGCGGTGCGCGGGCTGCGGCACTGGGCAGCCTGGGGGTGCTCGTCCGCATCCAGCGCGATTATGCGGCGGCTCGGCCTCTGCTGGAGGAGGGGTTGAGGCTTTTCCGGGGATCGGAAGACCAGGGATTGGAATACCGGCGCGGCATCGCCGGCTGCCTCCACGAGCTGGGAGTGCTGCTGGCCCTGGACTACGATCCGGCGGCCATCCGCCTTGCGGAAGAAAGCCTCGCGCTCTGGCGGGAGATCGGGGACAGCACGGGCACCGCCGATTGCCTCGACGCGCTCGGGTGGGCGACGGAAAGGCAGGCGGACTATGCGCGGGCCTCCGCACATTTTTCGGAGAGCCTGGCGATCCGTCGGGAAAACGGGGACGAGGGCGGAACGGCGCTTTCGCTCAACAACCTGGGAGACGTTGCCCTGGATCAGGGGGATCACGCGGCGGCCCTTGTTCTCTACACGGAAAGCCTGACCCTCTGGCAGAGCCTGGGGGACCGATGGCGGACGGCCTATGCTCTGAAGCAGCTGGGGAATGTTGCCGTGATTCAAGGCGATGACTCCGCCGCGTGGGCCTGGTACGGGGGGTTTCTGACGATCCACCGGGAATTCGGCAGCAAAGCCCAGATCGCGGACGGCCTGACCTGCCTCGGTGACATAGCCTATCGCCGCGAGGATTACGGCCTCGCCCGCTCCTCCTATGAAGAAGGTCTCGCACTTTCCCGCGAGGTCGGCGATCAGGTCGGCACCGGCTACGGCTTGCTCAATCTGGGGAACGTCGCGCTGAAAACGGGCGCGCATGCATCCGCCCGCGCCGGGTACGCCGAGGGCCTGTCTTTGTTTCGGGAAAACGGCGGCCGTGAATTGGCGGCACTCCTGCTGGAAGCCTTGGCGTCGCTGGCCGCCCAGGAAATGCAGGCGGCGCGCGCGGCGCGTCTCTTTGGCGCGGCGGAGGCATGGCGCGAGGCGACCCGCGCGCCGCTGCTGCCCCACGAGCGCACCCAATACGAGCCGTACATGGCCGCTGCGCGGCAGGCGCTGGGCGAGGACGCCTTTGCCGCCGCCTGGGACGCGGGCCGGGCGATGACGCTGGAGCAGGCGGTGGAGCACGCGCTGTCGGAGGGTGAGTAAGCGTTGTTCGGACGCCGGACGAAGAGAGTCGTCAGCGAGGAGAAAAGAATGCCATCAGACCTATCGAAGTCGCACAGCGCCCTGCTGGTCATGGACGTCCAGAACGGCATCGTCGAACGCCTCGGCGATGCGTCCGCCCTGCTGGGGCGGCTGGGCGGCGCGATCGCCGCCGCCCGCCGGGCGGGGCTGCCCGTCATCTATGTCCACGTCCGGTTCCGGGACGGCTACCCCGAGATCAGCCCCCACAACCGCTTCTTCCGCGCCCTCAAAGACGGCACGAGGCCGATGACCGAATCCGACCTGAGCACGGCGATCCACCCCGCCGTCGCGCCCCAGGCGGGCGACGTCGTGGTGACGAAGCGGCGCGTCGGGGCCTTCAGCGGGAGCGACCTGGAGGTGGTCCTGCGCGCGCAGGGGATCACGTCCCTGGTGCTGGCGGGCATCGCCACTAGTGGGGTCGTCCTGAGCACCCTGCGGCTTGCCGCCGACATGGACTTCGAAATCACCGTGCTTTCGGACGGCTGTGCCGATGCAAACGCCGACGTGCATGACTTCCTGATGGCGAAGGTGTTCCCGAGTCAGGCCCAGGTGCTGACGGTGGACGAGTGGCAGGCCGGTTTGCCCGGCGATGAGGAGTAGACCATGTGGCTTTACGCGGAGACGGAAGGGCTGATCAACACCGACCACATCGAGCAGGTGCAGCGGAGCACCGACCCGGTGACGCTGGCGATCACCCTGGCGAGTGGGCGGGAGTTCTTTCTGGCCTTCGGCAGCGAGCAAGAACGCAACCGGGTGATGCAGGGGCTGACCGAAAAGCTGGGCGGGGTGCTGATTTCGGACCTCTAGGAACAGGAAAAACCTTCCGCCGCGCCGAATAGCCCCTGGAGACTCAGGAGCGAGGGAGTGACACATGGCGGACATCGCGCATCGGTTTAAAACGAACCCGATCCTGCGGCCTGCGGACGTGAGGCCGAGCCGGGAGGGGCTGGCGGTGGAGTGCCTGCTGAACCCCGGCGCGTTCCGGTGGCGGGGCAGGACGTGGCTGCTGCTGCGGGTGGCGGAGCGGCCCGTCCAGGCCGAGGGGAAGATCTCGACGCCCGTTTTAGACCCGGACGCGCCCGGCGGCATCTCCATCCTCACCTTCAACCTGGACGACCCCGACGTGGTCTACAAAGACCCGCGCGCGTTCCAGTACAAGGGGGACAGCTACCTGACGACCCTGTCGCACCTGCGGCTGGCATCGTCCGAGGACGGCGTCCATTTCCAAGCGGCGGAGTCGCCGACGCTGACGGGGCGGGGGGCGCTGGAATCGTTCGGCATCGAGGACAGCCGCGTCTCGGAGATTGATGGGCGGTTCTACCTGACCTACACCGCCGTCTCGCCCAACGGCATCGGGGTGGGGATGAGCAGCACGGACGATTGGGAGGACTTCACCACCCACGGCATGATCATTTCGCCGTCCAACAAGGACTGCGCCTTGTTCCCCCAAAAGGTCGGCGGCGAGTTTCTGTGCCTGCACCGGCCCTCCAACCTCTACATCGGCGGCCCGTTCATCTGGCTGGGGCATTCGCCGGACTTAACGCACTGGGGCCGCCACCAGTGCCTGGCCTGGCCGCGCCCCGGCAGGTGGGACTCGGTGCGGATCGGGGCCGGGGCGGAGCCGATCCTGACCGAGCGCGGCTGGCTGGCGATCTACCACGGGGCGGACGAGCGCTCCCGCTACTGCCTGGGCGCGCTGCTGCTGGACCGCGACGACCCCAGCAAGGTCTTAGCCCGTTCGGAGGAGCCGATCATGGAGCCGACCGCCCCGTATGAGCTGACCGGGTTCTTCGGCAACGTCGTCTTCACAAACGGGCATGTGGTGGACGGCGACACCGTGACGGTGTACTACGGGGCGTCGGACGAGGTCATCTGCGGCGCGACGCTGTCCCTCCAGGAGATCCTGGACACGCTGCCGGTGTAGGGGGCGGCCCGTCTGGGGAGAAACAAGCGGATGCATATGGGGGAAGCCATCGGGCGGCGCCGCCGGACGCGGCGGCGCGGGGACGCGCTCCTTGCGGCCCTGCTGGGCCTGGCCGTTCCGCCCGGCGCACTCCGGGCACAAACGCCGCCCGCAGGCCCGCCTGCGGCGGGGGCCTCCACGGACCCGGCACAGGCCGCGCCCGCCGACCAGATGACGGACACGCCCCTGCCCAACAAAGTCCGGGGGCAGGTGCCGGCGGCGGCGAAATATGCCGCCGCCGGCGAGATCACAGACATCCTGCAAGACCTCTTCGCCTTCCGCAGCCCCTACGCGGGCGCGAACAGCCTGCGGTCACGCAGCGAAACGGAACTCAGCCACTCGTACACGCTTTATCTGGGCGCGCGGCCGACGCCCCGGCTGGAAGTGTACGCCAACCCCGAGGTCGCGCTGGGC
>CAXTWM010000361.1:1397-4885 GCA_964247915.1 uncultured Armatimonadales bacterium | reverse complement strand
GCTGAGGGGGGCCAGGTCCACGAACCAAACGCCGGCCTCGAACCGGGGCAGGGCCGCTTCCGCCGCCCCGATCGCCAGCCGGGTCTTGCCCACGCCCCCCGGCCCCAGCAGAGTCACCAGCCGCACACGCCGGAGCCAGCCTGTGACTTCCTCGATCTCCTGCCGTCGCCCGATCAGATCACTCAGGGGAATGGGGAGGTGACGCCCGGAGGATGTCGGGGACGGCGCGGCGGGCGGAGCCGCCGGGGGGCGGGCTTCCCGCTCCGTCAGCCGACGGTACAAGGCTTTGGTTTCCGGGCCGGGGTCTGTGTTGTGGTCCTGTCGGAGCAGCCGACGCAGGTCCTGGTAGACCTGCGTGACGGCGGCGCGGTCCCCGCCCTCCGCCAGCGCCTGCATCAAGGCGCCGCAGGCGCTCTCGCGCCCTGGATCGGCGGAGACCAGCCGCCGGAGCCAATGCACGGCGGCCGCCGGGTCGCCCCGCTCCGTGGCCCTTTGCGCCAGCCCTTCCAGGGCCGCAAGATACGCCTGCGCGCGCTCCTCGCGCTCCGGCAGGACCCACTCATCGGCGCAGTCCGGCAGGAGCGGCCCCCCGTACAGGGCGACCGCCTGCGCCAGCGCGTCCTCCGAGGGCGACTGAGTGGAAGTTTTTCGGACGGCCTGGTCAAACGCGACGGCATCGGCGAACGCGCCGGACAGGTCGAATCGGAGGGTGCGAGGCGTGGGGGAGGACAGGCGAGCGGCTTCCGGCCCGAGCGCGTGGCGCAGGTTGGTCAGACTGCGCCGCAGGTACAGGAGGGCGCGGTCAGGGTCGCTGTCGGGCCAAAAGGCATCCGCGAGGGTGTCACGAGACAATTCACGGTCGTGTTTGAGAACCAGCAAAGCCAGCAACCACCACTCTTTGCGGTAACGCGGCGGGGGCAGCGGCTGGCCGTGGGCGCAGATGTCACAGCCGCCGAGCAGCCGGAACTCCAGCGCGGGCGGCGCCGACTCAAGCGTCTCCGGTTCGGGCAACGCGGACATGGCGGGTCTTTCTAGGGCGTGCAGGCTGTCGCATCCACATGGCGATCCCCGCGCCGTAGCCCACGATTCGACACTCGCCGGCCATATTCCTGCGTTTTGGTTACGCTTTGCATTACGCCGCTCGGATATGATGAGGCACAAGAAACAGACAAGCCCTACGAGAAACACGAGAGGCCCACGATGCGACCACCGAAACTGACACTGCCGACGCTCTTCGTCGGGATCGTCCTGGCTCTGCTGCCACTGGGGCGGGCACAAGCCGCTCCGCTCAACCCAGATAGCTTCGTCTCACTGGGCGCCAACCCCTTCACCCAAAACGCCACCTACACGATCAACAGCAGCGCCAACCCGCCCACTCTGAGCGGGCCGGGCCTCGCCGCCCCCATCCGTGGGGCGGTTGCCAATGGCATCGCCGTTTTCACTTTCAATAGCCTCAGCGTCGGCGCCGGAGTGACCGTCAAAGGCACGGGAACGATCCCCATTGTGCTGCTTTCTCAGGCGAATGCCACAGTGGGCGGCACGATCGACGTCAGCGGCAGCGGCCGCCCCCGCCAGGCCGGCTTCGGCAGCGGCGGCAGCATCATCGGCGGCGCGGGCGGTCCGGGCGGCTTCGGCGGCGGCGACGGCGGCACTGACAACAACGGAGGAAACGGCGGAAACGGTGGCGGCGCGGGCGGCGGCCATGGCGCCGCGAAATCCCAGGGCGACGGCGGAGGCGGCTCCTTCGGAGGGGCTGGCGGCTCCGGCGGCATCGGCGGCAGAAGCGGGACCTACGGTGATCTGACGCAGACCCTAGAAGGCGGCTCCGGCGGCGGCGGCGGCGGATCTGATGGTTATCTGGCTGACGGCGGCGGCGGCGGCGGCGGCGCTTTGGAGATCGGCGCCAAAGGCGCCCTCACCATCACCGGAGGCGTCTATGCCGACGGCGGCAATGGCGATGAGGTATACTTCTCGGGCGGCGGGGGTTCTGGCGGCAGCCTTATCGCCTTCGGCAGCACTGTCACCCTCTCCGGGACCGCCATCCTGAGCGCCACCGGCGGAACCTCCGAATATGGCGGCGGGGGAGGCGGCGGGCGCATCCTGATTGCCTCGGAGGCCCCCCAGGCCGGCGACACCGCCACCCACGTCACCGTTGCGGGCGGGTACTCGCCGGGTGGCTACAACGGTGGGAGCGGCGTTCTGACGCTCCTGTCGGGCACGGTCGCCCAAAACGCCGACGCCACTCTCGGGCATCGGGACAGCACGGGCGTAGGCATCCCGCTGTCCGCCGCCAACGCCCTCGGCCATGCCCTGACTTACCACCTGGTCGGAACCAGCGGCGGCGCGGCGCACGGCACAGTCTCTTTGTCCGGCAGCACGGCCCGCTACACGCCTTCCCCCGGTAACACCTTCGTCGGCGATGACACCTTCCAATTCACTGCCACGGACGGAAGCGCCGCCAGCATCCCGGCGACTGTCACCGTTCATCTGACCAACACTGCACCAGTCGCCCAGCCCGACAGTTACAGCACCGGCCTGAACACCCCGCTCACGGTCGCAGCCCCCGGCGTTCTGGGCGACGACACCGACGCAGATGGCGACGGCCTGAAAGCCGTGCTCGTCGGCGGCCCGTCCCACGCCGGCTCTTTCACGCTGAACGCCAATGGCTCCTTCAGTTATGCGCCCGTCGCCGGCTACCACGGCCGGGACAGCTTCACCTACAAAGCCAACGACGGCTACGCCGACAGCAGCACGGTCACGGTGAGTCTTACCGTCAACGCCGGCACGCCCACGGCCAATGCCCAGAGCGTTTCCGTCCTCCTTAACAACCCCACGGCGGTCACGCTCACCGGCTCCGACCCCGATGTGCCCGCCCTGCCCCTCACCTACGCCGTCAAGACCAACCCAGCACATGGAACACTCTCAGGCACGGCACCCAACTTGACCTACACGCCCACGGCGGGCTACACCGGACCCGACAGCTTCACCTTCCGCGTCACCAACGGCATCAATGCCAGCGCCCCCGCCACGGTCACGCTCACCGTCAGCCCAATCATGCTGACTGCCCTGGTCTTCCCCTTCCCTACCCCGGTCCCCGCCGGGACGGTCGTAACCGCCAGGGTCTTCCTCAACGGCGTCACCCCCATGGATGTCGTGGTCGGCCTGGCACGCAGCGACTCGTCCGTCGTGCGCCTGCACCGGGCCGTCGTCATCCCGGCGGGGTCGAGCAGCGCGACTTTCCCGATCACGACCTACCTTAGCCCGGCGACCAGGACGGTGACGGTCACGGCGACCCTAGGGACGGTGACACTGACCAGGAGCCTAACCATCACCGGAAGGTGACACGCCTGCCGTGTTTCCCGCACCCGCTCGCACCGGCGGACGCATGAAACAGACGCATGAAACGCGGACGGCCCCCCCCGCTTAGGCGGGGGGGGGGGCGGCGTTTTTTGGCGGGGGGCGTAGGGGGTATACGCGGCCCCCGGCAC
>CAXTWM010000361.1:0-1387 GCA_964247915.1 uncultured Armatimonadales bacterium | reverse complement strand
CCCCCCCCATCACCCGCGCCGGCCCCCCCCCCCTTCGGAGAGGGGCGGGCCGACTTTTTTGCGCGGGCGCCTTCGCTCTACTCCTCGGCCCCTTCCTCCACATAGACCCGCTTCTGGGCCTCCTCGAAGGTCGTGATGCCCTGCATGATCTTGGTCCCGGCGTCCTGGCGCATGGAGGCCATGCCGCGCGCCATCGCGACCCGGCGAATCTTGTTGGAGGGGGCGCGTGTCAGGGTCAGGGACCGGATGGCGTCGTCCATGACCATCAATTCCTGGACGCTGTAGCGGCCCTTGTAGCCCATGTTGCCGCAGGCCTCGCAGCCCGCGCCTGAGACGAACGTCGCCCGCCCGAACTCCGCCGAGTCCGTGTCAATGCCGAAGGCCGCCAGGTCCACGTCCGAGGGCGGGCAGGGCCGCGCGCAGTGCGGGCAGACCCGGCGCACCAGGCGCTGGGCGAGGACGCCGATCACGGTCGAGGCGACCAGGAAGGGGTCCATGCCCATGTTCAAGAGCCGCGTCACGGCCCCCGCCGCGTCGTTGCAGTGCAGGGTCGAGAACACGAGATGGCCGGTCAGGGCGGCCCGGAACGCGATCTCCGCCGTCTCCTGGTCCCGGATCTCGCCGATGTAGATGACGTCCGGGTCCTGGCGCAGAATGGCCCGGAGCTGCCGGGCGAAGGTCAGGCCGGCCTTCTCGTTGACGTTGGACTGCCGTATCCCGTCCAGTTCGTACTCGATGGGGTCCTCGACCGTGATGATGTTGACGTCGGGCGTGTGGATCTCCTGGATCGCGCTGTAGAGCGTCGTCGTCTTGCCGCTGCCGGTCGGCCCGGTCGCCAGCACGATGCCGTGCGGCTTGCGGATCAGGCCGCCCAGCGCCTTCAGGTTGCGTTCGGAGAAGCCGAGCTGGTCCAGGCTGGGGCGGACCGAGGACTTGTCCAGGATACGCAGGACCATGGACTCGCCGTACTGAGTCGGCAGCGACGAGACGCGCAGGTCCACGCCGCGCCCGCCCAGCAGGACGGAGATGCGCCCGTCCTGCGGCAGCCGCCGCTCGGCGATGTTCATCTCGGCCATGATCTTCAGCCGTGAGGAGCACGCCGCCTGGAACTCGCGCTGGACGCTGTCCACCAGCCGCAGCGTCCCGTCCTGCCGGTAGCGGATGTCCAGCGAGTCCCGGCGCGGCTCGAAGTGGATGTCGCTGACCCCCTGCGCGATGGCGTCGGACAGGATGCGGTTGATGAACTGGATCACGACCGGCTGGTCCACGCCCATCGGCTCCAGCTTGTCGGGCTGACCGACGCCGCTCGGCGGGCTGAAGCCTGCCGACAGCGCCCCGCTGAACACCTCGGACGCCCGCTTCTCGGGCAGGGCGGGCGGGGGAACGG
>CAXTWM010000360.1:0-4885 GCA_964247915.1 uncultured Armatimonadales bacterium | reverse complement strand
GTAATGCGCCACAAGGGGCGGACGTGGCCCGTCAGCCGCGCCGGCAGCAGCCGGGCCAGGCCGACGCCCGCCAGGGTCGCGCGCCCGACGAGGGACTGGACGGCGGGGCCGCGCCGCCGGGCCAGGCGAAGCGCGATCAGCCCGACTCCCAGCAGGGCGGTGGATTGGAGCAGCAGGCCGAGGGCGATGGGGATCAAGGGCGTCATCGGGCTTCCTCCGCTCCTGACTCGTCAATCAGTTCGCGCAGGCGGCGCATCTCGTCGTCGGAAATGTCCTCGTGCTTCAGCAGGTGCGAGACCAATCCGTAGACCGAGCCGCCGAAAACGCGGGTGAGCAGGTCGCGGGCGGCGGTCTCGCTGACCTCGGACTGCCGGGACAGCGGGCGGAAGACGAAGACGCGGTCGCGGCTCTCGTGGGCCACGGCCTCTTTGTCTTCCAGCTTGCGGAGGAGGGTCTGCGTCGTGGAGTGCGCGACCGGAGCGGCCTGGTTGAGCGCGTCGGTGATCTCGCGGGCGGTCGCTTCCCCGCGTTCCCATAATATCTGCATGATCTGAAGCTGGACTCGGCCCAATCGGGGCGGCGCTTTCGCCATGTGCGGCCTCCGTTTACCCTGGTAGATGATAGAATAAGTTTACCAGGGTAAATGCGGATTGTCAAGGGGCGAAAAATTATTTTCGGTGTGTTTAGCAATTTGAGGCGCGCAGGCGATATAATAGCGTAAGACCCTACTCTGCCGAAAGGAGGCTGCCCGCAAATGTTTGTGACCGATTTTTCCACAACCGCACACCGGCTGCCTCGCTTCGGCACGTTCCCCGCCTGATACTTATTCAGCTATCCGGCCCTTTCTCTCAACGCGCCCGAGCCGCAGCCCTTGTGCTGACGGCTTTTTCTGTTTTGACGGGTGTTTCGAGGAGAAGGACATTGAAGAGTGCTTTTGCGCGCGCGCAGCGCGGCGAGCCGGCGGCGGTTGAGGCCGTCGTCGAGAGCCTGCGCCCGCGCCTGACCCGGATGGCGGGCTACTACGCCCGGTGCGCGTCGGAGAACGCCGACGACTTGTTGCAGGAGGCGTGGCTGGGGATGCTGGACGCCCTGCGGGAGCTGGACATCGAGATCGGCAGCCCGGAGCAGTATTTGATCCAGCGGGCGCGCTGGCGTCTGCTGGATGCGGTGAAGCGGGGGCGCGTCCGCCGCTGCCTGCCGCTGGAGGAGGTCGTGCAGGAGACGCTGGCCGACCCCGACTGGGACCAGGCACAGGGGCGGGCGGCGGTGGCGGACTTCGCGCGGCACCTGAAGGCGACGCAGCTCGCCGTGCTGGAATGCCTGTTGAGCGGCCTGACCTGGCGCGAGGCGGGGGATCGTCTGGGCTGCTCGTCGGCCAACATCGCCTACCACGTCCGCCAGATCCAGCGCCAGTATGTGCAGTGGGAGAATGACTGAAACCGGCACTGGAAGCGTCACCGACTCTGAAGAGCCGGTCTACTCCCGTGAAAGTCGCTCCGCGACTAAGGAGGGGCACGGCCTAAAGAACAGGGCGCGACGAATCGCGCCCCTATGGACTATCCTCAGTGCCGCGTCTTGGTTATTGGGGTGAGGCACTTCCACTTTGAGTAGGCCGGCTCTTCAGAGCCGGTGCTCTCTTTAGCACCGGCCCCGGTCCAGGCGATAGGAAGAGGGAAGGCGCATCCAAAATCCGGCGCCTTCCACAAAGGAGGGTCCAGACCATGAAGAGCTTGAACCCTGCCCCCGGAGCCGGCCTCCGGTAAGGGCGGAGTGATCCAACCCTAACAAGGGCAGGAAACGCTCACGAAGGCCCCCGTCGCCCCTTTACGGAGCGGCGGGGGCCTTTGCCGTGCCCTTCGGCTTCGGGAGGGCCAGAACGGCGGTCGTCACTGGCTCTTTCGGCAGGCAGACGGTCAAGGCGGCGAAGCGCTCGCGCAGGACGTGCGCCAGCGTCCGCAAGGCCCACTCCTCGCTGCGGCGGTGGCCGACGATGATCACGCCCAGACCGGTGTCCACTATAGCCTCGCGCGCGGGGTGGCGCATCGCCCCGGTCACATAGACTTCCGCCCCGCGTTCCGACGCTTCGTGCATCAATTCCGCCGTCATCGCCCCGACGACCGCCACCTTCGTCACCTCGTTGCGCTCACACGTCCGCGCGTCCTCCCGTCCCCCGAACACATCGAAGACCGACTTGTAGAACGCCCCCACCGTCTGCGGCGGCACGTCCCCCAGCATCCCCAGGGCGCGGCCCTTGCGCTTGCCCAGCGCGTGAAGGCGGCACATCCCCAGGGCGTCCGCGAGGCGCGGGTTGTACCCCAGAGCCAGGCGCTCCTCGAACGGCAGGTGGGAGGCCAGGACGCCCACGTCGTCGGGCAGGTCGCCCGTGTCCAGCTTGAAGGGCCGGTGCAGGAACAGCGAGTCCAGCTTCTCCCGGCGCACCCAGTCGCCCAAGCCCGGCCACGGCTCCAGCGCCAGGCCCAGGCGGTGGACGGAGCGCCCGAAGGGGCGGAAGACGGTTGGCGGCTCGTCGGCGTACCGCGAAGTTTCTAAATACTGGTCCAGAAAGTTTGCAAGGTTGTTCGGTGAAACCATAGGGCTATATTCCCAATATGGCCCCCTTTTGCACGTCCTGTCGCTTGACTTGCGTTTCCCAAATGTGCTATAATTAGAGCAGATTTTCAGCAAATAACTACTACTTGTTGATAACAAGACGAGCTGCACTGGTGTAGGAGAACCGAATTGGCTAAGGCAAAAACGACGAAAACAGCGGCGTCGCTGCTGGACAAAGAAACGGAGCGTGCCGAGCCGGTGGCGCTGGACGGCCTGGGCGTCAACCACATGGACGGACACGTCAACGGGCAGGACAGGGCGACTGCCCTGCTGGACACGACCGGGCGGCAGGTGGTGACGGAGATACTGAGCGAGGGCGTGGAAGACGCCGGGACCATGGGCCATGTCAGCGAGGAATACACCGCCGACACCATCCGCCTGCTGGAAGGCGTCGAGCACGTCCGCACCCGCCCGGCCATGTACATCGGCGACACCGGCTCGGCGGGCCTGCACCACCTCCTGTTCGAGATCGTGGACAACTCCATTGATGAAGTCTTGGCCGGGTATGCGACCGAGATCTGGGTGACGCTCAACGCGGACAAGACCGTCTCGGTCCACGACAACGGGCGCGGCATCCCCGCCGACATCAACAAGGCCACGGGTCTGTCCGGCGTTGAGCTTGCCATGACCAAGCTGAACGCGGGCGGCAAGTTCGGCGGCGGCGGCTACAAGGTCTCGGGCGGCCTGCACGGCGTCGGCCTGTCCTGCGTCAACTTCCTGTCCGAGTGGTGCGAGGCGGTCGTCGAGCAGAAAGGCAAAAAGTACAAGCTGCGCTGCGTCAAGGGCATCCCCAAGCCCAAAGGCCTGAAGGAGATCGGCCCGTCGGACGAACACGGGACGACGCTGACCTGGTTGGCGGACAGCGAGATCTTCGGCGAGTACACCTACAAGCCGGAAGTCTTCGAGTCGCGCATCCGCAACACCTGCTACCTGAACCGCGAGGTGACGATCCACTTCCACGACAAGGCCAGCGGGGCGGAGCCGGTGACGTACCACTACGAGCGCGGCATCGCCGAGCAGGTGGAGCACCTGAACGAGAACAAGACGGCGCTGTGCCCGACCATCTACTTCCTGAAGAAGCGTGAGGACGTGCAGGTCGAGATCGCCTTGCAGTACAACGATACCTACACCGAGTCGGTGCTGTCGTTCGCCAACAACGTCCATACCAAGGAGGGCGGCACACACCTGTCGGGCTTCCGCACGGCGCTCACGCGCGTCATCAACCAGTACGCCCGCAAGTCCGGCGCGCTGAAAGAGAAGGACACGAACCTGAGCGGCGACGATGTCCGCGAGGGCCTGACCGCCGTTCTTTCCGTGCGCCTCTTCAAGCCTCAGTTCGAGGGCCAGACCAAGGCCAAGCTCGGCAACTCCGAGGTAGAAGGCATCGTCAACTCGATCATGGGCGAGGGGCTGACGCAGTTCCTGGAAGAAAACCCCGCCGTCGGCAAGAAGATCATTGACAAGGCCCTCACTGCCCAGCGCGCCCGCGACGCCGCCCGCAAGGCCGCCGACCTGATCAAGCGCCAGTCCAGCCTGGAGAACTCCAACCTCCCCGGCAAGCTGGCCGACTGCACCGAGCGCGACCCCAAGAAGTGCGAGCTTTTCCTCGTGGAAGGCGACAGCGCCGGCGGCTCGGCAAAACAGGGCCGGGACCGGCGCTACCAGGCGATCCTGCCGCTGCGGGGCAAGATCATCAACACCAGCAAGGCCGCGCTGGACAAGACGCTGGAGAACAACGAGGTCCGCAGCCTGATCACGGCCCTGGGCATCGGCATCAAGGTGGACAGCGACGAGGACGACGAGGGCGAGGCGACGTCCAAGTTCGACATGTCCAAGCTGCGCTACGACCGCATCATCATCATGACGGATGCCGATGTGGACGGCGACCACATCCGAACGCTGCTGCTGACGTTCTTCTTCAGCTACATGCAGCCGCTGATCGAGCAGGGGCACGTCTACATCGCCCAGCCGCCGCTCTATTCGATCA
Source organism: uncultured Armatimonadales bacterium (assembly GCA_964247915.1). GTDB lineage: Bacteria > Armatimonadota > Armatimonadia > Armatimonadales > Capsulimonadaceae > JANXMY01. Next base: position 288 of record CAXTWM010000360.1, on the reverse strand, counting down.
AGTCCGGCAAAGACACGCGGCTGTACGCCCGGTCGGAGGAGGAGCGGGACCGGATGGTCAAGGAGCTGAAGCGCAAGGACGTCCAGGTGGGCCGCTTCAAGGGCCTGGGCGAGATGAACGCGCAGGAGCTGTTCGAGACCACGCTGGACATTGAGACGCGGACGCTGGCCCGCGTCACGCTCCAGGACGCCGAGGCGGCGGCGGACATGTTCTCGATCCTGATGAGCGAGAAGGTCGAGCCGCGCAAGCAGTTCATCATCAAGTACGCCCGCGAAGTTTCCAACGTAG
>CAXTWM010000359.1:0-4888 GCA_964247915.1 uncultured Armatimonadales bacterium | reverse complement strand
GGGGCCAGCCACTCGCTTTCGCGCGCGACCACGGCACGGAGCAGGCCGCGCAGCTGGGCGCCCTCCCCGGCCCGCCCAGCGAACGCGCCGGCCATCCGGACCCCGGCCACCGCGCCGCCCGCCCTGCGCCCGCGCGCCAACGGCAATTACACGGCCCCCGGCGCTCCCCGCATCGTCATCCGCGAGGAAAGCACGCCGGTCCTGCGGCGCGTGGACCAGCCGGCCCCCACCCCGCCCGCCGACACGGAAGCCAGCCAGGAGGCCGTGCCACCGGTCAGGGCCAGGCCCGCCAAAGAGCCGTCCGATGCGACCGCGCCGGACAGCGCCGCCCCCAGTGACGCGACGCCTCCGCCGGCGGCCACGCCCGACGACGCCGCGCCGCCCAAAGACGACAGCAGGCCGCCCGCCCCGCCTGCCGCCCCGGCGGACCCGGACTTCGAGCGCGTCGGCAGGCCCGCCGATCCCGAATCTGGGCAGGAGGGCGGCGGCAAGGCCCAGAGCAAGGCCCAGAGCAAGGCCCAGTTCCGCGTCCAGACCGGCTCCTACACCGATGAAAGCAACGCCCGCAGCATCGCCGACCAACTGCGCGGGCAGGGCTACACCGCCAGCACCCGCAGCGAGCGCGAGGGCGACCACCTCGTTTACAAGGTCCAGGCCGGCGCATACCGCTCCAAGAGCGGCGCGAACAAGGCGGCAGGAGACCTCCAGAAGAAAGGCTTCCCTGCTTACGTCGCGCCTATCGCGCCCTGATTCACTGTCCTAATAGATCGGCCAGCACCCCGGCGTGATCAGCTCGATCAGGTGGCCGTCGGGGTCGCGGAAGTAGAGGCTGTCGCCTTGCGGGCTGTCGTCGCCGCAATGCACCCGGCTTTCGAGCGCCACCCCGTTCTCTTCCAATTGCCGCTGCCACGGCGCGACCTCCTCGGGCGGGATCGCGAACGCCAGGTGCAGAGTCCCGCGCCCGTCGTGCGGCGGGATGACGCCGCCGTGCATGGGTGAGGGCTGCGTCGAACCGCCCTTCTTGAACAGCAGCAGCACCTGTCTGTCGGCGACGCTGTACGCCCGCATCCTCTCCTCGGCCATGAGCGGGCGGAAGCCGAAGACCGCCTCATAGAACCGCCCCGACCGTTCCAGATCGTCCACATAAAGCGCCGTCTCGACGACGCCGGTCACACTTGGCATAAGCTTCTCCTGGGTCATGGTTTGGTGACAGGCTCAGATTACCCCGCTGTCCAGGCTTGACAACCGCCGACGCGGCATGGTATGATGCTAATAATGTTTCTACATTTCTAGAAATGAACAATTGATGAGCGAGACGAATGACATTTCCTTGATGTTCAAGGCGCTGGGTGACCCCACCCGCCTCCGCATCTTTGAGTTCCTGCGGGACTGCTGCTGCCCCGTCGCCGTGGAAGAAACGGGCGACGTGCGCCCCATCCGGGGGCCGACCGTGGGCGAGGTCTGCTGCCAGGTGACGGGCGCGGACAAGATCACGTCCTCCATCTCATTCCACCTGAAAGAGCTGCGCCTGGCTGGCCTCATCACGACGGAGCGGCGCGGCAAGAACATGATCTGCGGCGTCAACCGGGACGCCGTGGCGATGCTCGCGGCCTACTTCAACGAACAACTTGCCGGAAACCAGAAAGGACCCTCCCTGAATGACTGCTGCTGACACTGCCACCCTCCTCGGAACGGGCGCCTTTGTTCCCAAGGCACACGTTTCGCTCAACGTCACGGACATCGAGCGGTCGGTCGCCTTTTATGAAGGCTTCTTTGGCGTCCCGGCCCACAAGCGGCGGCCGGGGTACGCCAACTTCGACCTCGCAAACCCGCCGCTGAAACTGGCCCTGCAAGAGTCGGCTTTCGCGGGAGGCGCGGGGGCGCTCTCGCACTTGGGCATCCAGGTCGGCACGGCCGCCGAGGTGCAGGCGGCGCGGGAGCGGCTGATCGCGTCCGGCCTCGCCTCCTTTGACGAGGGCGACACCGTCTGCTGCTATGCCCGCCAGGACAAGATCTGGGCGCACGACCCGGACAACAACGGCTGGGAGGTTTACACCCTTCTGGACGAGCTAGGCGACGAGGAGGATGACCACTTCGCGGCGGGCGGCGTGGCTTCGAACGCGGCGGCCTGCTGTGCGGCGTCGGCGCAGGCACAGGCGGGCGGCCCGCCCTGCTGCGCCCAGCCCGCCGACGGCTCCGCCTGCTGCGGATGATGGAAAGCCAAGAACTGCTGAAAAGCGGGAAGTCAGTCACGCCATGATGCGCCGCTACCTCGCGGAGTTTGTCGGCACGTTCGGGATCGTCTTCGCCCCCGTCGCCCTGTCCGCGTCGGGTCACTTCGCGGGCGGTGACGGCAGCCTGATGGCGGCGGCGTGGGTTTCGGGCCTGTCCGTCCTCGCCATGATCTACGCGCTCGGCCACATCTCGGCGGCGCACTTCAACCCCGCCGTCACACTTGGCCTTGCCGTCGCGGGCCGCTTCCCCTGGCGGTACGTCCTGCCCTACGGGGCGGCGCAATTGGCTGGCGCGGTCACGGCGGCGGGGCTGGCCGCGCTGCTGTTCGGCGTGGGCCACGGCACGCATGTCCCCGCACCAGGGCCTGCCGCCCGTGCGGTCGGCGTGGAGGCCGCGCTGACGTTTTTCCTGATGCTGGTCATCAGCGCGGTCGCCACGGACCGGCGGGCCAATGGCGCGGTTCCGGGGCTTGCCATAGGGCTGACGGTGGTGTTCGACGTGCTAATCGGCGGGCCGGTGACGGGCGGCTCCATGAACCCGGCCCGCTCGCTGGGGCCTGCGCTGTTCGCGGGTGGCGCGGCCCTGACGCACTCCTGGGTCTACGTCGTCGGCCCCCTGCTGGGAGCAGTCGTGGGGGCGAAACTGTATGAGGCAATTCGGGGAGGCGAGGAACACGCCCAGGGTGCGCCCAACGATTTGTACCAGGCGCTTACCGACATCGAACGGCAGGACGGACACGAACCACAGGCCCAGGCAGTCGCTTAAGCGCCCTTCTCGGAGCGCGGGTCCAGCGCGTCCCGCAGGGCGTCGCCCAGGAAGTTCAGGCTCAGGACGGTCAGCGAGAGGCAAAGAGCGGGGTAGATCACCAGTTCGGGGTGCGCGCGGTAGTAGCCCGATTCGAGCGGCCCGGAGATCATCTTGCCCCAGCTCGGCTTGGGGTCCTGAACGCCGATTCCCAGAAACGACAGGGTCGCCTCGGCGATGATGATGCCCGCGATGTCAATCGTGGCGGCGACGACGATGGGCGAAAGCAGGTTGGGCAGCAGGTGGCGCGTGATGATCTGCGCGTCCGGCACGCCCAGGGCACGGGCCGCCTCCACATACTCGCGCCCGCGCAGGGCCAGCGCCTGCCCGCGCACCAGCCGCGCCAAGCCGGGCCAGCCCGTGATGCCCAGCGCGATGAAGATGTTCAGGATGCTCGGCCCCCGGATCGCCATGATCAGGATCGCCAGCAGGATGTCCGGGAAGGCGAACATCATGTCGGTCAGCCGCATCAGCGCGACGTCCGCCCACTTCCCGTAGTAGCCCGCGATCAGGCCGACCGGGACGCCCACCAGCAGGACGAGCGCCTCGACCCCCGCCCCGACGATCAGCGAGATGCGCGCGCCCGCCGCCAGCCGGGTCAGCGTGTCGTAGCCCGAGTCGTCCGTCCCCAGCCAGTGCCGGGCCGACGAAGGCGCGCTGTAGTCGCTGGTCTGGTGGTCGTAGCGATAGGGCGAGACCATCGGGTAGAAGACCGCCAGCAGGACGATCAGCGCCAGGACGATCAGGCTCGCCATCGCCAGCGGGTTACGCCGCATCTGCCGCCAGACCAGCCGGGTGGGACTCGCCGGGGCCTCCCCCAGCTCCATCAGCTCTTCGCGCTCTTGTTCCAGCGTGACGCTCATTGGCTTAGGCCCCCTCCATCGCCTTGACGCGCGGGTCTAGGACGGCGTACAGCAGGTCAATGACCAGGTTGGTCGCGACGAAGACCACGGCCAGCAGCAGGGTCGTCCCCTGGATCACCGAGTAGTCCCGCTGGAACAGCGAGTTGATGGACTGGTAGCCGACGCCGGGCACGGTGAAGATGGTCTCGACGACGAACGAGCCGGACAGCAGGTAGCCGAACGAGACGCCCGCCGTGGTCAGCACGGGCAGGAAGGCGTTCTTCAGGGCGTGCTTGATGAGGACCGTCGCCGGCGACAGCCCCTTGGCGCGGGCGGTGCGGATGTAGTCCTGCCGCAGCGTTTCCAGCATGGACGCCCGCGTCATCCGCGCGACCAGCGCGGCGGGCCGGGCGGCCAGCACGACGGCGGGCAGGACCAGGTCCGACGGGTCCCCCCACCCCGCCACGGGCAGCCAGCCCAGTTTCAGCGCGAAGACCAGGATCAAGACCGGGGCCAGGACGAAGTTCGGCAGCGTGACGCCGACCAGCACGCTCGACATCAGGAAGCGGTCCAGGAACGTGTTAGGCCGGAGCGCGGCGGCCAAGCCGACGCCGACGCCGACGACAAGCGCCAGCACGATGGCGCAGGTCGCCAGCAGGGCGGTGTTGGGCAGGCCGCGCTTGAGGAAGTCCGTGACCGGCTCGCGCGTGTAGTACGACTTGCCCAGGTCGCCGTGGGCGGCGTCCCACAGATACAGGCCGTAGCGCGTCAGCGGCGGCTTGTCCAGCCCGAACTCGTGGCGGACGTGGGCGATGGTGGCGGGGTCCGAATGCTGCCCCGCCGCCATCTCGGCGGGGTCGCCGGGCGCAAGGAAAGCGATAAAGAAGGTGATGGTGCAGACCGCCCAGATGGAAAGCAGGGCCAGCCCGATTCGTTGGAGTAGGAAACGTGCCATAGGATAAAACCCCTCCCCAACCCCTCCCCCAAAGGGAGAGGGGCAAGATAGG
>CAXTWM010000358.1:0-4905 GCA_964247915.1 uncultured Armatimonadales bacterium | reverse complement strand
GTCCACTTCCTGGTCTTCGGTGCTGCCGAGGGCCGCCGCCCACGGCGGCCCGGCCGTCCGCCCCTTCCAGCCGCACCGTCAGCCCCTCCTGGGAGAAGCTGAACGAGCGGCTGGGGCAGGGCTACAAGTCCGCCCCCTACATCAAGTACGCCCAGGGCCAGGCGCAGTTCATCCTGACGGCGGTGAAGATGATCTCGGACACGATGGACGTGATGATGCCCCCGCCCGGCGCCCCGCGCGACGACGCCCAGGAGCGGCTGCTGACAAAAGCCATCGAGCGCCTGAGCGGCATCGTCAACCTGGACCCGCTGTTCCTCGGGCTGGAGCTGATGCGCTTCCGAGAGTCGCAGGGCAAAAGCATAGACATCCCGCTGTAGGCCGAGGGGAGCTTGACAAGGCCATGAAGCTCAGTTATAACGCCAGGATGACCGTCTTCGTTGCTGTCGTGCTCCTCCTCGCGTGCGGGTTTTTCGTCGTGCGCGTTTTGGAAGGCAAGTTCGGCCTGTGGACGGGAGCCGAGTTCGTCATCAGCATTTGGTGGGCCGCGACCTGGCCCTATTGGAGCAGGAGAAGATAATCTCGTCGCAGAGGCATTGACAGCGCCGCCCCGCCTGTGCTAGAATAGGCGTGTTCGCTTAGGGAGGAGCAGCGATGCCGGTCTGTTTGGTTTGCAGCCAGTCTTTCGCCAATTATGTTGTCATTGAAGGCGTCACGCGGAATTTGCACCACCGCAAATACTGTCTGAGTTGTTCTCCCTTCGGTGCCCGCAACAATCGACAATTACATAAACACCGCTCCTGCCGTAACTGCGGCAAGCCGGTCGGAACGAAGCCGCGATACTGCTCCAATGCCTGCCAAGTGGAGCGCCAGTACCGCGATTGGATTGACCGCTGGCTAGGCGGCTTGGAGAGCGGCATTCGCAGCGGCGGCCAGACATCGCTAATGATCCGGCGGTATCTGATACAAACGCGCGGAGAGTGCTGCGAAACTTGCGGGTGGTGTGAACGGCATCCAGTAACAGGAAATGTACCGATCACAACACACCATATAGACGGCGACTCGGATAACAACCGGCCTGAGAATTTGCTGTTACTGTGTCCGAATCATCACAGCCTGACGCCCAGCTATGGCAGCCTGAACCGGGGCAAGGGCAAGCGAAGAAGGAAATAACGGGGCTATAGCACAGTTGGTAGTGCGTTCCCCTCGCACGGGAAAGGTCAGGAGTTCGAATCTCCTTAGCTCCACTGGAAGAAAAGGCCGCGTCAGATTTTTCTGACGCGGCCTTTTTCTGTTTGGCTTTCTATCTGACGGGCACCAGGCGCAGGGCGATGTCGCGGGTGAAGGTGGGAACGGACACGCGCAGGCGTTTCCCCGACGAGGCCAAACGCTGGGTCTGGACGGGGACGCCCCGGCGGGTGTCCCACCAGGCAAGCTGGTACAGGCCGGGGCGCGGGACGGGGAGGATCAGGCGGAGGCCGGTCTGGGGCGACGGCAGTTTGCCCGCGCGGTCGTTGAACCAGTTGGAGTCCGGGTCCTGGAGCCACAGCAGGGTTTCGCCCGTGCCCGCGTCCTGGAGCGCCGCCGTCCGCAGGAGGGCGAAGCGCGAGGGCAGGGCGTGGGCGAGGGTCAGCGTCGTGATCTGGAGCCAGTCGCCCTCGGTGTTTTCTAATGTGACGATGTGCGGGCCGGCGGGCAGGGCCAAGGTGCGATCCGTGTTGAACAGCGCCTGGTAGACGCCGCCGTACTCGGGGAATGACTTGGTGCTCTCATATCCCCCGCCCTGGCCCGGCGCGGCGTTGAAAACGTAGTCGCCGGCGGGCTGACCGTCCAAGCCGACGCGCAGGCGGCCCTTGTTGGAGACCGTCTCGATGTGCAGGGTCAAGGTCGTCGGGCGCGGCAGATTGACGCGCAGGGCGAGGACGCTACGGTTATTGGGCTTCTCGGGGCCGAACAGGGTGGACAGGAGCGGGCCGCCGGTCGTCGTCCCGTCACGGTGCAGGACGACCGGCGCGGTCGCCTTGTCGCCCCAGGCGGACGTCGGGGTCAGGACCAGATCGGAGAAGGTCTCGGGCGCGTTCCGCCCGCGCGTCGGCGGCGGGAGGGCGAGCGGGGCGAACCGGCGGCGCGGCCAGTCCACGGCGGCGACGAAGCGCGCCAGGCCGGTGAAGCGGGGGTACTGATCTTGGGGTTCGACGTAATTATCCCACCACCAAATCGAGGCCCCGCCCGCGTCGCCGGTCAGCGCGGACGCCCACAGGCCGTTGTGCAGGTTGGTGCCGATGCCCTGGGGGTCGAACTTGGAGTCGTCGCCGCGCCAGGAAATGCCGAACTCGCCCATGAAGTGCGGCTTGTCGTAGCGGTCGTGCAGCCGGGCGTCGTCTAGGATGACCGGGGCGATGTCCTTCATCGTGCCCTCGTCGCCGTAGCGGTGCGTCTGAGTCAGGTCAACTTGGGCCAGGTTCCAGACCGCCGGAGTGCCCACGGTAGAGTAAGAATTGGTCACCAGATGCCGGTACGGGTCGTTATGCTTCAGATACGCCGCCATCTCGGCCACCCAGGGCGCGGGGGCGTCGGTCTCGTTCCAGAACTCCCAGAAGGCTAGGCTCGTTTCCGGCCCGTAGCGGGCAACGAGGTAGCGCAGGCGGCGGCGGTAGGAGGCGCGCGCCTGAGCGTCGGTCCAGAAGTCGGCGGGGGTGGCAGCGGGGCCGCCGTTGATCTTGTTGTAGGGGTTGACCGGCCACTGGCCCTCGTTGAAGTAGCCGCCGGTCGTGAACTCCCCGTAGGTGCCTAGGGCCATCATGCAGCGGATGCCGTAGCGGGCGGCCAGGCCCAGCACCCGGTCGAAGTACCAGGCAGCGGCGAGGTCGTAGCGGCCCAGGCCGTTCTTGCCATGCTCCAGGGGCCGGTTCGCCATCCACAGCCGGGCGTAGTTGCCGCCTGCGGCTGACAGGTGCGGGAACCAGGTCTCGTAATCGGCCAGCCCCCGCCGCCCGGCCCAGCAGACGTTCTCGCCAATGGGAAAGAAGGACGCGCCGCTGTCGTATTCCAGGTAGCGGTCACTGCCCGGCGCGCGGCGGACGAAGCCGGGCACTTTGGAGGGCTGCACCATGAACGTGAGGGCGGGGGTCGTGCCCGTCCCCGTCGAGTCGCGGGCGGTGACGGCCAGCCGCCAGCGGCCCGGCGCGGGCGGGCAGAAGCGGACGCGCCATTCGGGGCTGCCCTGCGGCGTCAGGGTTTCGGAGCCGTCGGCGTTCGCCCCCCGGCGGAAGTCCTGGAACCAGAAGCCGGGCAGGCGCATGACTTGCCCTTTCGGCCCCGTCAAGGCGGCGTCCACGGCGATCTCGTCCGGATCAAACGGGTTGGCGTAGGTCTTGTCCAGCGTGACCCTCCACTCGGCCTGCCCGTAAGCGGCCAGGCCGGGGGCGGGCAACGCGCGCACCGACACCGTGGGCGCGGCCCGGACGCCGGAGGTCAGGGCGAGAAAAACGAGGAGAAGAACAGGGGAAAGCGTTTCACGGGGCTGAACCCCCGTGCTTCGGCAGAGCAACTCCCCGCCTGCGCGGGCAGAAGAGCAAGATGCCTGGTTCTTTCTTCGCCCGCGCAGGCGGGGGCTTGCACTTCTAAAGCACAGGGGTTCAGCCCCGTGAAACAGTGCCGCGATTCGCATCAGGAGGGACGACATAGTTCCACCACCAGGAGTCGAAGATTGGAGGCCGGGTCGTCGGCGGGCGCGGAAGCGTTCAGGGCCGCCCCGGCGGGGATGCTCTTCATCGCCATGTCGCTCGCCAGGACGCGGCGCAGGCCGTCCGCCAGCGCGGGGTAGGTCCAGCCGCGCGCCTGCTCCTGCAAGTTCTTCAGCAGGAACGACTGCCGGGCGGTCATGCCGATCATCTCGCCCGACAGCACGGCCTGGACATCGGGCGGCAGGCCGCCCTTGAGGTTGAAGCCGTTCAAGCGGTGGTCGGCCAGATACTTCGCCCCCCACAGGTGGCGCAGGTGGCGGGCCAGCATGACGAACGTCCGGGCGGCGACGCCGTCCGGCTTGTCCCCCGCGTCCAGCATCTTGTCGGCCTCGTCCAGAGCGCGGCGCGGGTCGCGGCTGCCCACGGCATCCAACAGGGCGAAGATGTTGTCCTGGACTGTGTGCAGCCCGACCGCCTCGGCGTCGGCGCGGGTGACTTGGGGCCGGTCACCGGCATGTGCGATGGCCTTCTCCAGCTCGTTGATCAGGACGTTGATGTCGCCGGTCCGGCCGCCCCCACCCCGCTCCGCCGCCGTCGCCTTCGCCCGGTCCATAATCAGGGCCAGGGCTGCCGGCTCGATGGTCTTGCCGCGTTCTTTGAGCAGGGCGTTGGCGCGGGACTGGAGGCCGCCCTCGCCGGGCGCGTCGCAGAGCACGGTCGCGCCCGCTTTGGCGACGGCGTTCAGCAGTTTCGTCCCCAGCGCCTTCCCCTTGACCTTGCCCGCGTCATATTCCGTCGCCCCGGCAATCAGGACCAGGCAGGACAGGTCCCCTAACTTCGGCAGCCCCGCCGCCAGCACGTCCTGGTCTTCTTTGCCCAGGCGCTGCACGCCCGTGACGACGACGACGCGGCGCTCCGAGGCCATCGGGACGCCGCCCGCCGAGGCCAGGACGGCGCGGGCGGCCTCGCCCGGCTCCCCGGCCCCGGTGGGCGGGATGTCCCGCTCCTCGCGGTCGAAGTCGGCGAAGGACGGGTCGAGCAGCGGCCCGGTCAGCTTGAGCAGGGCCTCGCGCTTGAGCGCGTCGTCGCTGCCCAGGAGCAGGTAAACGCGCTCGATCGGTTTGGGGAAGCCTTTGGCGAGTTTTGAGTAGTCGAGTTCCATAGTGTCCGTTCCGCCTGAAATGGGAAAAAGGGGCGGGGTTCCCCCGCCCTCCCCCTTATC
>CAXTWM010000357.1:0-4945 GCA_964247915.1 uncultured Armatimonadales bacterium | reverse complement strand
CTCCCGGTGATGACCGCCGGCTTCCTCGCGACTCGCATCGGGGCGAGAAGGAAAGACCTATGATCGTTGTGATGGCCGCGTCCGGCAGCGCGGACGGCGTCCGCTCGCCCAAGCAGGTCTGGTGCTTTTCGGCATCGGACGCGCGCCGGGCGACCGCCGCGCTGGTCGCGCAGTACGAGGCGCAGGACGCCGTGGACGTGTTCTCGGTGGACTTCCCGGAAGTGGGCGAGTCCGCCCTGCGGAGCGCGTCGTGGCGGAAGACGGCGGAGGACTGCACGCGGATGGCGCTGGCGATGTACCTGAAGCACCGTCAGCCGGCCCCCGACTCACGGGAAGAGTGGCAGGGGCCGCGCGGGGCCATCCCGCTCCGCCGGGCGGCGTGAGTGGTAGCCCGGCCCTTCAGGGTCGGGGGTCTCCTCCTACCCCCCCAGAATTGGGGGCCGGGGGGCGCCTTCCCTCACCCCGCCTCGAAATACGCCAGCAGACCGGCCTCCGCCGCCCAGATCTCGTCGAACAATGCCTGGGTGTCGTCCAGCGACAGGACGCTGCGGGTCAGCGGGTCCAGCAGGCACGCCTGCAAGGCCAGGCGGCGGTCGCGCTCCAGGACGGCCCGCACGGCCAGCTCCTGCACGGCGATGTTGGACAGGTTCAGGTGGGCGAGCTGCGGCGGCAGCGCGCCGACGTGGCAGGGGTGGACGCCCGCCCGGTCGGTCAGGCACGGCACCTCGACGCAGCAGCCGTCGGGGAGGTTGTCGATCAGCCCGGTGTTTAGGACGTTGCCGTTGAAGGCGAACGGCTTGCCGGTCGTCATGGCGTGCATGATCTCGGCGGCGTACTCGCCGGACAGCTCCAGCGTCGGCAGCGGCGCGTCGTCGGGCGTCCACTCCCGCGCCCGCTCCTGCTCCGAAGCGATCCACTGGTCCAGGCCGTAGCGCTCCCGCAGTTCCTCGGTGCGGCGGAAATACGGGTGGTACTCGGAGCAGTGCCGCGTGGACTCGGTGACGAAGTAGTCGAAGAAGCGCAGCATCTCGAAGCGCACCCGGTCTTTGCCCAGCGTCTCGGGGTCGTCCAGGCAGGCCCGCAGGCGCGGGTACAGGTCTTCCCCGCCCTGCTTCAGCTTCAGGAACCACGCCTGGTGGTTGATCCCCGCCACCAGATAGGTGAGTTCTTCGTAAGGGATGCCGATGTAACGGGCCAATTCGCGCGACGTGCCCTGGACCGAATGGCACAGGCCAACGTTGGCGACCGTGGACGCCCCGGAGTGCAGCCAGGTCAGCATCGCCATCGGGTTGGTGTAGTTGAGCAGCAGCGCATCCGGGCAAAGCTCCTCCATGTCCCGGCAGACGGCGAGCTGCACCGGGGCCGTCCGCAGGAACCGGAACACGCCCCCCACCCCGATGGTGTCCGCGACCGACTGGCTCAGGCCGTATTTCTGGTACGGCAGGTTCAGCTCCGCCGTGAACGGAAACCCCGCATAGGCCGGCCCGCCGACCGAGATGCTGGTCACGACGAAATCCGCCCCGTCCAGCAGCGCCCGCCGGTCCGTGGACGATTCGACGCGGGCGGGCAGGCCGTGCCCGTCCACGATGCGCTGCACATACCGCCCCACCCGCTCCAGCTTCTCGGCGTCCGTGTCGCACAGCGCGATCGTCGCCCCCTGCAAGGCCGGGAACGCCAGGATGTCCCGCGACAGCTTCCCCCCGAACTGGCTCCCCGCCCCGATGATCACAACTTTGGTCAAGGCATTAGTCCTCTCTGACGATCGTTCCGTGATAGTACGAGCCAGTTTCCCCAGCCGCCGTGGATTCTCCTGCCGTGGAGAGAAGGCGACAAAAAACCGGCAGCCCTTTGGGCTGCCGGTTTTCATCGTACTCTGCTTCTTGAAAGCATTTTCTCGGAATGCGAGCACCACGAAGATCAAAGCGACCACACATAACATATGAGTGTTAGCGTGATTTCAGAATGCCCATAATAACTATTCCTAGAGCTAGACCTGAACCATCATCAATATCAGCACCTTTTTTCCCAAAATTGTCCCAGTTCAAGTTGACCGTCTTTAGTGAGTTCAACCGTTGGATAACAGCGCTGGCATCCTGCCCCTGAGCCGCGTCTGATGCCAATCGCCATGCACCAGCCTCCTTCTCATTCGCATCATACTTGGCAAGCACATCCAGGCCGTTCCTTGTATACTCAAAATCAGTCTCCCGCTTGGAAGCGTCTTGAACTGGACTATCATTGACGTAGCCTCTGAGAATGGCGTGGGCGACGGTTCTGACTGTATTTACATCTGTGATCCCATGGCTTGCAACGCCTTCCATGTATGACTCATTCTCCGCGTCGAACTGGCTGTCGGCAGCCTGAACACTCGTAGCGGAGTCAGTTGCTTGAACAGGAGTGGATTCAGGCGACTGAACAGGGGCAGAATTATCTGGTAGATTGACCGGACGCGGCTGGTTGCCGGGTTCTTGACCGTTGAAGGGTTCAACTCTAGTCCGCCCCCGAATGTATGCCCGTGATGATTCACTTCGGGGTGTGACGACGGGCAAAACATCACGGTCGCCAGCAGTGGTCGCATTACTGTGGTTTCCAGCGATGACGAACACGATCAGCAAAACCGCCAACGCACCGAATCCCGCAGCTTTGGCCGCTGGGTTAATGCCGTTCCATGTCTCCCAGGCACTCTGAACCTTAGCTTCGTTAGAAGACGGACGCACCGGCTCCCAATAGACAACTCCTACCTGATCGTCTTTTTCTGGGACGGGGTTGCCAAAAACTTGACCGCATGAACACATCCGCTGTCCATGGCTTAACGGTTTGTCGCACAGTCTACAGTAGTAATTCACGGCCTATCTCTGCCTTCCAGTTCAGTCAGAACCAATAACTTTAACGTCATCTTTGGGACAATTTCTAGGCATATTGCAATCGAATCCAGGAGAAACTCGGTTTAGAGCTTCTGGCTTGTTATGTGACCTCCTCGCGGTTGGCACAGTATCAGAGTGCGCTACTAACGGTCAGCACACTATGAGGTGGATTTGTTGGGATGATATTTTTCTGCGGCGAAACCTTTGCCCGTCACTGACTCAAGTATCCCATCGCTTTTTCTAAAGGTCTTCTTACATTCCTGACACACATAGCTGTCTTCTGTAGCTGGATTGACGGCACCCGGCTTGCCGCCTCCAGGAAGTGCGTCTCTGCCGGAATCGATATCGAACGTCGTCTCCTTCTCGCAATTTGGGCAATTCTCTACTCGCGCGAGTTTAGGCATGATCGTTTCCCCTTTGCGGTAGCGCATCCGCACGGCAACGGCACAAAACCAGAACGCTGTATTCTATCATGTGGCAAGTGCTCTGTCAATACGCGGCGAACATTTCTTTGGCTGCTTGTAAAGTAGAGCGACGGAGGCTTTTTATATGGGTGGCGTGAAGCCGGCTCATATGGTATAACGGAAACCGGAGAGAAATCATGTCAACAGTTGATCCTGCACCTTCCGCCCACGAAGGGGATACTCAAACCCCGGCCCTGTTCGATGAGGTACGGGCTGGCTTGGGGACGGCGGAGATGTCTTTAGAGGAGATGGTCCGGGAGATGCGGAGGATTCGTGAGAGCAACAATCATGAGGGTGAAGTCATACGCCCGGCTTGAAGGCCGGGCCTACTCGGAGGGGCTGCCCCTTCAGGGTTACGGAAAGGGCGCAATGAATCACGCCCCTACGCAACGGCTCATCTACAGCCCCGAAAGGGCGACCCACCGGCGGAGCCAGGAATAGCCCGGCCCTAAAGGGCCGGGCTTTATGCTTTCTGTTCATCCACGCAGTCCGGGGCACAGGGGACACGACGCTAATGGGGAAGGAAGTCTTTCAGCTCCGGCTTGGCGGCGATGCGGGCCATCAGGGCAGTCTCCGCCGGGGTGCGGGAGGCTTCCGGCTTTCGCCCCAACTCGCTGTAGCGTTTCAGGTCCTGGAAGACGTTGTACTGCTGGAGGGCGTCCGTCAGCGCGTTCACGCCCGCCGTGGAGCCGCTCATCCGGTCGGCATGGAGCTGGGTGAGCAGCGTCGCCGCCTGCTGCGCGGGGAAATCCGGGCCTTGGTCCTGGTCGGCGGAGACGTTGATGACCACATAGTCCAGGTCGGCGAGGGTCTTCCCTTCCGGTCCGAACAGCTGCCCCTCATAATCGAGCATGTACCGGCTCCCGTCCACCTCCCGGTCGAAGAGCACATAGTCCCCCTGCCGGAGCGTGACCCCCTCCCAGCCGTGCGGCACGAGGGCCATATGGGCCTTCAGGACCGTCGTGTTCCTCCTCAGCGACCCGAGGAGCGTTTCCGCCGCCGCGAGCAGCCCCGTGGACGCGGCGGCGTAAGGGGCGAGGGCGGGGAACACCGTGCCCGCACCCGCCGCGAAGTGCTCCACGGACTTTTCCAGGACGTCGGAGTCGTGCGGGTGGAGTTCCACTTCCACGATCTCGACCTCGAGCCAGAGGCGGTCCGCGGCTTTGTAGTCGGGGGACACATACAGGGTCGGGTACTGGAAGTTGGTGAGGAGGTCTTTGGGCTTGATCCCGGTGTCGTAGAAGTGGACGCGCTCGACCTCGATCTCCTTGCCGAGCGCGCTCTGGCTGCGAATCAGGAGGTTGTTGGTTTTGGCCTTGGCAAGCCCCAGGACGCCACGGGACCAGTGCTCACACACCTTGGCGCTGCAAAGCGACACAGTGAGGGGCTGCGCGGCCTTGAGCTGGAGCGCCTGGTGGTCGCCGTGTCTGCCGTAGGGCGAGAGGAGCGAGGTCGGGCGTGTGTTGGTGTCGGAGAACGGGGGCACATACCAGGTGGTGCTGACGGCCATTGAACTTTCCTCCGGTGTGGTCGGGTGGTGCGGTGTGCGCGGCGGCGGTGACAGGGAGGCCGGGACAACTGTAATATATCACGCGGCAAGGATTCTGTCAAGAACAAGAA
>CAXTWM010000356.1:0-4956 GCA_964247915.1 uncultured Armatimonadales bacterium | reverse complement strand
GGCTGGGAGGGCCTTCTGCGCGTTCCTGACCTGCCCCTGGATGCGCTGGCGGAACTCGGCCCGCTGACCCGCCTGGACGACGGGGGGAGCAAAGACGCCCTCCCGTCCCTGCTGCTCGAAACCGAAAGCGGGCAGGTCCAGATCGAGATCTGCCCCTTCGGCCCCCTCGCCCTGCTTTCCTCCGACGGCCAGGCCGACACCGACACCGTGGCCGGGGCTTTACACACCGCCGGCCTGTTCCCCCTGTTCCCCGCCGACCTGGACGGCGCGGGGGCGTGGCACGGGCAGGCCCTCGCCCGCTGGCTCTTCCCCACCCGCCTCAGCCAAGCGCTCGCGCTGTTCGAGACACTGCGCCCGGCCTGACTGCCGCCTTCTGCCTGTTGTATCCCGCCTAACCTATGGTATAATAAAGGGCGGGGCGAACGGAGGCAAGACATGTTTCCCCACCACCCCCGCCCCATCTTCAAGCCACGATTTGAGCTGCGTACCCAAACGGGGGAGGACTCATGGCCGAACCTTTTTCCTTAGACCGTGAGCACTACATGGCGCAGCTCGAAGCCGAACAGGACCGGCGGCAGGTGGCCGAGGCCGCCCAGGACTACCTCCAGAACATCATAGACACCGGGCGCGTCCCGTTTCTGGTCCTCGACGCCGCACTGACCGTGTGTTCGGCCAACCGCGCCTTCTACCGGACCTTCCGCGTCACGCCGGAGCAGACCGAGGAGTGCCCGATCTACAGCCTCGGCGACGGCCAGTGGGACCTGCCCGCCCTGCGGACGCTGCTGGAAGACATCCTGCCGGGCCAAACCCACTTCGACGACTTTGAAGTCACCCACGCTTTCCCCGACATCGGCCTGCGGACCATGCTGCTCAACGCCCGCAAGGTCTACCGGCCCGGCAACCACTCCCAGCTCATCCTGCTGTCCATCGAGGACGTGACCGAGGCGCGCGCCGCCCAGCGGCAGGTGGCGGATGCCCAGGCGGCCCTGGCCGCCGCCTATGCCGACCTCCAGGCCGCCAACGCCCGGCTGGAAGAGGACTACCGGCACGAGCGCCGCATCGCCCAGGCGCTCATGCGCCCGCTGACCCTGGAAACCCCGGAAGACGCCTTCCCCGGCCTGTCCGTCGCCACCCTGTATTCGTCCGCGTGGGCCGAGAGCGAGGTGGGCGGGGACTTCTTCGACGCCATCCCGCTCGCCGACGGGCGCGTCGCCCTCGTGGTCGGGGACGTCAGCGGCAAGGGCATGGCCGCCGCCGCCCGCGCCACCGAGGTCAAGGACGTGCTGCGGGCGTTCCTGCGGACGTACCCCCACTACCCCGCCCTGAGCCTGACCCGCCTGAACGACTACCTGTGCGAGCTGCAAGTTCTGGACGACCGCGCCCACGACACGTTCGTCGCCCTGAGCCTCGTGGTCCTGAACCTGAGCCGGTCCGAGGCGGTCTTCGCGCGGGCGGGCATCGAGGCCCCCATCCTCGTCCGGGCGGGCGGGGCCGTCGAACAGGTCGTCGCGAGCAGCCTCCCGCTCGGCGTCAGCCCCAAAGAGGTCTACCTGGACACGACCGTGCCGTTCCGCCCCGGCGACCTCGTCCTGCTGTCCACCGACGGCCTCTCGGAAGCCCGACAGGGCCGCGCCTTCCTGGACCCGGAGGGGGTCATCCGCCTCCTCCAAGAATCCCTGCCCGCGCCGACCCTGCGCGCCGTCGGCCAGTCCCTCCTCGACAAAGTCCGCGCCTTCGCCGGCGGCGCCCTCCAAGACGACGCCTGCCTCGTCCTCGCCCGCCGCCTCTGATCCCCACCTCACCTGTTCAAGACGCTACGCGGCGGACGCTTGGAAAAACGTGGTATACTTTCCTCGGAGGGCTTCATGAACACCGGCACGATCAAAACCGCGCCTCACGCGGGAATCGCAGGCGTAGACACCGCAGACACGCAGGAACCGGACCCGCTGTTGCAGTCCGCAGGACGTTACCAGGACGACCCGTTCTGGGACGAGATGTTGGCCTCCATACGCCGCCATCGGCGCGAAATGGACTCCGAGTGGGATGCGGCGGAGTAGTCCGTGTACGTCCTCGACACCGACAGCTATTCCAACTTCCTGCGTGGCAACGAACCGATCCGGCGGCACGTCGCCCATGCGCCCCGTGGCTCGGTTTACCTCTGCGCCGTCACGCCGGAAGAGATGCTTCGCGGGCGCCTTGATTACATCAACCAACTTCGCACCCGCAAAGACACGCGGCTCCCCCTCGCGTATGACTTTCTTTTGGACCTTATTCGAGACCTCAACCGTATTTCCATCTTGCGGTACGATGAGGAAGCAGATCACCTCTTCCGCTCTTGGCCTGCTCAAATCAAGCGGGCCGGTTCCCAGGATTGTCGAATCGCCGCGACGGCCCTGGTCAACGGCTTCAAAATCATCACTGCCAATACAAGCCATTTTTCCAAGATCACTGACCAGTACGAGGATTGGAGCGCATAAGCCTTTCCCCTGTCGCTCTCGTCTGGGAAAGCCATTTTCAACCTCCTGCGTGTGCTGAAAGCCATGCGGGGGGGCGGAAGTCCTGAACGGGACAAGCCCCGAGACGACCACACCATGATTGCCTCCAAGACGACGCCTGCCTCATCCTCGCCCGCCGCCCCTGAATCCCTTGTGTTCCCTAAACCGCGCTGACTCCGAACGTCTTCATCGCCTGTTGATTGTCTTGATCCGCTTTCTGAAAAGAGACGGCGGCCTGATAAAGATGACGCACATCGTCGAAGGTCTGGAACGCGAAGCGAGTCCTCAGCGGCTTGTACACGTTCTGGCCTAAGAGGTTGTTGAACAGCGTTTGATCTTTGGCATCATCGCCGATGATAAACAAACGGGAGTTGAAGCGACGCGGGATTTCTGCCAGTCGGTTCAATCCTGTAATGATGAGTGTCGTGTGTTCGATCTCAAAGCCGTAGGCAGGAAACACATCTATTTCATCCTCATCGAACCAGAGTACGTCAATGCGCTGAACCACCGCCGATTTCGTTGAGCCGATGATCGGTTTAAGATCGGTAGCGATGTCTGTCAAGGCGCTCAACGGCTGACCGTTGAACTTTCTCATGGTACGATCATTGGCAGGGGCGTAGACACCATATCCGTATATTTTCCCGATGGATAATAGCATTCCTTGAATCTCGTCCGTTACGGATGGCGGGGTGATAAGAGGTGCTGCTACGGAAGTGGCAACAGGGATCAACACTGGCGGGGTAGGCACGGGAGCTACGTTAGCGAAGCGGTAAATACCTGACCCTTCTTGCACAGTCTCAAAGAGCGAGTAGGTACGAACAACCTGCTGCACCTTCTTCGCGACGTGCTGGTTAGCTCCCGCTTTCGGGTCTTGGAGGGCGATCTTGGCGATCTCATTCAGATGAGCCTGCCCGCCTAACTGCGTGAGAGCGTCAGCGACAACATCTTTCCATATGCGGGCGCTCCCCTGTTGTTTCTTCATGCTCCGCAGTTAGATCAAATGGGCCTGATTTCCTGCTTTCGCTATTTGTTCAGGCCAAGCAGGATGTTGACGAAGCGCTTGGTCGCATAGAAGGCATAGGTGGAACTATTCTTCTGGCCTTTGGTGCGTATCTGGATGAGTTCGCCGGTGACGGTGTGCGGCCTCCCGCCCGGCATCAGCGCGCGGCGGATCAACTCGTAATCCTTTTCTACCTGCTGGTAGATGCCGACGGTCTGCATGGAGATGTCGGCGGCCCGCACGATGGCGACGGGCGAGGAGGTCTCGGCTCGGTCCACATAAAGACGAGCAACGATGATGAAGCGGCCAACCTTGTGCAGGACGTGACTGCTCTCAAAAGGGTTGGCAAGAACATGGTTCTGGTCCAGCATCGTGATCTGCATCGTCTCTTTGGCGGCGTAGATGCCGGAGCGTTGCTGCCGAATGGAGACCTGCTTTAGCTCCCAACTGCCGCCGTTCGGCTCCCGGCGGGAGTTAGGGGGCAGACCAAGATAGGCTTCCAAAGTCAGGCCCGCCCAGCCTTTGTTCAGCGTCCGCTTGATCTGGCCTTCCAGTTCCTTCTCGTGGAAAATCTGTTGGCCGTGCTTCGTGGCAAGCTCAACCAGGTCGCTGCCTTTGATGGCTTCCAGGAGTTTCAGGGCGTCTTCTCGCTCCATCAGCTCAGTTACCCCCCCCCGATCTTTGTAGCGTCTGCTACAGTTACATCAAGGCGTGGCTGCTGGTGGTAGCTCTGATACTCCTCGTCCAGCCGCTTGGCGGCCAGCTCTAAATGCTCGGATTCCTGCTCGATGCCGATGAAGCGGCGGCCCAGGCGGGCGCAGGCGACGCCCGTCGTGGCGGAGCCGCAGAAGGGGTCTAGGACAAGCTCGTCGGGGCTGGTAAAGGCGGCGACGATGCGGGTCAACAGGGCCTCGGGCTTCTGGGTGGGGTGCTTGCCGTGCTTCTTCTCGGACTTGCCGGGCGGCATGATGGACCACAACGACTGCATCTGCTTGCCGCCGTTCTGCTCCTTCATCAACGGGTAGTGGAAGGTGTGGCGGCTTTTGGCGCTTTTGGCGGCCCACAGGATGGTCTCGGTGGCGTGGGTGAAGTAGCGGCAGGCGAGGTTCGGGGGCGGGTTGACCTTGTACCAGGCGATGTCGTTGAGAATCTTGTAGCCCAGGGTTTGCAGGCCGTAGCCGACGCTGTGGATGTTGTGGGAGGTGCCCGTCACCCAAAGCGTGCCGTCGGGCTTGAGGATGCGGCGGCACTGGTCCAGCCAGAGCAGGTTGAAGTTGTGGTCGCCGACGATGCCCTGCGACTTGTCCCAGCCGCCCTTGTCCACGCGCACCATGCGGCCCCCGACGCAGGTGACGCCGCCGTTGGACAGGAAGTAGGGCGGGTCGGCGAACACCATGTCCACCGACTCCCCCTGCATCCGGCGCAGCAGCTCCAGGGCGTCCGCCTGGTACAGCCGCAGGC
>CAXTWM010000355.1:0-5029 GCA_964247915.1 uncultured Armatimonadales bacterium | reverse complement strand
GGGTGGCGCGGCAAGCGCGGGGGACAACAGCAGGGCAAAGAGAAGCAGGACGCAGAGGGGTCGCATGGCGACCATGATACCCGAAGATCGCCCCCTGGCCTCCAATTCAGGGGGAGTAGGACGATCTTTTCCGGCCCCCCTGAATTCAGGGTTAGGGACGATCTTCCGTGTCACCCCTGGCCTTGTCCCTCCATTGCGGAAAGCACATAAGCGTACATGTCCCGAGTTTCGACTGTTTCGTAATGCTCTCCTCCCAGTTTTTTATCATAAATGTAAAGCGCTTGCTTCAGCAGTAGCTCTGCCGCAACGGGATCGCCTTGGTCAAAATATAGAGTAGCCAGATTCCTAATGATGGCAGCCGTTGATTGGTCTTCTGAACCCAGCGATTTTTTGGAGGCGTCAAGCGCTTGCTGAAATAAAGGTAATGCCTCCCCATACCGGCCTTGCTCTTTGTAAAGAGATGCCAGATTGTTAAGCGTCAGGATCACATCCGGGTGTCCTGGCTCCCGATGCTTTTCATAAATGTTGAGCGCTCGTTTCAGAAACGCCTGTGCCTTAGCGAAGTTGCCGTACCTTCCGTAAAAGGAGCCAAGATTGCTAAAGCTCAGAGCTGTGGATGGGTTCTCCATCCCCAGGGACCGCTTTCGGATTGAGAGAGCCTGCCGGTACAACAGCAGTGCCTTTTCGTTAAAGCCGAGCTTCTCGTTCAAGGAAGCGAGGTTATTAATAGCAGCCGCCGTTAAATTATCCTCCGCCCCCAAAAACCGCTCCCGAATCAAGACTACGCGCTCCTGTAAAGGCAAAGCTTCTTTAAAGCGGCCTTGGTGTCCATAAGTCAGTGCCAAGTTGTTGAGACTGAGGGCTGTGTGCGGATTCTCCGACCCAAGCAAGCGTTCTCGAATTGAGAGCGCTTGCTTGTGTGTAGCCTCTGCCTCAGCATATTGATGGCGTCGATCCAGGTACAGCCCCAAGTCGTTAAGCAACCGGGTCGCTTCCAAGATCTCCAGATTATAGTCAGCCAAATGTGTAACGCACGCGCGTGCGTGGGGAAGTAATTGTTCGCACAACAGCCAGTTGGAAAACTCGGGATCAGGAAAAGACTTTGTGACAGCTCGCACTATGCGTTCCGCATAGTTTCGGCTAGTAGTGTCGTTCATCTCGTGTCGGATGACCGCTTGCACCAGCCGGTGGATGCTGTAGTTCCGCACTTCAATGTCCCGGCGGATGAGCGAGTAGCGCGCCAGCGGTTCCAGCAGTTCGTCCAGCAGAAGACGGTCCTCCCCAGCCCCAGCTAGCGCGGCGGCTAAGGTCTCGCCGAGTGCGGGCGCTCCGCGCAGGAGTAGTTCTTCAGGGATGCGGTCAGGGGCCAGGAACGCGCTGACGCGCAGCAGTTCGGCGGAGGCTTCCGAAGCGGCTTGGACGGCCTCGAAGTTGAGGGACCAGGTAGTGGCGACGGTCTTGTCGTAGTCGCCGGTCACCGGCCCCTGCTTTTCCAGCAGATCGAGAGCGCGCCTGCGGTAGCTGACGAGATAGTCCGTAAAACGCGACTGCTGGACGGCGATGTAAGCGCCGGCCTGTTCCAAGGCCAGCGGTAGGTCGCCCAACGCACCGGCTAGTTCGGCGGCGGCGATGTGCTCGGTCGGGTCGGCACCCTCACGGTCCGTCCGGCGTAGTAGGAAGGCAACGGCCTCATCGGAAGGCAGGACAAGCAGGTCTACAGAGTGTTCGATGTGCAGGACAGCAAGATCGCGCTTCCGAGAGGTCAGCAGGATATGCCCGGCGGGGCGGGGCGGTAGGAACGGCTTGAGCGCGGCGGGGTCGTCAGCGTTATCCAAAACCAGCAGGTAGCCGGGCGCCTCGGCCAGCCAGCGCGTGACGGCGGCACGGGTCTGGTCTAAGTCCTGCGCCCCGGCTTCCGGCAGGCCCAGCGTAGCGGCGATTTGGGCAAACGCGGCCAGCAAGGTCTGCGCGCTGTCGGCCTGCGCCCAGAGAACGGCCTGATAATCCTGACGGTGCCGGTAGGCGTACTCGACGGCGGTCTGGGTCTTGCCGACGCCCCCCAACCCACTGAGGGCGCGCGGCGGCCCACCGACCCCGAAGGCCACGCGCAACGCTCGGAGCACTTCGTCGCGCCCCGTAAAGAATGGATTCTGCGCCTGCGGCACCATCCACAGCCCCCCGACGGCGTGCCCGCCGGGGCCAGAGGGGCTAGGGAGGGTTCGGCGTCCCCCGCGCGGCTCGGGCGGCAGGACCTTCCGGGTGCCGAGTGCGGGCGCGGGCGTCGCGTGCTGGCCGGTCAAATGCCGGTACAGCGCCTCATACGCCGCGTCGGACAGGCCGAACGTGCCCAGGCGGTAGAAGGTGGACCCCTGCACAGGTGTCGGGATGTTGGCCGCGTCCGCGCCGTCCAAGAGGACCGGGATGTAACGGTCGCCTTGCGAGAGGTTGCGGTACAGGCGATTGTAGATGATGTTGCCTTCCCAGTGGACACCCAGCCCCACCCCCGCCGGCTCCCGGCGGGTGACGCGCCGCAGGTAGGCGGGGGTGC
The DNA here is from genome assembly GCA_964247915.1 of uncultured Armatimonadales bacterium. Lineage (GTDB taxonomy): Bacteria > Armatimonadota > Armatimonadia > Armatimonadales > Capsulimonadaceae > JANXMY01. The sequence continues at coordinate 2,481 of CAXTWM010000355.1, read as the reverse complement.
AGATCAGGAGGACGAAATCGGCGGCGTCCAGGTTGCGCTCCATCCACTGCGGCCAGCCCTCGGCGGGGTTGGGGTCGTACTGGTCAAGGGCGGCCTCAATGTTGTCGGCCCGCAGCGCGTCGGCCAAGGCCAGGACGCGATCGGCGTGGGCGGGGTTGTCCGGGTCATGGGCGTAGCTGACGAACACGCGCGGCGGCGCTGTCGGGTCCGGTTCAGGCAGGGTTGGTTCGGGCACGGGCGGCGGCTCCTGGAGGCATGATAGATCAGGCAGGCAAACAGCGCGGGCGTGATGCGCCTGCCTTTGCGGCTTCCTCTTTCGCCGGGCGAGTGCTTGGTTCCTCCTAGGGGTCCGCCCCCGTCCCCTGTCACCCCAAAATCGGGAGGTTTGGGGGCGATCTTTTGTTGAAGCCCCCGATGCCGGCGCGGGTCTAACGACACAAGAAGCCTTTTATGAGGAGAAACGTGATGCTGTCCACACGCACCCGACGGATGCTGTCGCTCGCCCTGCCCCTGGCTGTCGGGGCCGGCGCCCTGTATGCCGCCCGCCCGCCGGCGACCTTCCATGCCCAGGTCCAGCAGGAGATGAGGCCCCGCCCGCCGATCTGGCCGAGTCCGCCGATCTGGGAGCCTCCCTTCCAGCAGCGGCTGACGATTGACTCGGTCCACATCCGCACGGCCATCGCGGGCGGCGTTGCCCAGACCGAAGTCGAGCAGACGTGGCGCAACGACACCGACCGGGCGCAGGAAGGCTCGTACCTGTTCCCGCTGCCCGAGGGCGCGACCGTGTCGGACTTCGCGCTGTACGACGGCGACCGCAAGATGGACGGGCGGCTGCTGGACAAGGACCAGGCCGCCGACACCTACGAGGGCATCGTGCGACGCCAGCGCGACCCCGCCCTGCTGCGCTACGTCGGGCGCGGCGCGTATGAGGTCAAGCTGTACCCGGTCCCGCCCCACGCCACCCGGAAAGTGACCCTGCGCTACGCCGAGGCGCTGCCGCCCGAGGGCGGGGACGCCCGCAAGTACGTCTACTCGTTCCTGGGCGGCACGCTGGGCGGCGACGCGGCGGGCGGCCCGCTGCCGCGCGAGACGACGGTGCAGGTAACATTGCAGGACGACGCTTCCCTCGCCAACATCTATTCGCCGACGCACGACGTCAGCATCCGCCGCACGGGCGACCGGACGGCGACGGTCTCGTGGGAGGCGACGAACGCGCGCGTCAAGGACGACTTCGTCCTCTACTACAGCACCGTCCGCCGCGACCCCGTGGGGCTGGGGCTGCTGGCCTACAACGTCTCCCTGCCCGGCCCGCGCCTGACGTCCCTCACGTTCGCAGCCGAAGGCAAGCGCGACTCGGGCTACTTCCTGCTGATGGCCTCGCCCAAGATGGCCCCGCCGGATGCGCCCGCCCTGCCCAAGCGCGTCGTGCTGGTCCTGGATCGCTCCGGCTCGATGGCCGGGCCGAAGATCGAGCAGGCCCGGAACGCCCTGGCGTATGTCCTGCAAAACCTGCGTCCGACCGACGAGTTCAACGTGATGACGTTCAACGAGTCCAACGACATCCTCAGCCCCGGCGGCCTGCTGCCGGCCACGCCCGACAACGTCCGGCGCGGCCTGGCCTTCGTCAAAGGCATCGAGGCCGAAGGCGGGACCAACATCCACGACGCGCTAGACGCCGCCCTGAAGATGTTCCCCGCCGCCCCCAGCGACGGCGTCCAGAACATGACGATCTTCCTGACCGACGGCCTGCCCACGGTGGGCGAGACGGACGATGCCAAGATCACCGCCGATGCCCGCGGCCTGAGCCGGGCGCGCGGCGTCCGCCTGTTCGACTTCGGCGTCGGCTACGACGTGGACGTCCACTTCCTGGATCGTCTGGCCGAGGCCAACCGGGGCGACTCGGATTACGTCCGGCCCGAAGAGGACATCGAGGCCAAAGTCTCCCGCTTCTACCAGAAGGTCGCCTCGCCGGTCCTGACCGACGTGCATGTCGAGATCGGTGGCGCGCAGACGGCGGAGCTGTACCCGCGCCCCTCCGAGCTGCCCGACCTGTTTTCCGGCTCGCAGCTTCTCATTGCGGGCCGCTACACGGGGTCCGGCCCCGTCACCGCCCGGCTGACCGGGCTGGTCGGCGGCAAGCCCGTTTCCTACGCACTGACGACTAATTTGCCCGCCGTGGCCGACACGAACGACTTCCTGCCGCGCCTGTGGGCGACCCGCAAGATCGGGTATCTGCTGGACTCGATCCGCCTGCGCCAGACCGACGCCTCGGGCGGCCCGGACCTGGTGGCTGAGATCGTGCGCCTGTCCAAAGAATACGGCGTCGTCACCCCCTACACGTCGTTCCTGGTGACGGACGGCAGCGGGGAGACGCAGCCGCTCGACCGCCCCATGCCGATGCACGGCATCCGGCGTAACAGCGGCCCGGCCCCCATCGCGCCGACAGCCGCTGGCGGCTTCCCCGGCGGGGGCGGCTATGGC
>CAXTWM010000354.1:0-5051 GCA_964247915.1 uncultured Armatimonadales bacterium | reverse complement strand
GCTCCTCCCGCGTCCACACCGTCCCGCCCCCCGCGTTGTGCGTGTTCTCGACGCACACCAGCCGCGTCCGCGCGTAATGCGGGTCGTCGGGCCGAATCGCCGCCGTCACCTGCGCCCCCGAAAAGACGCCCCGCTCCGTCGTCAGCGCGGACACCGCCGCGCCCGCCACGGCGGCATACCCGCCGCCCTCCCACACGACGATATGCGAGTTGTGCGTGGCGACAAACTCGTCGCCGGGCCGCAAATGGGTCTTCAGGGCGACCAGGTTGCTCATGGTCGCCGAGGGCAGAAACAGCGCCGCCTCCTTGCCCAAGAGGTCCGCCGCCCGCTCTTGCAGCCCGTTCGTCGTCGGGTCCTCCCGCTTCTGCTCGTCCCCGACCTCCGCCGCCGCCATCGCCCGCCGCATCCCCGCCGAGGGCCGCGTCGCCGTGTCACTGGATAAATCAATCATCGCCTTATCACTCATCGCCCTGCCCCCGTTCCTGCCTATGGCCTGTTCCCGCCTGTGGATTGGGAAGATTATAGCCCAACCCCCGCCGAATCGCGCACACTCACAATGGTTTCCTCCTGAGGGTTCTTTTCCGTCTGAGGTATACTCTCCCTATGCCTGTTGCACCCGCGCCGTCCGGCCAGCCTCACAACAACCATCAGCTTTTTTCCGACCACTACCTGAACCATACCCTGCCACAGCGGGCGGACTGGAACGCCCTTTTGGACGCCGCCGGGGCGATGCGCGCACAGATCGCCGCGCTGTTCCAGGCATACGCGCCGAGCGCCAATGAAGCCCAGACCGAGGACGATTTCATCAAGCCGGTTCTCAGGGCGCTGGGTCACATCTTTGACGTGCAGCCTGCGCTGAAAACCCCGCCGGAGGGCACCAAGAAGCCCGATTACGTCTTCTACCGGACCCAAGCCGAGCGCGATGCCAACAAGGGGAAGACGCTGACCGATGCCCTTCCCCGGCAGGGCGGGTACGCGGTCGGGGACGCCAAATACTGGGATCGGCCCCTTGACTTCACGGTGAAAGGCAAGGCCAAAGAGAAAGACGTTTTCAGCAACAAGAACCCCGATTACCAGATCTATTTCTACATCCTGCACAGCGGCGTCGAGTGGGGCATCCTGACTAATGGACGCCTGTGGCGGCTTTACCACCGGGACACCGCGCACAAGCTGGACCGCTATTACGAGGTGGACCTGCCCGCCCTGCTCCAGAACCCCGATCCCGGCGCGTTTCTGTATTTCTACGCCTTTTTCTACCGCTCCGCCTTCGACGCGCATACGCTGGGCGTTTCCGCCATCCTGCGCGAAAGCCTGGACTACGCGCGCGGCGTCGGCGACACGCTCAAAAGCCAGGTGTATGACGCCCTCCGCCATCTCGCGCAGGGGTTTCTAGACTACACCCCCAACGGGCTGGCGAACGACGCCGCCACGCGCAAGGAGATCTACGACAGCGCCCTCATCCTGCTGTACCGCCTCCTGTTCGTCCTGTACGCCGAGGCGCGCGAGCTGCTCCCCGTGCGCGAGAGCCAAGCCTACCGCGATTCCTATAGCCTGTACGCGCTGAAACAGACGGTCGCCGCCGACCTGGACGCCCATAAGGCGCTGCTGCCGACCACGGCCACGCTCTGGCCCCGCTTCAAAGAGTTGTTCGGCATCATTGACCTCGGCAGTCCGCCCCTCCGGGTCGCCACCTTCAACGGCGGCCTGTTTGACCCGAAGCGTCACCCCTTCCTCCATGCCAACGCCGTGGGGGACGCCCATCTCCAGCGCGCCCTGGACAAGCTGGCGCGTGTCGGCGGTCAGTTCGTGGATTACCGGGACCTGAGCGTCCGCCACCTCGGCACCATCTACGAGGGCCTGCTGGAATACCACTTAGACGACAAGGACGTGGAAGAGGGTTGGACCGTCGCCCTCCTCAACGACAAGGGCGAGCGCAAGGCGTCCGGGTCCTATTACACCCCGGATTACATCGTCAAGTACGTCGTGGAGCAGGCCGTCGGCCCGATGCTGCGCCAGGCCGTCGCCGGTCAGCCCGACGACGCCGCCCGCGTCCGGGCGGTGCTGGCCGTGAACGTCCTCGACCCCTCGATGGGCAGTGGGCACTTTCTGGTGGAAACCACGGAGTTCATCGCCCGCTTCCTGATTGACCTGGCGATCACGCCCGGCCCGGATGCCCAGGGCGAGGCCGACCTGCTCTACTGGAAGCGCCGCGTGGCCCAGTCCTGCGTCTACGGCGTGGACCTGAACCCGCTCGCCGTCGAGCTTGCCAAGCTGTCCCTATGGCTGACCACCGTTGCCAAAGACAGGCCCCTGTCGTTCCTGGACCACCACCTGCGGGCCGGGAACGCCCTGGTCGGGGCGCGGCTGGCCGACTTGCAGTTCGGCGGGGCGAAGCCCAAAGCTAAGAAGAAGAGCGCGGAACCCGCCGGGCAGTTGACCATGCTGGCCGATGACACCTTCCGCCGAAGCCTGAGCACGGCGGTGGATTTCATGTGGCTGATCGAGGCCAGCGCCGCCCAGACCGTGGCCGACGTGAAGCAGCAGGAGCAGCTTTACGCCCGGCTGCGCGAAAGCCTGAGCACGAAATACAGCCGCCTGGCGAACCTCGTCACCGCCTCCCACTTCGGCGTCCCCCTCCTCCCGGCCCTCTGGCGCCCCCTGTCTGCCTACGCGCTGAACGAAGAAAGCGCCTCCCACCCGAAGTTCGCCGAATGGGTCGCCGCGTCGGACGCCGCCGCCGACCGCCTGCGCTTCTTCCACTGGGAATTGGAGTTCCCCGAAATCTACTTCGACAAGCACGGCAAGCCCCTGGGCGACCGGGCGGGCTTTGATGCCGTCGTCGGCAACCCGCCCTATGTCCGGCAGGAAAAGCTAGCGATCTTTAAACCTTTCCTACGGGACAGTTTCGCGGCGTTCCACAGTGTTGCCGATTTGTACCTTTACTTCTATGAGCAGGGCCTGAAACAGCTACAGCAAGATGGCTTAATGGCTTTTATCACTTCCGGCACATTTGCCCGCGCCAATTTCGCTAAAGCGTTCCGAGCATGGCTGCCAACCGAGGCACAGGTAGAGGCTGTGATTGACTTTGGAGAAAACCAGCCCTTTGAAGAAGCCGAGATGGTTCGTCCCTCAATTATGGTTGTCCGAAAGGCGCAACAAGGGAAGTCGTTCCGGGCGCTGTTCATGACCGAGAAGATACCGGCTTCGCTGGAGCAGGCGCTAGAGGACGAAGGCGTTGAATGTGATGCGGCCTCTCTTGAGCAGCCGGAATGGACATTCCAGCACTCCGACAGTTCCAGCCTGTTCGCCAAACTTGCCGCCGCAGGCAGGCCATTGAAAGAAGTGGTTGGCGGGAAGATGTATCGCGGTGTTTCAACTGGTCTAAACGAAGCTTTTATCATCAACACTGCCACTCAGGAGCGGATGGTTAAGGAAGACCCGGCCTGCACCGCTATCATCAAGCAGGTTGTGCGGGGTGAGGACCTTCGCCCATGGTATCAGAAGAATGAAGGTGAGTGGCTAATATTCACGCGCAGGGGCATAGACATTGATGCTTACCCTGTTATCAGAGCCTATCTCCAGCAGTTCCGAGAACAGTTGGAACCCTGCCCAAGAGGCTGGGCGGAAAAGGATGTGTGGCTGGGGCGAAAACCAGGAACCTACAAGTGGTACGAGATACAAGACTCGGTTGACTATTACCCTGCTTTCGATAGGCTAAAAGTCGTGTGGCCGGACATCGCGAAGTTGCCACGCTTCTCCTGGAACGATGATGGGATGTACCTGGGCAACACAGGCTATGTCATTCCTGATGCCGACCCCTCGCTACTAGGCATTCTCCAAAGCCGCGTCATGTGGTACGCGATTTCGCAAGTATGCCAGCCACTTCGTCTCCGCGCTGGCCTCTGGCAGTACCGCATCCTGCCACAGTTCATTTCGCGCCTACCCATCCCGACCCTCAACGACGCCGACCGGGAGGCCGTCGGCGGACTGGCTATGGAGATCACCGGCGAGGCCAAAGCCCGCTACGCCCTGCACGAAAAGGTACGCCACCGCCTCCGCGCCGACCTCGGCACCCCCGGCATCGCCCTGAACCAGAAGCTGACGGCATGGTGGACATTGGACTTCCCTAGCCTGCAAGCCGAACTCGTCAAGGTCTTCAAGAAGGCCATCCCCGTCAAAGACCGCGACGAATGGGAAGCCTGGTTCGGCGAGCAGCGCGCCGCCCACCAAACGCACACCGACGCCATCATCCGCCGCGAGACTGACCTGAACGCCCGCGTTTACGCCCTGTTCGGTCTGGCCGCCGACGAGATCAAACTCATCGAAGCCGCCACCAAATACAAATATGGCGAAGTCTGAACGGGCGGGTGGGGCAGATGTTCTCCATCCTCCCGCCTCCATAGGGCCGCTCCTCCCCTCTCCCTCTGGGGGAGGGTGGCGAGGAACGAGCCGGGAGGGGTCTCCGGGCAGCCGGTGCAAGGGAACGAGCCGGGCGCGGTCCTTCCACCCCTTGACATCCGTTCCCTTTTGGGCTATAATAGTAGACAAGCAAAACATACGGCAGCACGCCACCCGAAAGGACACGCCCCCATGCCCGCCACCCAACACGGCAAGGCCATCGCCAGCCGAAACGCCACCACCCACGGACTCTTCGCCCGAGACGTCGTCCTCCCCTCCCTCGGAGAAGACCCCGGCGGCTACCGGCAGGTCCAGAACGAACTCGTCACCCAGCTCCGGCCCCAGAACCTCCTGGAGCGCCACTACGTCGAGAAGATCGCCGCCGCCTCCTGGCGCCTCCGCCGCCTCCACCGCTGGCAGGCCCAGCTCTTCGAGGACGAGACTCTGACGGAGGACGCCCGCCTGGACCGGCTGGACAAGGTGCTGCGCCACGAGACGCACCTGCACCGTCAGATTGACACGGCGGTCAGGATGCTCAACAAGGACGTGCCGCAGCTCTACGCCCGTCGCGTGCGCGACGGGGTGCTGCTGGACCTGCTGACCTCGGAGCGTGAGTGCCGGGACAACGCGCGCGATTCTTGGGAGGTGGAGAT
>CAXTWM010000353.1:0-5064 GCA_964247915.1 uncultured Armatimonadales bacterium | reverse complement strand
GTGGCGTTGGTGGCGGGCGCGCCGCCGGCCGCGGCGCGCCCCCGGCCGGGGGGGCCCGCCTTAGCTGCAGCGGGGTTGGGGGGGGCCCCGTCGGGGGAACTGCGGATACGGCTGCCGTTCGCGGCCTCGGACCTGGCCCTGGCGGTCCGCCCCGCCGCGCGGCAAGGGTGAGGCCATCCCTCAGACGATGGGATCGCCGCCGGTCACGCCGTAGATCATGCCGGTGATGTAGCTCGCCTCCTGCGAGGCCAGCAGGACATACACCGGGGCCAGCTCGGACGGCTGGGCGGGCCGCTCCAGCAGGGTGTCCTTGCCGAACGTCTTCACCTGCTCCGGGGGCATGGTGGACGGGATCAGGGGCGTCCAGACCGGGCCGGGGGCGACGGAATTGACGCGAACGCCGCTCTTGATGGCTTCCTGGGCAAGTCCCTTGGTGAAGTTGACGATGGCCGCCTTGGTCGCCGCGTAGGCCAGGAGCATCGAGTCGGGCTGGATGGCCTCGATGGAGCTGGTATTGATGATGGACCCGCCCGCCCGCATCACGGCCAGGGCAGCTTTGCTCAGGTAGAACATGGCGTAGATGTTCGTCTTGAACGTATAGTCCCACTCCTCCGACGGCACCTGCTGGATGCTCTCGTGCGTCCGCTGGAACGCGGCGTTGTTGACCAGGATGTCCAGGTGGCCGAACTCGTCCATCGCCCGCTGGATGATGCTCCGGCAGTGCGCCTCCTGCGAGATGTCGCCGGGCACGGCGACGGCGCGGCGGCCGGACTCGGTGACGAGCCGGACGGTCTCCTGGGCGTCCTCGTCTTCATCCAGGTAGGAGATCAGCACGTCCGCGCCCTCGCGGGCGAAGGCCAGCGCGACCGCCCGGCCGATCCCCGAGTCCGCGCCGGTGATGACGGCGACGCGGTTCCGCAGCTTTTCGCTGCCGACGTAGGTGTCTTCACCGTAGTTCGGCTTGACGTTCATGTCGCCCTCGTTGCCGGGCGGCGCGATCGGCTCGGCCTCGGACGGCGGCCCCTGCTCCTGCGTCTTCGGGTCCTGCCTCTCTAAAAGTGTCATGACGGTTTCTCCTTGTGCTTCATGTCAGTGTTTGGCAAGCCGGCCATGTCACCACCGGCCCAACCCGTAAGAGTTTCCCTGATGCATCTCGTGGAACGCCCCGTCCATCTTGTGATGGATGCGCTCCAGCCAGTCCCCGGCCCGCGTCAGGCAGCACGCCGGCGGGTGGGTGATCAGGCAGCGGAGCGTCAGCCGCGTCCGGGAACGGTTGCCGGCTGTGTCCCGCTCCAGAGTCATCATATCATCCGACGTCTTCCAGACGGTCTTCCTGGGGCCGCGCGGCAGAACACCCGCGTCAAACTCGAACTGATAGTTCAAGAAAAGCGATTGGACTCGGCGCGGCTGGGCCGCGTCCTGGTAGGCCGCGAGGGCGCGCGTGACGCAGTCGGCGTGCGCGCTGACGCCTTGATGCGCCGCCGCTCCCATCGGCCCGCTCAGGACCGCCAGGTAGTTCGGCTCGAACCACAGGAACGGCTCGGTGACGTCCCGAACATCGGGAAAGGCCCGCGCCAGTTGGGCCTCCATCCGCCGCTCCGTCTGTTCCTGCCATTCCCCTCCCGCTTCAAACCAGAACTCACATTCGGCCTTCGTCAGTCGAGGATGGATGAACGCATTCAGCATGGGTGGTCTCCTCAGAAAGCACGGGGCGCGCGGCGTTGGGCGGCCTGCGTTGTCGTGCTTGTGTTACCACAGCGGCGGAGGGTGCTAAACATTCGATGTGTCAGGGGCTATTTTTGGCTGTCTCCTGTCGCAATTAGCTGAGCATAATGTGTATGACAAGAAATGCGAAAAAGGCGGCGGGGCTGAAAAGCCCCGCCGCCTTCAAGACGGAAGACGAGTGAAAACGCTACGGCTTCTTGACGAACTTCATTGCCACCGAGTTCATGCAGTAGCGCAGGCCCGTCGGCGGGGGGCCGTCGTTGAAGACGTGGCCCAGGTGGGAGCCGCAGCGGGCGCAGACAACTTCGTCTCGGCTCATCCCCAGGCTGTTGTCGGTCTGGGTATAGACGCTGGTCTTCGTCAGCGGCTTCCAGTAGCTCGGCCAGCCCGTGCCCGAGTCGAACTGCGCGTCCGTGCTGAACAGCGGGTTGTGGCAGGCGGCGCACTCATAAGTGCCCCTGCCCTTCGCCTCGTACTGGCCGGAAAAGGCCGGCTCGGTGCCCGACTCGCGCAGGACGTGGTACTGGGTGGGTGTCAGAATCTTCTTCCATTCGGCGTCGGTCTTGACGACGGCGAAGTGGCGGGGGGCGGCGGGCTTGGCGTCGGCGCTGCCCATCAGGCCGGTGCGGCTGAGGAGCAGCGCCCCGCCGACGGCGGCGGTGCCGAGCAGAGAGTTCCGCAGGAAGTCGCGGCGTGTCAGCGTCATAATAGGATTACCTCTTGCTTCCTATAACAGCGGCGGCGGGCGAAAAGTTCATTTTTCGGCCTCCTCGGGCAGCCCGACGCGGGCGAGGTACGACCGGCAGAACTCCCAGAACTCGGCGGGCATAGGGATGGGACGGCCCGTGGAGCGGCGGACGAAGCAGCCGCTCTGCTCGGCGCGGGCGTACTCCAGGCCCGTCTCGGGGTGGAAGAACCGCAGGGCCAGGGATAGAGCGGACTTGCCGACGCGCGTCACCCAAACCCGGACGGTGACGGGGTCGGACAGGCGGATGGGACGCTTGTAGACGATCTCGGTCCGGGTGAGCGCGGCGGCGATGTCGGCGGCGTACAGGCGGTCCGGCGGCCAGGCGCTGGCGCCCTGGAAGGCCAAGCGCCCGTCCTCCAGCCAGCGGATGTACACGACGTTGTGCGCGATGCCGGACGGGTCGAAGTCATAGTACTGCGGGTTCAATCGCAGCTCGAAGATGTCAGTCACCGTTCCCCTCCCCCAGAACTTCCTTCCCCCAGAACCTCCGTCAAAGTCGCCGCCAGCAGCGCCGCCAGATTGAGGACCGCGTTCCGGTGCATGATCTCGTGCCCGTGCGAGTTTTCCGCCGCGAAGGCCAGCGTGATGGGCCGGGCGACCAGCCCATGCGAGGCCGCGCAGGAGGCGTCGCTGCCCCCCCGAGAGAGGGCCTGGAAGTGGGGCGTTTGGCCGATGCCTTGCGCCGCCCGCGCCACCAGGTCAATGTCCCGCGCCTGCATGGCGCTGTAGCCGTCGTTGACCCAGACCGTCGGCTGGTCATCCAGCGCGAACGGACTTTCCGGCACGCGCGGCCCGATCTCCAGCGCGATCCCGACCGTGTCGGGGCGCTGCCGCAGCAGCCACAGCGCCCCCTGCCCGCCCACCTCCTCGGCGGCGGTGGCGGCGAACAGGACGCGGCCGGGGTCCAAGCCCTTCACCCCGCCCCCTTCCAGCGCCAGCAGCATCGCGGCTAAATCCGCCCGGTCGTCCAGAAACGGGGCGGAGACGAACTCCCCGAACTCGGTCAGCGCCCGCCGCGACGGGTGCAGGACCACGCGCGTCCCGGCCCGGACGCCCTGAGCCGCCAGTTCCTCCGGCGACAGCCCCGTCCAGACCCGCGCGTCCCCCCACGTCAGCGCCCGCTCCCGCGCCTGGGCGGCGACGCTGCCCGCGTCGTTGGTGTGGATGCTCCCGAACGACAGGATGCCCGTCAGGTCGCCGCCCGACGCCAGAATCTGCACGGGACCCTCGCCCCACTTCCACGGGTACGCGCCGCCCAGGTTCGTCACCGCCAGCCGCCCGTCCCCCTCGGCTCCGACCACCAGCAGCGCGATCTCGTCCAGATGCGCCATCACCACGACATCGGGCCGATCCGGGACGCGCGGGGCGCCGGGCAGGGACAGGAGCAAGTTCCCCCGCGCGTCCGTTTCGCGGGCACACCCCAGCCGGTCCGCGTGGGCCGCCACCGCCTCCCGCACCCGCCCCTCCTGCCCCGGCGGTCCGGGGAGGGCCACCAGCTCACGAACCAAATCCAGCGCCTCGGTCATGCGTGCATCCTTTATCCTGAACAGTCACCACTTGAGGCTTGAGCCGAAGCTAGTGTCACTGTTTCCGCCTTCCCACTCGCACTGCTCCACAGTGCCGACGGTGGCTGGTATGTCTGCCTCCATAGCACAGTGGTCACAGGTGGTCGGACCACGATATAATACTTCCCAGCTTTCCACAAAATCATCGGATTCGATCAAGGTCGTGGCATCACCCGGAGTTAAGGTCACGAAGTTCTCAGCCACGACTTGTTGATGAAACTCGTCATGCCCACAGTTCCAGCAGGTCCACTTCTGCGTTGACTGGTTCCAGATCATCTCCTTTGTCGTTGTCTCGTCCGCCATATTGTTATCCTCAGTAGCCGATGAGCAAGATGCCTTTCAAGGGTAATATGATGCGGTTGCTGATATACATTGTTTCAAGGAAACTATAGATCAGCTTGAAATCATCCTGGGTTTGGTAACTGTTTCTGACGGCCAAGACAAGGTACTCAACGCCGTACATCATGCAAGCCTGAAAGATGTCCTTCAAGAATTGGTAGTTTTTGTAGGCCCTACCGGCCTCCACTTCAAGCACGATCTTCCCGTCGGCGCTGACGCCATCCGCGTAAAATGCCTTATCAATCCTGTTGTCCAAGCCGAACAAAACAGGAACAGGGATTTTCTCGTCCGTCTTTTTACCGGCTTCGATCAGCATCCCGGCATCAAGCAGAAGCGGGCGCAAAATCGCCAGGACCTGGTCGCTTGCTAGAAAATAGGTTTCAGAGGTTATCTGATCGTCTACAGCAACGAAACAATCTACGATTGCCTTGATTGGCTCCGTAATGCCAATCGAACGTGGGAAGAATTGGTACTTGATCATGGGTCGTGTTTTCAGTGCATGAAGTTTGGTCCCTCCCTTTTTCCGCATCCCTTGTATCTTCTCCTGCAAAAAGCGCGCCAACTCGCTTGACTTCCCTGCGAGGCATGTGGATACTGAGAGAAATCATGAAAATCTACACTAAAGAGGGCGACGGGGGGGAGACGGGGCTGTACGGGGGGCAGCGGGTCTGGAAGGACGCCCTGCGG
>CAXTWM010000352.1:0-5090 GCA_964247915.1 uncultured Armatimonadales bacterium | reverse complement strand
CGCTACCCCCGCCCGGCGGTCTATGGCCCGCTGACGACCCCGCCGGTCACGGCCGATGCCGTGTGGGACGCGGGGGGCATCACCGCCGCCGCGCCGTCCCTGCTGCGGGCCGCCGAGACGGGCTACCTGCCGGCCTCGGTCGCCGTGGCGGGGCGTCCCGTGGGGATCGGGACCTATGCCGTCGCTCTCGCTGAGGCGCTTCTGGGCAGGGCCACGGTCTCCGGCCCCTCCGACGCCCCCTATCCTCTTGAAGCGGAAGAAGTGGCCCGCGAGGTCTCCCACATGATCCCCGACTGGCTGATCCACCCGCCGGACATGGACCTGACGCTGCTGCTGGAACAGGCCCGCTTGCAGTGCTGGACGCTCAAGCCCGCCTGGCCCCGCGAGGCGCTGTAACTTTCGCCCGCACGGTTCGTGAGGAGGAATCGCCGCCCCGCAAGCCGAACATACTGGCAAAGAGACTGCTTGCGAGGGGACCAGCATGGACACGCAGACGAAACCGGATACGACGACTCCTCCCGCGCCGCTGACGCCGAGGCCAGCGCGCAGTGTGACGCCGCGCGCCCTGCTGCTCGGGCTGGCGCTGATGCCGGTCAACGCCTACTGGGTCGTGATGATGGAGAACATCCGCTACTCGGCCCACCCGACCACCATCTCCCTGTTCTTCAACTGCGTCTTCATCCTTGTCATCCTCACCGGCATCAACGGGCTGGTCGCCCGCGTCCGCCCGCGCTGGGCGTTCGCGCAGGGGGAGCTGCTGCTGGTTTACGCCATGCTCTGCATCGGGTCGTGCATGGCCGGGCACGACTTCATCCAGATGCTGGTCCCCAACCTGACCTGGCCGCTGGCGCAGTCCAACACCAGCAACAACTACCTGCCCCTGTTCGGACGCTACCTGCCCCGGTGGGCGCTGGCGCCCGAGGTGGACAAGCGCTCGGCCTTCTACCTGGGTCACGGACACCTCGACGGGGCGGCCCTGCACGCCTGGCTTCCCCCCGTCCTGATCTGGACCGGCTTCGTCGTCGTGCTGCTCTGGACCATGCAGTGCGTCAACGTCCTCCTCCGCAAGCAGTGGACCGACAACGAGCGGCTGACCTACCCGCTGACCAAGATTCCGCTGGAGATCACCGACGCCCAGCCGTTCGGGCGGGGCCGCAGCACCGTGCCGCTGACCAAGAGCCGCCTGTTCTGGCTCGGGTTCTTCCTGGCGGCGGCCCTGGACACCACCAACGCGCTGAACTACTACTACCCCGCCGTCCCCGCCATCCTGCCGTCCAACGTCGTGGACATCGGGCAGTCGTTCACGGCCAAGCCCTGGCACGCGGTCGGCTGGACGCCCCTGACCTACTACCCGTTCATGGTCGGCCTGGGCCTGCTGATGCCGCTCGACTTCCTGTTCTCGTCCTGGTTCTTCTACCTCTTCTGGAAGCTCCAGGCCGTGGTCGTGGTCGCCAACGCCTGGGACGGCGACCCCCGGATGCCCTACGTCAACTATCAGGCGTTCGGCGCGTACCTGCTGTTCTTCGTCGGCACGCTCTGGATCAGCCGCCACTACTTCGGCCATGTCGTCGCCCGCGCCCTGGGCCGCGACTCAGAGCTGGACGACTCGGACGAGCCGCTGCGCTACCGCTGGGCCTTCGTCGGCCTGGCCGGGGGGCTGGCCGCCCTGGTCGCCTTTGCCGTCGCGCTCGGCCTGGCCTGGTGGCTGGCGATTTTGTTCTTCCTGATCTACTTCGCCTTGGCCCTGGCGATCACGCGGATGCGGGCCGAATTGGGGACTCCCGTCCACGACCTGCACTTCACCGGCCCGGACTGGGCGCTGTCGGATGTGCTGGGGACTCAGGGCATCGCGCCGGGCGGCCTGGCGGCGTTCAGCCTGTTCTACTGGTTCAACCGCGCCTACCGCTGCCACCCGATGCCGTTCCAGTTGGAGGCGTTCAAGATGGCCGAGCAGACCGGGGCGCGTCGCGAGATGCGGGCCTGGTTCTGGGCCTTGCTGCTGGCCGGGGGCTTCGGGATGCTGTGCGCCTTCTGGGCGCTGCTGTACAACGACTACCTGGTTGGCATGAAGTGGAGCGACACGAGCGGCTGGGACCGCTACGCGGGCTGGCTCAAAGCCCCCAAGCCCGCCAACACGTCGGCCGCCCTCGCCATCGTGGTCGGCTTCCTGTTCGCGGCGTTCTTGCAGGCCATGCGCGTCCGCTTCTTCTGGTGGCCCTTCCACCCGCTGGCCTACGCCGTGTCCGGCTCGTGGGAGATGAACCTGCTCTGGCTGCCGCTGCTGATCGCCTGGCTCACCAAAGTCCTGCTGCTGCGCTACGGCGGGATGCGGACCTTCTCCGCCGCCCTGCCGTTCTTCTACGGCCTGATCCTGGGCCAGTTCATCCCCGGCAGCCTGCTCAACATCTGGGGCATCGTCACGAACAACCCCACCTACCAGTTCTGGCAGTGACGGCATTTTGCCATGTGATTTTGCGCCAAACGGCACGGGTTTTGGGCTAAATGCAGTAGAATAGTTGGTGGATCGCCTGAGTGCTGTAATCCTAATCATGGAAGCCATTGAAGCCCTAAACCAACTGCATATCTGGTGCCAGCAAAGCAATGGATTGCCCATTGAGATCAAGCCGGGTGTTCGCCGGAAATTCGATACCACTACAACATTCGCAGAGGCTGAGTTTCGTTTCATAGAGGAAGCATTAGGCTGGTCTCTCCCCGCTATCTATCAGGAGTTACTCAGGCTTGTCGGCAAAAGCCGGATATTTCTGGACGAATATGACCTCGGCCTTCATCTCTATAGCCCATCAGAGGTTATCCATGCCTCGCAAAGCATTTGGGATAAGGAAGAGGAGTCTGCTGAAGGACGTTTCTGTTTCATCGGCGAGAACCGGAGAACAGGAGACTACTTCGGGTTTGTCATCAGCCGCAATGACCCGGTGAACTTTGACGTTTTTTGTCATGAGTATCCACCGTCCGAGTATGTGGCAGTGTCAGACGAGGTAAAGTCATGGCGAACACTTAACCAGTGGCTTGTTCAGGTTGTCAGCAGCTACGGCGAAGAGACCCTGTAGAAATAGAGCCATCCCATGCCCTCCAAAGCACGGTTTTCATATCGTAAGGAATAACACAGTGAAACGACGTGATTTTCTCAAGAAGGGCCTCGCCGTCGCAGGCGGGGCCGTGTTAACCAGCGGAGTCGCCGGGAAGGCAAAAGCAACGACCGACGGGGCACGCACGATGCGTCGGGCCAAAACCGCAGCGGCGGGCGGGTTTTACACGCCCAACCGGGCACCGCTGCTGCCGACGGCGTTCACCAAGCTGCCGACCGGGAGCGTGACGCCGCACGGCTGGATACGGCAGCAGCTCTTGCTCCAGGCCGAGGGATTGTGCGGGCGGATGCCGGAAGTCTCGGACTACCTCAAGTACGAGGGCAACGGCTGGGTGGACGCGGACTCGACGGTCGGGTGGGAGGAAGTGCCCTACTGGCTGCGCGGGTTCGGCGACCTGGGCTATGTGCTGGCGGACCAGAGGATTATCGCCTTGGCGACCAAATGGGTGCATGGCATCATGGCGAGCCAGTCGGCGGACGGCTGGTTCGGGCCGAAGAACCTGCGGACGTCACTCGACGGCGGGCCGGATATGTGGCCGCACATGCCGGTCCTGAACGCGCTCCAGTCGTACCACGAGTACACGGGCGACACGCACGTCTTCACGTTCCTGACCAAATATTTCCAGTTCCAGGACCAGGTCCCCGCCGGGCAGTTCAACAAAAGCTGGGCGGGCGTCCGCTGGGGCGACAACATCGAGACGATCCACTGGCTGTACAACCGGATCGGCGGGGCGTGGCTGCTGGACCTCGCGGGGCGCATCCACGAGAACTCGGCGGACTACACCAGCGGGCTGCCGACCTGGCACAACGTCAACGTGGCCCAGGGTTTCCGGGAGCCGGCGGAGTATTGGCTCCAGTCCAACGATCCCAAGCACCGGGACGCGGCCTACCGCAATTATGAACACGTCATGGACCTCTACGGCCAGTTCCCCGGCGGCGGCTTCGCGGGCGACGAGAACTGCCGGCCCGGCTTCGGCGACCCGCGCCAGGGCTTCGAGACCTGCGGCATCGTCGAGTTCATGCACTCGTTTGAGATGCTGACGCGGCTGACGGGCGACCCGCTGTGGGCGGACCGCTGCGAGTACATCGCCTTCAACTCCCTGCCCGCCGCCTTCGACCCGGCCCAGAAGGGGACGCACTACGTCACCAGCGCCAACTCGATCCAACTGGACAACACCCCGAAGGGCCGCGACTTCAGCAACGACTGGCCGATGCAGGCCATCAAGCCCGGCATCCACGACTACCGGTGCTGCCCGCACAACTACGGCATGGGCTGGCCCTATTACGCCCAGGAGATGTGGCTGGCGACCTCAGACCGGGGCCTGTGCGCGTCGCTATACGGCGCGTCCGAGGTCCGCGCGCGCGTCGGCGACGGAACACCGGTGGTGATGACCCAGGAGACGGAGTATCCGTTCGGCGACACGGTGAACTTCGCGCTGACCGCGCCCCGAGCGGTCTCGTTCCCGCTGTACCTGCGTGTCCCCGTTTGGTGCGCCGCGCCAACCGTCCGCGTCAACGGCAAGCCGGTCGCGGTGCAGGCCGGGGCTGGGTCGTACCTGGTCGTGGAGCGCGCGTGGCGGAACGGCGACCGCGTGACCCTGCACCTGCCGATGGGCGTTTCGGTGAAGACGTGGGAGAAGAACCAGAATTCGGTCTCGGTGGACCACGGCCCGCTGACCTACTCGCTGGCGGTCGGCGAGAAGTGGACGCGCTACGCCGGCACGGAGCGGTGGCCCGAATACGCGGTGTACCCGACTTCGGCCTGGAATTACGGCCTGGAACTGGACAAAACAAACCCCGACCATTCGTTTGACCTGGTACGCAAGGGCGGGCGGTTGTCCGAGAACCCGTGGACACACGCTGACAACCCGGTCGAACTGCGCGCAAAGGCGCGTAAGATCCCCGGATGGCAGGCCGACCAGCGCAACGTCGTTTCCCCCCTCCAGCCCTCCCCCGCCCGGACGGCCGAGGCCCTGGAAACGGT
>CAXTWM010000351.1:0-5106 GCA_964247915.1 uncultured Armatimonadales bacterium | reverse complement strand
CCTATGAAGATCTAATCGCGGGGGGACAGACCACCCTCCCGGAAGTCGCCGAAGCGGTCATTGACGTCTTCTTCCGTGGCCTTCGCCCGTAGGACCCTTCCATGTCTACCACAACCGTCCCGGTGCCTCGGGAGGCCCTAAACGACCCCGCCGTACAGGCCAAGACGCCGGCGGCACGGCCCGCGCCGGCGGCGGGCGAGGCCGTCAACCCGTTCCGCTGGTTCATCCTGGTCGGCCTGATCACGGCGGCGATCCTGCAAGTGCTGGACACCACCATCGTCAACGTCGCCCTGCCGCAGATGGCGGGGAATCTGGGCGCGACCAGTGAGGAGATCGGCTGGGTCGTGACCGGATACATCCTGTCCAACGTCATCTTCCTGCCGATGACCGCGTTTCTGACCCTGCGCTTCGGGCGCAAGCGCTACCTGACAGCCTCGATCCTCGTGTTCATCGTGGCGTCGTTCTTCTGCGGCACGAGCCACAGCCTCCAGGAGATCGTCTTCTGGCGGGTCTTGCAGGGCGCGGGCGGCGCGGCCCTGCTATCCACCTCGCAGGCGACCTTGGTGCAGGTGTTCCCCAAGGGCGAGCAGGGGCTGGTCCAGTCCCTCTTTATGATGAGCCTGACCGTCGCGCCCACATTGGGGCCGACATTGGGCGGGTGGATCACCGACAACTACACCTGGAACTGGTGCTTCCTCATCAACGTCCCCATCGGCATCCTCGCCGTATTTTTTGTGATGACGTTCCTGCACGACGCGGAAGCGCCGAGCAAGTCGGGGCGGGTGGACTGGCTGGGGATCGGGCTGCTGGCCGTGGGACTGGGGGCGATGCAGTATGTGCTCGAAGAGGGCGAGCGCAACGACTGGTTCCAGGACAGCTTTATCTCGGCCCTGGCGATGATCTCGGCGGTTTGCCTGGCGGGGCTGGTCTGGTGGCAGCTCTCGCGGCGCAACAAGTCGCCCGTGATTGACTTCCGCGTCCTTCAAAACCCGACCCTGTCGGTGGCGCTGGTGTTGTTCGTCGTGCTGGGCTTCGGCATCTACGGCGGCACTTATCTGTTCCCGCTGCTGGCGCAGACCGTGCTGGGCTTCACCTCCATGCAGACCGGCCTGGCCCTGCTGCCGGGCGGCATCGCCACGGGCGTCAGCATCCTCCTCTGCGGGGCCATCCTGAACCGGCCCAAACCCATCGTGGACATCCGCTGGATCATCGTCAGCGGCACGCTGGTGACGATGGCTTCGATGTGGATGCTCGGTCACCTTTCGACCGAGTCCGGCACGGCGGACACGACCCTGGCCCTGCTGCTGCGGGGCCTGGGGACGGGTCTGCTGTTCGTCCCCATCAACCAGGCAGCGTTCGCCAGCCTCCAGAAGAGCGAACTCCAGCAGGCGTCCGGCCTGCTCAGTCTGTCCCGCCAGCTCGGCGGCTCGTTCGGCATCGCCCTGCTCGCGACGTTCGTCCAGCAGCACATCCAGTTCCACCGGGTCGGCCTGCTGGGCCACTACACGCTGTCGAACGGGCTGTTCACCCAGCGCCTGCAAGGGCTGGCCGGCGCACTGGCGGCGCACGGCCTGAGCGGGCCGGACGCCCGCATGGGGGCGCTGCACCTGCTGGACCTGGGCCTGATGCGCCAGGCGATGACGATGAGCTACAACGACGCCTTCCTGGTCATGCTGATCGTCAACCTCGTCACCCTCCCCGCCGTCCTGCTGCTGCGCCGCCCCAAAAGCAAAGAAGCCGTCCACGTCGAGGCCGTGATGGAGTGACCTTCAGATGCTGCCCGGCTTCAAGGCCGGGCCTACTCGGAGGGGCCGCCCCTTCGGGGCTACGGAAAAAGCTCACAACAGTTGGGGCCTGTTCTAAAACCCCGAAGGGGCGGCTCACCGGCGAAGCCGGGCGTACCCCAATAAAGGGCGTTCATATGCTTGACGCAACGGCCTCACCTCAGCGGGTGTTTTCCGATAGCATCCGGTAGCATCCGACGGAAGGCAGACGGGGAAGGCTTGGCTGCAAGTTCCGCCACGATGAGCCGCGCATTCTCCTCGGGGCTGTGCAGGAACGTGTCTACCTCGAAATCATACTTCCCCCAAGAATGCACTCCGTCTTCCAAGTGGGAGCGGCCCTCGCCGATCCAGCGGTCTCCGCGTGCCCGCTCGCGGCGCTCCATCTCCTCGATAGGGCAGTGAACGCCCACGAAGAACACGTCGAAGGGAGCGAGCAGCAACACAAGGTCGTCGAGCCAGACCTGAAACTCGATGACATGTTCAACGATCAAGGCATTGCCCGCCGTTGCGAGGGCGGCGACGCAGCGATGAAAACCGTCGAAGAACCGGGGACGGATCACCCGCCATGCCCACTCTCCGTCCTGAGCCTCCCTGTCCACAGGGGGAAGCACGTTCGCCTCCACCAATTGGTCCGACGAGAAGTACATGTAGGGACGGCGGAGTGTTTTCTGGAGGGTACGGGCGAGTGTCGTCTTTCCTGCACTCGACGCCCCGTTTAGGAAGATGATGCTTGTTTCTGGGATGTCTGTCACAGTGAGTAGTCATCCCCCACAGAGAAGGCTATCATATACATAGCACAGCAAACAAGAACGTGCCGTTCAGCCAGGGCGGTTTTCAATAAGTCCAGTGATCCGGGTCAAGAGGCATAAAATGCCTGTTGAGGAGGCTGTTGTGTCAAGTATATGAATGCCCAATAAAGCCTTAGCCCGGCCCTTCAATACCGGGGCTTGTGCTCTAAAGCCCGTCCATCGTCGCCTTGTGGCGGGCGTGGCTGACGGTCTCCCCCACCCCGTTGATGACGTGCGTGATCTCCGTGCCGGGCTTGCCGGTGATCCAGACGGAAACCATGTGGCGCATCTTGACATTGGGCGCGGCAGGCGTCTCGATGGCGTTGGCGCATTTGGCGGGGGAGCGGGTGAACACGCCGTAGACGCCCAGCCCCCAGGCTTCGTGGCGGGTGACGCCGTCGGCGACTTTGTAGGACGCGAAGCCGTCCACGCCGCCGTGCTGCCACTGCTCCTGCGACGGCGCATCGTAGGGCAGTTCGGACTGGTAGAAGTAGACGCGGCCCCCCTCGCCGTTCCACAGCGTCTGGTACTCCTGGAAATGCTCCACGAACAGGCCGTACATCGTCACATCGCTGCCGTTCACAATCAGGCCGTTCTTACTTCGGTTGTCGTTCCAGTCTGCCCCCGCGCCGTGATCCGCCCGCCACAGCCAGAGATTATCCCCCACGACGTTGCTGCTGTTGATGACGACGCAGGCCGACGTCGTCCCGACCGTGGCCCCGCCGACGCGGGCGACGATGTCGTAAAGAAAGGTGGGGTTCTTTGCGTGATCTTTGGCACCGCCCTTCTCCCCGATCTGCAAGAGCGCGGGGGACTCGACGGGTCCGGCGTCGAAGACCAGCCCGCTCACCTGGACGCCGTCCACATCGGAGACCGTCAGGGCGGGTGTTCCTTTGTCCGGCACCAGGGTGGCGAATCCCAGCCCCAATACGATTGTGCCGGGCCGCGTGACCCGCAGGCTGGCTTCCAGGTGGTAGACGCCGGGCGTCAGCAGCAGGTGTTTCCCGGCGTCCAGGGCGGCGTTGATGCTGGCCGCCGTGTCCCGGCCCGCGTGGGCCAGATAGAACCGGTCCAGCGGCACGGCCTTCCCCGGCGTCGGGCCGCCCGCCCAGCTCGGCCCCCGGCTGCCCTTCGTTTGCAGCGCGGGAACCATGACCGCGTAGTGGCCCCGGTCATCCAGGAAGAGGTAGGGCTTCTCGCGGACCAATGGCGTGTCGGCGACGACCGTGTAGGGCGGCTGGGGCCAGTCCCCGGCGGGCGGGTTCTCGACCCCGACAAACGTCATGTTCCAGTTGTGGCCGGTCCAGCCCGCCCACGCATCATTCCGCGAAAACCACTGCTGCTGCGACCCCGAATTCACCTGCCCCTCGATCTTGGAGTCCGCCAGGAAGCCGCCGCTGGACCAGCCCCGGTCCCACAGGTTCAGGTCGCCGTGGATGTGCATCCGGCGCATGGACGTCCCCTGGGAGACGGCCCAGTGCAGGGGGGCATCCCCCGTGGGCGTCACCGCCATGTTCTCGCAGGCCCGCCAGAAGTTGCAGGTGGCGTTGCCGTGCCCCAGCCAGTTCGCTTCGGAATGCACCGCGCCGGTGAGGGACACGTCATCCGGCGTCCGCCCCAGGCCCAGCACCTGCGTGTAGAAGCCGACGTTCACGTCCAGGTCGTAATGCCCCGGCTTGAAGAAGAGGGCATACCGCTCCGGCCCGAACTGGTTCCGCTCCTGCTTCTGGAACAGAGCGTCCAGTGTGCCCTGCATCGCTGCTTTGGACATGGACGGGTCAAAGAGGATCACGTTCGGGCCGAAATCGGGCGGTGTGCTCGGACGCGCCTGCGACCGGCCCTGAACACAAAACAGGCCCAGGAGGAGCGCCAGGGCGAGGATGAAGATCTGAATGTGATCGGGAGCGGGAGGAGGCACCGGCAGCGTCTTGATCAAAAATCTTCCTCCACGTTGTCGAGTTCGGTGACGGCCATCGGCTCGGCCTTGCCGGCGTTGATGAGGCCCAGCGCGACCGCCGCCGTGACCATCGGCTCCGGCGCGTCCAGGTCGTTGGCGTCGCCCACGGCGATCTCGGTCCCGTCCCCCAGCCGCCACAGTTCCCCGTCCACCATCCAGGCGGTCGTCGCCCGAATCTCGATAAAGCGCACCCGGCTGACCCCGCCCATCCTGCGACCGCTCATTCCTGTTTGTTCCCCCAGGCAGCAATACCCAAGACCCGCCCCGTCTCACAAGTTCGCCACCCTCTCCTGTGAGGGAAGGGCTTGCCGCGCCCTCCTGCTTCTTCCCCCTCTCTCACAGGGAGCGGGGGAGGGGAAGCCAGCCCCGGCGAGCGGGGCAGGTTCCGGCCCCCATCACTAAGGGACAGAGGGGTTATGATGGCATCAAGCGCGAGGGAGGCCGCCAATGACACTGACCATTGACCTCCCCCACTGAGGAGGCGTGGCTAGAGTGTGTTAGGCACTTTGGAGCAGTTTGGCTGCCTTGACGAGCATCAGGATAGCGAAAACGACGAAATGCAGCCCCGCCAGCGTCT
>CAXTWM010000350.1:0-5109 GCA_964247915.1 uncultured Armatimonadales bacterium | reverse complement strand
GCGCTGCTTGACCACCATCGTCCCGGCCACGAAGTCGCCCAGGCGCTGGTAGCGCGAGGACAGCAGCATGCACAGGACGGGGATGAGGATGCACAGGCCGCCCAGGGCGGCGACGGCGGGTTCCTTGCCGAAGTACCCGCCCGCGAGCAGGACGATGGCGGCCAGGGGCATCCCGTCCATGACGCGGATCAGGTTGCGGACGATGGCGGCGAAGACGTTGATCGGGTAGCCGCCGTCGCGGACGACGCGCAGGCCGAGCTGGCGCTTGCCGGGCGTCTGGCCGTTCCAGACCGTCTCGAACCAGATGAAGTAGCCCCACAGCAAGACGAAGCCGGCGACGAGGCCGAAGGCGACCTGGATCTCGCCGAAGAAGGCCGCCAGCGCGCGGGAAGCCGCGCTGGCGGCGAGGGTGACGATGAGGGCGATGACGCCGACGACGATCCAGAGGCCGAGGTAGATGGCCGTCTGGAACAGCGAGTCGAGCAGGTTGGCGAGGAAGCGGGAGCCGATCCCGGCCAGCTCGTACTCGATCTCGATGTTTTCGGGCGTGACGACGAGAATCTCACGTGACATAGGCTCAGAAATCCAGTTCCAGGGACAGGCCCTCGGCGGTCTCCGCCCACCGGCGGAGCAGCCCGCCGTGGCGGGCGCGGATGGCCTGGAGATGGGCCGCGTCGAGGGCGGGCGCGGGCACGCCCAGCCCGGCGCAGACGCTCGCCAGCATCTCCGTAAAGACGCCGTGCGCGGGCGGGTGGCCGGAGCGGCGTTCGAGGTCCAGCAGGCCCGCCAGCGCTTCCGCCTGTAGGGCTTCGGGCGGCAGGGCAGGCTTTCTGCCGGTCTCCGGGTCGGGCCGACCGAAGTCCTGGATGTCCCACCCCGACGCCAGCAGCCCGAAGAAGGCGTGGCGGAAGCCCAGTGTCGTTTCCAGGGCGTAGTGGCCCAGATCATGGGCGGCGGGCAGGTTCAGTGCCGCCCAGGTGCAGGAGCCGTCGTCGCGCCGGCAGGTCAGTGTGTCCGGCTTGTTTTGGCCTTTGGTGAACCGAATGGTCATGGCGGTTTTCGCGGTATAATACCATCACTATGGCAATAGACGAGCGGGCATTCATCAACGGCAAGCGGGCGACCTGGGAGCAGCTCTCGATCATCGTCGAGCGCACCAAGAACGGCGGGCTGAAGCACCTGACCAAAGAGGAGCTGCCCGCCCTGGGGTCGCTGTACCGGCGGGCCGCCGCCGACCTGGCCTATGCGCGGGCGCAGGGCGCCAATCCCAATTTGGTATTATACCTGAATGAGCTGGTCGGCAACGCGCACGGCGTCATTTACGCCGAAGAGGCGGGCGGCTGGGGGCGCGTGTGGGGCTTCTTCGCCTCCGGCCTGCCCGCCGTCCTGCGCCGCCGGATGCCGTTCGTCCTAGCCTCCGTCGGCCTGTTCCTGCTCGGCATGGCGTTCGCCTATGTGCTGGTGCATCGGGACCCGACCCAGGTGGCCCTGTTCCTGCCGGAGCAGTTCCGGGACTCGTTCGAGGGCTGGAAGAAGGGCTTCGCGGACCACGGCGACATCTCGCCGGGCGAAGGACTGCTGTTCTCCTCGCAGCTCGTGACCAACAACACGCAGGTCGGCATCTTCGCCTTCGCGACGGGCATCACGTTCGTGCTGCCGATCTATTTCATGCTGAACAACGGCAGCGTCATGGGGGCGCTGATCGCGGTCGTCCAGCCGACAGGCCACCTCAGCTCCATGTGGGCGGGCATCCTGCCGCACGGGGTCGCCGAGCTGTCCGCGACCTGGATCTGCGGCGGCGCGGGCCTGTGCATCGCCTGGGCATTGCTCGCGCCCGGCCGCCTGTCCCGCGCGGACGCCCTGATCACGAACGGCCGGGACGCCTGCAAGCTGATGGTCGGCACGATCCCCCTGTGGTGCATCGCCGCCCTGCTGGAAGGCAACGTCTCGCACTCGTCCCTGCCCCACTGGGCCAAGTTCAGCCTCGCCGGCGTCCAGTTCGCGGCCCTGATGTTTTACATCTACGGCAGCCGAGGGCAAGCCGCTTCTAAGGAACTAAGATGATTCAACAACTGCTTGTCGAGCCGCTCACCAAAAAGGCCGCAGAACAGCCCTCGGACACAGGGACGGATGAATTGGAAGCCAATACGCCGCTGGATTTCGAGTACCGGCCAATTCCCCCATCCCACGTCCTGACCGTTAGGGCGCGTATCAAAACGATCTCCGCTGGTAAGCCGATGCGTTACGATCTTATCAGCGAGGAATAAGAGACAATGGCAGGCGTTCAGGATGAAGAACAGAATACATGGTGGCACAACGTCGAGGGATCAGCACTTAACCAAGGGGATTGGCTGGAGCGGTGTTATATCCCCGTCCTGCTGTCCGAGACCAACCCCTTGGAAGGGAGCATCGTAGACCTGAACCTTGAAGTTCGGAACGTCATCGTTTTGACACAAAGCTGCGACCTCGAAAACGGCAAAGCCCCGCTGGTCGCGGTGGTCCCATTTATCGGCTATCAGAATGGGAAGAGACATACCCGGAGTTCGCGTCTAAAGGTCGCTGGGAGAGCGTCAGGCAGGGCAGGATTGAAGGTCTGCACCTGCTGGCTGGCATAAATGGTCCCCAGGCCAACGCCGAGAGCATCGTTGTAGACTTCCGACAGATTTATAGCCTGCCGATTTCTTACCTGACCAGCCATGCGGAACGTACCGGCCAGCGGTTCCGGCTGCGCTCGCCCTACTTGGAGCATTTCGCGCAGGCATTCGCCCGCTTCTTCATGCGTGTAGGTCTGCCCTCTAACATTGCGCGGTTTCAGTGATCGCCCACTGATGGGCTAATCCAGCCACGCATCCGGCACTTCGATGGTTTCCCCGTTCCGATACGGCGGCGGCGCGGGCAAGGCCGTCGCTAAGGGTGCCTGCCGGATAGGCGGGTTGCCGGGCAGGGCCAGCCAGACCTTCCAGCCGGTCCCCGCCGCGTACACGCGGCAGCCTTTGTCGCCCGAGGCGGACGGGTTCCAGTCGGTGTCCGTGCCGCCGATGCGGACGTAGAGCGCTCCCGTCTTTCCCTGCACCCGCGCCGCGTAGACGCCTTTCCGTCTGGCCCGGTCCTGCGTGACCAGCGCGCTCCCGGCGTGGACCCCGGCCACTTTGCGGGCGTTGATGAGCGCCCTGATCTTGTCGTGCAGGTCTCGCCCCCACTCGCAGTAGTGCTTCCAGTAGACGCACGGGACGCCGGGGTGGGTCAGGATGTAGGCGTACCCTTGCTCCACTTCCCCGTTGTTGGCGAAGCTGTCGAACTGCTGGCTGGGCTGCGGCATCCCGTCGTCCTGGGTACGGTAGCCGGTGTCGTGGTTCTCTAGGAACGTCACCGCGCGCTGCTTCCACGGCACGCCGTCCGTCGTGTCCCCCATCAAGCCCAGGCCGCTCCCCCGCCCGTACCAGGCGTCGTACTGCCCCTTGTGGTCCTTGAGCGCGAACATGGTGGTGAAGTCAAACATGGCGCTGGACGTGCCCAGGTCGCCCGGCTTCGTCGCCGTCCACCACGACCACCCGCGCTGCTCCCCTTCCCGGTCCCATTGGTACTCGCCGACGGAGAACGTCGGCTGCGTCCGCTTGTTATAAAGCGCGACCCAGCGGGCGTGGTAGCCCTGCACCATGTCGTAGCGCCAGCCGCGATACCCGGCGGATTTCAGTTCCAGCAGGTAGCGCAGGATGTCGCGGCGCACCCGCCGGTCCGTGTGGTCAATGTCACGGAAGTCCGGGTAGGCGTAGGTCGTTTTGTCGGCCCCATACGGGAACGGCTTTTCCTCGGGCGCCCCCCGCAGGGCCAGCGGCGTGTTGTAGGCAGGCGAGCGGGGGTCGGTGAACGCCTCGTCGTCGGCGCAGATCGCCCACAGGCCCCAATCAGGGTTTCTGAATCGCGTCCAACCTCCTTCGCCGTCCCGGTGGTTGATGACGATGTCGGCGACCGGCTCCACGCCGTCCTGGCAGAGCGTCACGAGCAGGGCGCGCTGCTGGGCGAACGTGCCGTAGTCGTTGTCCAGCTTGAAATACTCCTTCGGGTTGTACCCCGCGCTGTTGTCGCCCGCGTAGCACGGCGGCGGCAGCCAGACCAGATCGAACCGCCCCTGCCGGATGTCGGCGGCCTGGGCGCGGACGATCTCGTACCAGTGCTTCGTCCCGAACTGCGGGAACCGGTCGGGGTGCCCGAACCGGTGTGACTCCCAATAAAACCCTTGCAGCATGACCCGCCCGTCGTCCAGCGGGGCCTGTGCATGGACGGGAAGGCACAGGACGAGCAGGAAGAAAGCAAGGAGCAGAAAGGGAGATCGCTCCATTGTCGGGCTACTCCTGAGCACTGATTTTCGCCGCGATTTTCGGGAACATGGCATCCAGATCATCTTCTTCCCATTTCACGCCGACGGGTTTTCTTGGAAAGAAGCCTTGTGCCTCATGAGGAAGCTCTTGCCCTGTCTTCTCCTCGTGCGCTTCCATCGCCGCGTAGCCGAGTTCTTCGCAGTCCAATTGCCCGTCGCCCCAAACGATGTCGTTCCTGATGAGATCAGCGAGGCTGTCAGGGTGAGCCAGAGCAGCCTCGAACATCTCCCGGCCCTGGCCGATCAGCCATCGACAGAAGTATTCAAAGCCGTCATCTGAGCCACCCCCGTTGATTAAGTAGGCAGCACCCCACAAATCCCATCGGTATGCCACCGCCCTGAACTCGTTGAAAATCTTGTCAAAGACAATGATCTTGTCCGGCGGCAACTTCCCCAGTGCTTTTTCAAGGAGTTCCACCTGCTCCTCACATTCGCCGCCGCTTTTCGCTTTGGCATCCTCAATCAGCCGCCAGAACTGCGCCTTGTCCATGCCCATCCCTTTCAGCCATAAGCCCCGGCCCTGAAGGGCCGGGCTACACCCGGCTCCGCCGGCGGGCCGCCCCTCCGGGGCTTCGGAGCAGGCTGCCAGTGTTCGGGGACGTTCTCTGTAGCCCTGATCTGTAGCCCCGAAGGGGCGGCCCGCCGGCGGAGCCGGGTGTAGCCCCGCCCGTCAGGGCCGGGGCTTATGGCGGAAAGGGGTGGGGATGGACAAGGCGCAGGTCTGGCGGGGG
>CAXTWM010000349.1:0-5205 GCA_964247915.1 uncultured Armatimonadales bacterium | reverse complement strand
CACGACTACGGCCACCCGCCCGTCCCCGAGCTGAGCGCGTCCGGGGACTACGGCAACGCCCACCCCTACCCGTTCGGCGGCAACCCGTTCAGCGACCGGGCGGGCTACGACACGATTGACTGGTACTTCGGGCGCGGCAACTTCCCCGCCGACAACCTGGACCAGTTCCCCGCCGCCTTCGACAACGCCCGGCCCATGTTCGTCGGCAGGCCGCTGATCTTCACCGAGACCGGCTACTACACCGGCACGGGCAAGGGGGCGGCGTCCGAGGCCGCCTTCGCCAAGTACGTCCCCCGGCTGGTCTGCGAGACCTTCCGCCAGGGCGTCGCCCGCACCTACCTGTACGAGTTCCTGGACGAGCACGCCAGCCCCGGCGATACCGAGTCCAACTTCGGCCTGGTCCGCGCCGACGGCACGCCCAAGGCGGCCTACACGGGCCTTAAGAATCTGCTCGCCCTGCTCGCCGAGCGCGGCGTCTCGCCCGCCTTCCGGCCCAGGCCGCTCGACTACACCCTGACCGTCAGCCCCGTCGCCGCCTACACGCGGACGCAGTACGTCCACCACCTGCTGCTGCAAAAGAGCGACGGGACGTTTTACCTGCTCCTGTGGCACGAGGTTTCGGACGAGGACGCCGGCGTCAGCCCGCACCGCCAGATCACGCCGCCGGACATGCCCGCGACGCTGACGCTGCCCGCGACGATCAAACACGCGCGCCTGTTCCGGCCTTATGAGAATGTCACGGGGGCGGCGGTGCCGATCACGGGCGGCAGGATCACCCTGGCCGTGCCCGATCAGGTCGTCGTGCTCAAGTTGGCACGCTGACACGAGGCCACGACCGCACCCCATCCGTGGAGGAGAACCCGTTCATGCCCCCCCGCCTCATGGCCGCCCTTTGGATCGCCTGCCTGGCCGTGCTGCCCGCACCCGTCGTCTCCGCTGCTCCCCAGCCGGTCACCGTCACCCGCCTCACCTGGCACGGCTGGGCCGGTTCCCTGCGCCTCTCCAACGGCATCGTGGAGGCCGTCATCGTCCCGGCCATCGGGCGCGTGATGAGCTTCGGGTTCGTCGGACACCCCGAAACCAGCCCGATCTTTGTCAACAAAGAGTGGGAGGGCAAGACCGTCGCCGACGCCGACCCGGCGACCTGGGCGGCCTTCGGCGGCGACAAGCTGTGGCCCTCACCCCAGAGCGACTGGCCCAAGCATAACGTCCGCGCCTGGCCCCCGGACCAGACCTTTGACGGCGACCCCGAGGTCGCCCTGATTGTGCCAAACGGCGTCCGGCTGGTCACGCCGGACAGCGTCGCCTTCGCCGCCCGCGCCACGCGGACGATCACGATGAAGCCGGGCCAGCCTCGCCTCTACATCGCCCAAACGCTGATTAAGGACCCGGACGCCAAGAACGCCCCGATCATGGGCGTCTTTCGCCTCAAAGGGACAGCGCCGATGCAGGACAACGAGGCCGCTGAAGCAGAAAATGCCGGCTCGCGGGAAACGCACGACGGGTTCCCCATCGGCATCTGGTCCATCACGCAGACGCGCGGCGATGGAACGATTTTCCTGCCGGTGCCGACCAGCGGCCCGTTCCCGCTCGGCTACCTGTCGTTGGGAGACCCCGGCGATGTCGTTTCCGCCCCTTACTTCACCGCCCAGGCCGGGCTGCTGCGGATCGCGCGGGACCCCGCCAAGTCACACAAGATCGGGACGGGGTCGTCTGAGGGCTGGATGGCGTCCCTCTACGGCGGCGATGTCCTGTTCTCCGAGCATTATCCATTCCAGCCCGGCGCGGCGTACCCGGACGGCGGGACGCCCGCCGAGGTCTACACCAACGCCGGGGCCACGGCCTATATCGAGATGGAGCTGCTCGGCCCGATGGTCCCGCTGACGCACGGCCAGGCCACCTCGCACGACATCTACTGGCAGCTCCAGCGCCTGCCGCGCGCCCCAAAGAGCGCGGCGGACGCGCGAGCACTGGTAACGGCGGCGATGAGGAGATAAACGTGAAAAAGCCCCCGCCTCTCGTCCAGAAGCGGGGGCCTCCGTGCCGGGGGTAAGACCCGGCGCTACGGCCCATCGCTCGCTGTGTACAGGCCATAAGTCGGCGCAGTCGTCGGCTCCGTGACCACGAGCGTGTAGGACTTGCCGCCAGAGACGGAGACGCTGGTGGCCGCAACGAGCACGGTGGCCGCTCCGGTCGTGGCCGCTCCGGTGGCGCTCACCTGGACCGAGATCGTCCCGGAGGGGACGGCCTGGTAGAGCGTGACCGGGGTGACGGCGGGCGCGGTCGTGTCGGTGAGGGCGGCCCGCTTGGGGAGGGCGGGGTAGGCGACGCCAATGAAGACCGGCTTGCCGTTGATCAGCACGTCCACCGGGCCGGCGTCGGGCGCCCCGTTCAGGATGCGGACGTTGGCCTGGCCGGAAGGGGGGTCGCTGTAGGGCGCGGCGGCGGTATAGCCGGCGGCGGCGCCCCGGTCGCCGGGCACGCCGGGCTGGCGGAGGCGCGTGTCGGGCTTGCCGAGGCCGACGTCCGGCAGGGCCGCCAGGCCGATCAGGTAGGCGGTGTAGAACGAGTTGGTGTTGAGCTGCAAGGTGGGGCTGGGCGGATAGGTGATGGTAACGCCCGAGGGCGTGGCGGTGCTGGTGGT
This sequence comes from uncultured Armatimonadales bacterium, assembly GCA_964247915.1. Classification (GTDB taxonomy): domain Bacteria; phylum Armatimonadota; class Armatimonadia; order Armatimonadales; family Capsulimonadaceae; genus JANXMY01. Next base: position 2,561 of record CAXTWM010000349.1, on the reverse strand, counting down.
GAACCCGAAGGTCGAGACGCCCTGGCCGGCGTACAGGTAGGAGCTGCCCTGGCCGAAGTTCACGTCGCCCCCCAGCGCGTAGCTGTTCGCCAGTACGCCGGCCGTGCCCGCGCTCGGGGACAGGTCCACGCCCCGGAGCCGGGCGGTCGGGTCGCTGCCGCTGCTGCCGCAGCCGGCGCTCAGGAGCGCCGCCAACGTCATCCCGGCCCCCAACAGCGCCGCCGTGGGGGTGAAAAGGACCCCGCCCCGGCGTTGTCGTTTTTGCAATGCAGTTGTCTCCTATTGGTGATGAGGTCGTTTCTGAGACCGTCGGTGGTGTTGCCTCTTAGGACAACCGGGGGGAGGTTTTGTTTCAGCGGGGTCCGTCGCCTTTATCCATCGTCTTTGGGGGACGACGCCTGGGCGGCGTCGGCGACGGCGTAGATCCAGTCGGCGGCCAGCAGCGCGGTGACGAGCCAGAAGGCGGGGCCGAAGAGGGAGCGGCCCGAGCCTCCGTGCGGCAAGAAAGCCAGGAGCAGAAGCCCCAGCAGGAAGACGCCGATGAGGATGCCGCCCTTGGCCGTCTGGCCCTGGACGACCTGCCCCAGTCCGGGGCAGAGCGCCGACCCCAGGATGACCGGCCACCCGCCGCGCGAGCCGCCCTCGCGGCGCACCATCGCCGTCTCGGTGGCGGCATAGGCCACCCCCAGCTTCTCCTGCCGCTCTCGCTCCGCCCGGCGCAGGGTCGCCTTGCCGAACTTCGTTTCCGCCGACGCCCGGCCCGGCTCGTGCGCCAGCGCGGCCTGGTACGCAGCCGACGCCGCTTCCCATTCCCCCCGCGCCGCCAGGACGTCACCCAGCAGCTCGTGCACCCCCGCGTCCCCGGCGCGCTCGGCCAGGATCGCCCGCACGGACGCTTCCGCTTCGGTCGTCAGCCCGCGCCGGAGGAGGATGTGGGCGTTGGTCAGCCGCCGCCCGGCTTCCTCCTCCGCCGCATAGTCGCGCTTCGGGGGACGCGGGAGGGGCGGGACGGCCCCGTCCGGTCGGGCCGGTGTGGGCCGTTGTGGATCGGGCCGGGCCGGGTCAGGCGGCGCGGCCATGCCGGGCCTCCCCGTCGCCGTCCAGATCCTCTTCTTCCTCTTCGTCCATCTCGTCTTCGTCCAAGTCGTCTTCGTCCTCCTCGAACTCGCCGACGCCCATGCCTTCCAGCCGGTCCGGCTCGCGGGAGGGCGGCGCCTGGCCGGTCCAAAGCTTTTCCAGACCGTAAAAGGAGCGCTGCTCCTCGGACATGACGTGGACGATGTTGTCGCCGTAATCGAGCAGGACCCAGGTGGCCTCGCTGTAGCCCTCGATCCGCCGCTGCCGGATGCCCCGCTTCTCCATCGCCTCCATGATCCCGTCGGCGACCGAGCGGATGTGGATGTTGGAGGTGCCCGAGCAGATGATGAAGAAGTCGGCGATCAGCGTCTTGCCGCGCAGGTCCAGGGCCGTGATGTAGTTGGCCTTTTTATCTTCGGCGGCGGCGACGATCGCGTCCCGCCGCTCTTCCGAGGTGAGTGTGCTTTCTTTCATGGTATGTCCGCCAGTATACCCCACTCGCCCCCAAAAGACGAAAAACGGCGGCGAGCCTCGTGGCCCGCCGCCGTTGCTGTCGCCTCAGCGGGGCTACATCGTCGCCTTGGAGCCGTCGGTGAAGCCCGCCGGGGCCTTGCTCACCTTGGCGAGCTTGTGGCCCATGCCGTCCTTGTAGCCCATCTTTTTGGCCTGCGCCGACGAGAAGTACTCCTTGCACTGCTGGCATACATAGACGGTCTTCGCCGCCGTCATCTTGCCCGCCGGCTTGTGCATGGCGGGCTTCTGCTGGGCCATGCCCGCCGAGGCGGAAAGAAGGGTGATTCCGGCGGCGACTGCCGCCACGATCTGCTTGGTCATCGGGTTTCTCCTGTGAAATAGACTCGGACGGTACATTATAGCGCATGGCGGGCTGTTTTAGCGGTCTGTGTGTTTAGCCTCTTGATCGCCTGCTTCGCGCCGACGGGAGCGGAGCGCACCGCGCCACCTCCACACCGAGCACCCCCACCAGAACAGCGCGTTGCCGTACTCCCACCAGCCGGGCCGGCCCCGGCTGTGCAGGTGTGCGCCCAGCGCGTCGGCGGTGAACACCAGAGCGATCACACTGGTGCCCACCGCCCACAGGGCCATCTCGCGCGGCTTGAGCGGCGGCCCTGCGGCGTCCTCTCGCCCGGCGGAGCTGTCTTGTTCGGCTGGCTTCGTCATGTGCTTTTTCTACTCGCTCAGAAACTCGTCCACCCGCGCCAAAGGAAGGCCAGGCCCAGCGCGGCCATCAGCAGGGCCGAGACGCGCGTCATAGCGATCCGAAACGGCATACGCATCAGCAGGCCGCCGAACAGGATGTTCCCGAACAGGGCCAGGGCGAGCAGGCCGGGGACGGTGCCCAGGCCGAAGCAGAGCATCAGGAGGGAGCCGGGCAGCGGGCGCAGCGTGAAGGTCGCCATCAGTACGTTGTAGGTCAGGCCGCAGGGCAGCAGGCCGACGAAGACGCCGACGCCCAGCGGCTTCAG
>CAXTWM010000348.1:0-5206 GCA_964247915.1 uncultured Armatimonadales bacterium | reverse complement strand
GTCCTTGCCGTCGTCCTGCTGGGGTTTCACTTTGAGCGTGCTGTTGGTCCTGAACGGGACGCTGAGGTATTCGGCCCCTTCTTTGATGCCGATGACGACCGGCTTGCCGCTGGCGCGGGTGTCGGCGTTGATAACGTTGCCGTCGCTGTCCTGCCCCCTGACGGTGCCAGCCAGCAGGATGGTCTGCGCCCGCCCGCTGTACAGGCCCGTGTCGGCGGTCAAGGTGCGCGTCACCGGCCCCTCGGGGCGCTGGATGATCTGGCGGACGGTGAGCGGGCCGGGGATCTTGCCGACCTTGCGGCGGTAGTCGTAGGTCATCAGGGCGCAGGTCAGGGTCGCCGGGTCCTTGAACTGGCGGCGCGGCGAGCCTTCGGGCGCCTGGGCCTCGCGCCTGCCCGGCGTGACCCGCAGGACGACGTCGCCCGCCAGCTTCGCGAGGTGGTTGGTGAAGTCTATCGTCCCGTGCTGCCCGGTCAGGTCGTCCTGCGGGTCATACAGGTGTACCAGACTGGGGGCGTCCGCGCTCAAGAGGTAGCCGTCTTTGTCGTGGAGGGCGGTGGCGTGGTCGGTCTGCATGACCGCGTCATCCTGGGTGAACCGGACGCCCTCACTTAGCGCGGTCAAGCGCGGGTCGGCAAGGTACTTGGTCAGCCCGATCTGCGCGCCGACATCGGAGGGAGGCTTGGCGGCGGGCGCGGGGGCGGCGCGCAGCGCGCCCGCCATCCGGGCTGTCCGGGCCGGCAGCAGGACGGGCACGGCGGCCAGAAGGAGGGCGCCCCACAGAATCGGCCGCTGGAGAAATGGTCGCTGGGTTCGCATGATGATCATTCTACCCCCGGAGGCAGCCGCAGTGTTCCCCGGAAGCCGTGCGCGGTCAGGTCGCCCGTCCGCGTGTTCACCTCGGCGGCGGCCACCGTCGCCGCCCCCCGGTCGCCGGGGATCAGCGCCGTCACCGGCCCCAGGCTGCGGACCGTGCTTTGCGCCGCGTCCCAGAGGAGGCCGGGGCAGTCCAGCGTGACCTGGCCGTGCGTGCTGTGAAGGAGGGCGTGGACGGTGCCGCCGAGCCGCAAGGTGCCCCGCACGGCCCCGGAGGCCGGGCCGGGCGGCTTGTCATAGGAGCCGTTCCCCGCCGTCACGGACAGCCGGGGGACGGCGGCAGTGATGGGGCCGGGGCTGCTCAGTTCGCTGCGCCCCGAATCCCAGACCAGCGCCTGGCTGGTCAGGACGGGCCGCTGGGCGCCCAGCAGGACAGCCCGGACGCCGCCTTCCACCCGCAGGGTCCCCGCCGTCGCCATGCCGATCTGGCCGAACGGCGTCTGGTAGACGGCGCGGCCCGCCGCCAGCGAGACTTCCGGCTTGCCGCCCGCGTCATACAGAAGCCCCTGCCGGATGCCGTCCACGCTCACCGTGCGCCGGTCGCGGCTGAACGTCAGCGTTCGGGCGGACACGCGCCAGCGCCGCCGCCCGCCCTCGTGGGCCACCACCAGGACGTCGTGGGCCTCCAGCCCGATCTGCCCCAGGCCGGGCTGGGCGTAGCTCTGTCCGAAGGCCGTGAGCGGCTGGTAGCGGGAGAAGTAGCGCAGGGACCAGGCGGTCAGCCCGACAAACGCGACCCCCACCAGGCCCAGCAGCAGGCGCAGGCTGCGTGGGTTCATTTGCGGACAAACGGGATGATGGGCGGGGACGGCGGCAGGTTGCTGTTGCCGGTGTTGGTCCCTGTACTCGTGCCGGTGCTGGTTCCCGTGCTGGTCCCCGTACTCGTGCCGGTGCTGGTTCCCGTGCTGGTCCCCGTACTCGTGCCGGTACTGGTCCCCGTCCCGGTTGTGCCGCCGCCGCTGTTGCCGTTTCCGCCGCCCCCGCCGCAGCCGGCCAGCAGGGCAGCCAGGGCCACGCCCGCGCCGGCCAGCCACAGCCGCCGCGTCAAGCCTCGATGCTCATGGAGAAATGCCATTCGTATTCCTTTCGTGCAGACCCACTTCCGGCCTGCCCCGGTTCACTGTCTCTTGGGCGCTGACGTGCTGCCAAGTCCGCTGCCGGGGCTTTCCAAAAGCCCCCGGCTTACCTTGCGTCACATCAGTCGTATACATTATATAAGAATTCCCGGCGGAGCGCAAGAGGCAAAGGAGATTCGGGGGCCGCCCGCGTATCTTTACGCGCAACGGGGAACCGACAGGATCGCCCCCCGGCCCCCAATTCTGGGGGGGCAGGAGGGGAAAGCCCCCATCCTTGTCCTGTTCCGGTTCCCCCAGAATTGGGGGCTAGGGGGCATAGAGGAGGACGGCATGGCGAAAACGTACAAAGTGGGCGTGGCGGCGATGGTGCATGACCACGTCTGGGGCGAGCTGGGGCACTGGAAGTCTCTGCCCGGCGTCGAACTCGTCGCGGCGGGCGATGTGAACGCGCCGCTGCGGGCGCGGGCGCAGGCCGAGTTCGGCGTCCCGCGCGTCTACGACTCGTGGCAGGAGATGGTCGCGAACGAGGACCTGGACATCGTGCAGGCCGCATCGGAGAACAGCGTCGGCGCGGACATCGTCGAAGCCTGCGCCGCGAAGGGCATCCACGTTGTCAGCGAGAAGCCGATGGCGGCGACACTGGCCCAGGCCGACCGGATGCTGCGGGCGTCCGAGGCGGCGGGGACGCGGCTGCTGATCAACTGGCCGACGGCCTGGTCTCCCGCCATCCAGGAATGGGAGCGGCGTCTGCTGGCGGGCGACATCGGGGGCCTCACCTACCTCAAGTACCGCTCGGCCCACAACGGCCCTAAGGAGATCGGCTGCGACCCGTTCTTCTACGAGTGGCTTTACGACGCCGAAAAGAACGGCGCGGGCGCCCTGATGGATTACTGCGGCTATTCGGCCAACATGAACGCCCGGTTCCTCGGCGTCCCCACGCAGGTGACGGGGATGCGCGGCGTGTTCGTCAAAGACTACCCCCTGCCCGACGACAACGCCGTCATCCTGATGAAGTACGCCCACGCCTTCGGGGTCGCCGAAGCCTCCTGGACCCAGACAGTCCCCTACGCCGAGGGCGCAAACCCCATCGCCTACGGCGTGGGCGGCTCCCTGTCCGTCGCGGGCGGCAAGGTGGTCTGGCAGCGCCCCGGCCAGCCGACGGAGACGATCACGCCCCCCGCCCCCGCCGCGCCTCACCGAAACGGCCCCGAATACCTGCTGCACTGCCTGGAAACGGGGGCACCCATCGAGGGCTTCTGCTCCCCCCAGGTCAGCCGGAACGCGCAGGAGATTTTAGAGGCGGGCCTGCGCTCGGCGGACACGGGCCAGGCGCAGGCGCTGCCGCTTTAAGACCCCCCGGCCCTGAACCTGCCCCTGAAGGGACAGGCTACACGGATGGGTCGCCCCTTCAGGGCTAGGGATAAGGCTTTGGTCAGCGACGGCCTGTTCTGTTCTACAGCCCCGAAGGGGCGGCCCGTCCGTGTAGGCCCGGCCTTTAGGCCGGGTGGGACTCGTGCTGACTGTGTGGCCCAATAATGCCAGAACGAACTCGGCCCCAAGTCTTTTTGCGATAATCAGTGAACCTTTGGTATAATAGAGCGTCTACGCTATTATCGCTGTCGCTCGCTGTTGACCCGCGCTCCGTGACCCGCGCTCCGTCCGCGCCCGTGCCCGCTCCCCTGGAGGCTGCCCGATGACACTGACCACCACTGACACCCGACGCCTCGCCCACCTGCTGCGGCGCGCGGGCTTCGGCGCCCGTCCCTCGGAATGGACCGAGTACGCCAAGCTGGGCGTCGCCGGGACGACGAACCGCCTGCTCCACCCCGAAGCGATCCCTGACCCGTTCGACTCCATCCTGGCCGGCATCCAGGGGGACTATGTGGACTTCGACGACATCGCCAGCGTCCGCAAGTGGTGGATGTACCGCATGTCCCACACGCCCCGGCCTCTGGAAGAAAAGATGACCCTGTTCTGGCATGGTCATTTCGCCACGGCCAACTACAAGGTGGACAACCCGCGCTGGATGTGGACGCAGAACCAGACCTTCCGCACCCACGCCCTGGGCAACTTCCGCACCATGCTCCAGGCCGTCTCGCGCGACCCCGCCATGCTGGTCTGGCTCGACGGGGCCGAGAACCGCAAGGGCCGGCCCAACGAGAACTATGGGCGCGAGCTGCTGGAACTCTTCACCCTGGGCGTCGGCAACGGCTACACCGAGACCGACGTCAAAGAAGCCGCCCGCGCCTTCACCGGCTGGCATTTCGACAGGGACACATCCGCCTTCGTGTTCGACGCCGGCCGCCACGACGACGGCGTCAAGACCTTTCTGGGCCAGACCGGCGCGTTCAACGGCGACGACATCATTGACATCGTGGTCCGGCACCCGTCCACCGCCAACTTCGTCTGCGGCAAGCTGTTTAAATACTTCGTCCACGAAGCACCCACCCCCGCCGACATCGCGCCGCTCGCCAAGACCTACTTCACCAGCGGCTACGACATCCGGGCCGTGGTCGCGTCCCTTTTGACCTCGCCCGGCTTCTACTCCGACGCCGCCTACCACGCCAAGATCAAGAACCCCACCGAGTACGTCGTCACTGCCCTGCGGACACTGGACGCCCCGTTCTCCGCCGCCAACAACAATCTGCTCTCCTCGACCCGCACGATGGGCCAGGAGCTGTTTTCTCCGCCGAACGTCAAGGGCTGGCCGGGCGGCAAGACGTGGATGAACACCATGACCCTGATCACCCGCGTCAACTTCGCCAGCGGCCTGACCTACGAAATGAACCGGCACGGGATGCTCTCGCCGCGCCTGCGGCGGGGCATCGCCGCCTACGGCACCGCGCCGGGCGGCCTGAACACGCCCGAACAGCTCGTGGACGCCGTCTGGGGCCTGATGCTGCCCGCCCACCCGCCGAGCGCCCAGACCCGCGACGCCCTGGTCGCCTTCGCCCGCGACGGCGGGCACCCGGCCCAGGTCAACTTCGACGCCAAAGCGCCTGGCCTGGTGTCCCTGGTCCTGTCCGCGCCCGAGTACCAGTTGGCGTAACCTACCCTGATTTTCCCGGCCCTGAAGGGCCGGGCTATTCCCGGCTTCGCCGGACGAAGCCCCTCACCCCAATAATCGAGACGCGGGGCTGAAGAAATAGTGGCGCATCTCTGTCTTTAGCCCCGGAGGGGCTTTCACTCTGAGTAGCCCGGCCCTTCAGGGCCGGGACTTAAGCTCCAGCGCCCCTCATCCGTAGTTCGACTCC
>CAXTWM010000347.1:0-5240 GCA_964247915.1 uncultured Armatimonadales bacterium | reverse complement strand
ACTTAAGACGGCCTGTGATGCCGTCCTCGACATCACGGACGATGTTCGGGCTTGGGCGCAGGACCTTCTGGACACGATGGACGCCGGGCCGCCCCGCACGGTGGGGATCGCCGCGCCGCAGATCGGCGTCCTGTCCCGCCTCGCCATTGTGGACACGTCGCGCAACCCCAAGCATCTCGGCGGGCACGGGCTGCTCGTCCTGGTCAACCCCCGGATCGTCGCCCACGACAGCGAGCAGTTCTTCCGAGAGGGCTGCCTGAGCCTGCCGGACTACACGGCCAACATCCGCCGGTTCCTGTCCGTGACGGTGGAGGCGCTGGGCTTGGACGGCGAGCCGTTGACGGTGAACACCGAGGGCTTTGAGGCGGTCGTCTTGCAGCACGAGATTGACCACCTGGACGGGCTGCTGTTCCTGGACCGGGTGGCGGACATGAAGCGGGATTTGTTCCGGCGGAAGACCTAATCAAGAGGCCGGTCCACGGGGCAGGGAACGTCCCGCAAAAACCCGGCCATGAAGGGCCGGTCTACACAAGGATGGCCGCCCCTTCGGGGCTTCGGATGATGTGAGTGAAACCGACGGCCTTCTCTTCAGCCCCGAAGGGGCGACCCACCGGCGAAGCCGGGAGTAGACCTGGCCTTTGGGCCGGGTCCCTACCGCCGCAGCTCCTCCGAACGCTCGCCCTCCCCAGCCGGCTCCGCACGGCCGCCGAGGTACTGCGCCAGGAAGCCTTCGGCGGCGGCGAAGAACTTGCGGTTGTTTTCGGGGCGGGCGAACCCGTGGCCCTCGTCGGGGAAGACCAGGTACTCGACGGGCAGGCCACTCGCCCGCATCGCCTCCACGATCTGGTCGCTCTCGGCCTGCTTGACGCGCGGGTCGTTCGCGCCCTGGGCGATCAGGAGCGGCTTCGTGATCTGATGGGCGGAGAACAGCGGTGAGCGCGCCTGCAAAAACTCCGTCTCTTCGGGGCGGCCCATGCGCTTGTAGAACTGGGCGATGATCGGCTCCCAGTACGGCGGGATCGTTTGCAGGAGGGTGAGCAGGTTGGACGGCCCGACGATGTCCACGCCGCAGACGAACTCTTCGGGCGTGAAAGCCAGCCCGGCCAGCGTCGCGTAGCCGCCGTAGGAACCGCCCATGATGGCGACCTTCTCCGGGTCCGCATACCCCTGGGCGATGGCCCACGCCTTGCCATCGAGCAGGTCCGTGTGCATCTTGGCCCCCCACTCCCGGTCCCCGGCGTTCACATACGCCTTGCCGTAGCCCGTGGAGCCACGGAAGTTGATCTGGAGCACGGCATACCCACGATTTGCCAGCATCTGCACGGCCGGGCTGTAGCCCCACACGTCGCGCGCCCACGGCCCGCCGTGGACCAGCAGGACGAGCGGCAGGTTCGCCGGTTCCAGACCGGCGGGCAGGGTCAAGTAGCCGTGCAGGCCCATGCCGTCGCGGGCCGTGAACTCGACCGGCTGCATCTTTGCCAGTGCGTAGTTCTCCAGCGCGGGCTGGCTGGCAAACAGGAGGGTGGCGGACCGGGCCGGGCGGTCGTAGGCGTAGTAGGTGACGGAGCCATCGTCCACGAGGTAGGCGACGATCCAGGTTCGGTCGGCCAGGTCGCGGCTGGCGACCGACCAGTCGCCGTCCCGAACGGCGCCCAACGCCTTGAAATCGGCTTCCAGGGCCGGGTCCAGCGCGGCCCACTCGCGGCGGGCGCGGACGAACTGCACGGCCTCCAGCGCGTGCGTCCTGGGATGCCGCATCGTCCCGCCCACGTCATACGCCGCGTCCTCGGCGACGACCCGGCTTTCGCCCGTGTCCAGGTCCGTTTCGAGCAGGCGGGCGGCGTTGGCGTCCACGCTGCTGACCAGGAAGACGTGTTTGTTGTCCGGCGCGAAGCCGGCAATGCCGCCGCCGGTCTCGTCCGGCCCCCATCGCTGGAAGACGCGCCAGGGCGTCCCGGCCTCGTCCCGCACCCGGATCTCCGTGCCGCCGTCGGGGAGCTGCACCTGGGCGGCGCGCACTTGCAGGGCGTTGTCGGCGGCAAACCCCGCCACGTCGCCGGGGTTCTCGGTGTCGAGCACCAGGACGCGCGTCGTCAGGTCTAAACGATAAACATCAAAGAGGCGCGGGTCGCGCGTGTTGAGGCTGACCAGCAGCGTGTCGGGGAAGTTCGGGTCGGCGGCCAGCGGCAGGGCGCGGGCGCCGGGGAACGGCGTCAGGTCTTCGGTCCGCTTCGTCGCGACCTCGGTCTGGTACAGGTGGAAGTTTTCGTCACCGTCCGCGTCCTGCATGTACAAGACGTGGGCGCTGTCCCCCTGCCAGAAGAAGGTGCGGATGCCGCGCTTTTGGTCGTCCGTGACGACCCGATCATCCTCCTGTCCTAATGTCTGCACCCAGACGTTCAGCACGCCGTCCTGGGGCGCAAGGTAAGCGAGCTTCGTGCCGTCCGGCGAGACCTGCGGCCCGGCCTTCTCCGGGTTGCCGAACAGGATGGCGCGCGGGATCAGCGGCGGCAGTTGTGCCAGTCGGGCCTCGTCGAGAGCCATAAGTGAGTTCTCCTCGCTGCGTATTTCCCCAGCCCATGCTTGAAATCCTGCCGCCGGGTATAATGGCAAAAATCTCACCCGAGAAAAACGATACGGGAGGACACGAGTTGACGAGCATGACGATGGCCCAGGCGGTGTGGCCGCGCCGGGCCGAGACGGGCGCGGCGGCCTGGGGGCGGGACCTGCTTCTGGCCCTCGCCTTCAGCCTCTTGACCGCGCTGTCGGCACAGGTGACGATCCCCCTGCCCTGGACGCCGGTCCCGATCACCGGCCAGACCTTCGGCGTGCTGCTGACGGGCGCGCTGCTCGGCCCGCGCCCCGCCGCGCTGGCGATGGCGCTGTATCTGCTGGAAGGGGGGCTGGGACTGCCGTTCTTCGCGGGCGGCGCGGCGGGCGCGGCGCGTCTGGCCGGCCCGACCGGCGGCTACCTGGTGTCCTACCCCGTCGCCGCCGTCCTCGTGGGCGCGCTGGCGACGCGCGGCTGGGATCGTCGGCCCCCGACGATGCTGGCGGCGATGCTGCTCGGCTCCCTGGTCGTTTTTGCCCTGGGCGCGGGCTGGCTCTCCTTCTTCCCGCCGATGCGCCCCGGCGTTCCGGTGGTTCCGCACATGGGGCTGTCGGAGGCGCTGGTGGAGGGCGTCTATCCGTTCCTGCCGGGCGACGTTCTCAAGGCCTTGCTGGCGGCGGGCCTGGTGCCGCTGGGCTGGCGCTGGCTGGGGGCGAGGCGATGAACCCCTCCCGGCCAAACCCCTCCCGGCTCACGAGTTCGCCACCCTCCCCTGTTAGGGAAGGGCATTCGGAGTTCACGAGGGCTGCGGCTTTCTCTGTGGAACCCTTCCCTAACAGGGGAGGGTGGCGAGCCTCAGCGAGCCGGGAGGGGTTCTAATGGCGCTCGTCATCGGCACGCGCGGCTCCAAGCTGGCCTTGGCACAGACAGGTTGGGTCGCGGACGCCCTCCGCGCAGCCCACCCCGGCCTCGCCATTGAGACGCGCGTTATCGGGACGCGCGGCGACGCGACGCAGGCGGCGAACGTCCCGCTGTCCTCCTTCGGTGAGAAAGGCATCTTCGCCAAGGAACTGGAAACCGCCCTGCTGGCCGGGGAGATTGACCTCGCCGTCCACTCGATGAAGGACCTGGAACACACCCTGCCCGACGGCCTGGTCATCGCCGCCGTCCCCCCGCGCGAGGACCCCCGCGACGCCCTCATCGGCTCCACCCTGGACGCCCTGCCGCCAGGCGCCCGCGTCGGCACCGGCAGCGTCCGCCGCCGCGCCCTGCTGCTGTCCCGCCGCCCCGACCTGACGATTCTGGAGATACGCGGCAACATTGATACCCGCCTCCGCAAGTGGCGCGAAGGCCAGTACGACGCCATCTGCCTCGCCGTCGCGGGCCTGAACCGCCTGGGCTTGCAGGAGAACATCGCCGAAATCTTGGACCCGGACTGGTTCACCCCCGACCCCGGCCAGGGCGCGCTGGCGATTGAGACGCGCAATAACAGCGAGGCGTATGAGCTTGTCAAGGCAATAAGCGATGAAACAGCGGAAATAACAACCCAGGCGGAACGTGCCTTTCTGCGTCATGTCGGCGGGAGCTGCAAGACGCCCGTCGGCGCACTGGCGGTCAAGACAACTTCCCATGCCATCAAGATTCATGTCATGGCCGCTTCACCGGATGGGCAGACGGTTCTGCGCGAGACAGTGGCTGTGGAGGTAACCGACGGGGGGCTGTCTTCCCACTCGTCGGAATATCTGGGGCAGACCGCAGCGGACTGGCTGCGGAAGCAGGGGGCGGGGCGGCTGTTGTCCCCGCCCTGAACGGCGGGGCTTTAGAAGAGCAACTCCCCGCCTGCGCGGGCAGAAGAGCATCACGCCTACGGCATTGCGCCCGCGCAGGCGGGGGCTTGCACTCTTGAAGCCCAGGGGTTCAGCCCTGGGTAAACGCCTTCAGAAAAACGGCAACCCCTGGTTGCAGAATTTCTTTCACCAGCGGTGAGGGTTTTCGTCCCCCTGTGGGCCGCACCGTATGCTGATTGTAGCAAAAGTAAATTCTCGCACGACCTGTGCGAGTTTTAGGATAGGCCGTCGGCCTTTGGACGGGAGCGCAACGATGCAAACGTATGACTTTCTCGTGCTGGGGAGCGGCAGCGCCGGGCTGTCGTTCGCGCTGCGGGTGTGCGAGCGGGGCCGCGTCGCCCTCGTCACCAAGAAGGACCGGACGGACAGCAACACCAACTGGGCGCAGGGCGGCATCGCGGGGGTCATGGGGCCGGACGATGAGGCCGAGCTGCACGTCCAGGATACGCTTATTGCCGGGGCGGGGCTGTGCCACGAGGACGCCGTCCGTGTGCTGGTGTCGGAAGGGCCGGAGCGCATCCGGGAACTCATGGCGTTCGGGGCGGACTTCAACCGCGAGCCGGGCGGCGAGCTGTCGCTGGGGCGCGAGGGCGGGCACTCGCGCCGGCGCATCATCCACACCGCCGACCTGACCGGCAAGGAGGTGGAGCGGACTCTGGTGGAGGCCGCGCGGGCGCACCCGAGCATCACCGTGCTGGAACACCACTACGCCATAGACCTCATCCTACAGGACGGGCGCTGCTGCGGGGCCTATGTGCTGGACGAGGCGGGCGGCGGGGTCCAGCCGTACCTCGCGCCCGCGACGCTGCTGGCGACGGGGGGGGCGGGCCAGGTCGACCAGT
>CAXTWM010000346.1:0-5277 GCA_964247915.1 uncultured Armatimonadales bacterium | reverse complement strand
GCGATCTCGCTGCACACGTCGTCGAAGAAGGCGTAGTAGTAGGGGTCGGCGTCCACGTCGCCGCCACGGGGCAGCCCTACATCACCGGCGACGTGCGAGGTGATGCCGCTGCGCGATTCGCCCGCTCCGGCGCCGCGCGCGTGCCCGTTCCCGCCCTTCCCCGTCTCGTCTATCCTCAGCCGCAGGGCACGGAACTCCTGAGTCCAGCCGACCCCCGCCGTCGAAACCAGGGTCAGCTCACCCGTCGCGTCGTGGGCCAGGGCGACGAAGGCGCGGTCCGCGCCGACGGCCTCCATCGCGGCCTGGTTCATCTCGTCGAGCAGCGCCTGGACCTCGCCGGCCTCGATGGCGCGGCGGGAAAGGCGCTGGATGAGGGCAACGGGGTCTGTCAGGGTCTCGGTCATGGAGTCATTGTACCCGGCGCGCAAAAAAGAAGGGCCTCCCCGACGGGAGGCCCTTCCTGGTGCGACGCTTACGGCAGGCCGAAGGGAGACTGGCCGCCGAACGGCGAACCGTCCTGCTGCTGCCCCTGCCCGTCTTGCTGGGGCTGGGTCAGGCCGAAGGTCGCGGGCCGCTCGCGCAGGGTCACGGTGACGGTACGCGGCTGGCCGTCGCGCAGGACGCGCAGGCTCAGGACGGAACCCGTGGAAGACGCCTGGATGACATTGTTCAGCGAGTCAGCATCCACGATGGGCTGCCCATTGACCTGCGTAACCACGTCGAACAAGCGCAGGCCGGCCTGAGCGGCGGGGGACCCGGCATAGACGCGCGCGATCACGACGCCTTGGTCCAGGCCGGTCGGGATTCCGGTTTGGGCGCGGTCGTCCGGTGACAGGGCGGCGAGCGCCTCGTACTTGACGCCGAGGTAGGGGTGCGACGCCTTGCCGTTCTTGATCAGCTCGGCAGCGACCTGCTTGGCGCGGTTGATCGGGATGGCGAAGCCGATGCCCGAGTAGGTGCCGCTCGGCGACAGGATGGCCTCGTTGATGCCGATCACCTGGCCGTTGATGTTGGCGAGCGCGCCGCCGGAGTTGCCGGGGTTGATGGCGGCGTCGGTCTGGATGGCGGGCAGGATGGCCTGACCCTCGGCGGTCCCGCCGGAGCGGTTCAGGGCGCTGATGATGCCCAGGGTGACGGTCGTGCCCACGTCGAGCGGGTTGCCGACGGCGATGGCCCAATCGCCGATGCGGACGTCGTCGGAGTTGCCGAGCTGGGCGACCGGGAGCTTGACCCCGTTAGTGTCAATCTTGACGACCGCGATGTCGGTGACGGGGTCGGCCCCGATCACGCGAGCGCTGAACGCCTTGCCTTTGCCGCCCACGTTCACGGTGAGCGTGGCCGTGTTGTCAACGACGTGGTTGTTGGTCAGGATGTAGCCGTCCGGGCTGATGATGACGCCGGAGCCGGCCCCGTGAGAGACCTGCGGACCGCCCCGGCCGAGGCCGAAGGGGCGCATGACAGGATCGTCCCCGAACGGGTTGGCCTGACCGACGGGCTTGCCGACGGTATGCACCGTCACCACGGCGGCGTCCACTTTGGCGGCGGCGTCGGCGACGACCGAGTCACCGGCAGCGCGCTTGAGCGGCGAGGGCGTGGTGCTGAGGGACGCCAGCACCGCCTGCTTGGACTGCGCGCCGCCCAGATAAGAGACAGGATCGCCGAATGTCTTCAGACCGACGGCACAGGCCGTCGCGCCCACCGCGAAGGCGGCGACATAGGAACTTGCTTTCTTCATTTGTTCTGCAAACCTCATCGAATTATGTTTCTACTGACGTATCGTTGATACGCTTGTTATACGCGGATTTTTCGGAGTAAGTTCGCCATCTCGATGGCGGCGGCGGCGACATCCGCGCCCTTGTTGCCCGCCTTGGTCCCGGCCCGTTCCAGCGCCTGCTCAATCGTGTCCGTAGTCAGGACGCCGAAAAGGACCGGCACGCCGGTCTGAACGGCGATGGATGCCAGCCCGGACGCCATCGGCCCGGCGACGTAATCGAAGTGCGCGGTCGCGCCCCGGATCACAGCACCTAAACAAATCACGGCGTCGAAAGTTCCCGTTTTCGCCAGCTCGGAGGCGGCCAGCGGGATCTCGAACGCGCCCGGCACGCGGGCCAGCGTGACATCTTCGTCCGCCGCGCCGTGCCGCCGCAACGTGTCCAGCGCGCCCTCCAGCAGACGGTCACCGACCAGCGAATTGAACCGGCTCAGGACGACGGCGAAGCGCAGGCCGGAGGCGATCATTATCCCTTCGTGTGTCACCATGTTATACGACAGTTCTCCCCCAAATGTTCACCCCGGCTCATGCTGCCTCCGGGCCGTCCTGCTCGTCCAGTGGGGCGGGCAGGTCCTCGGCCAGCAGGTGCCCCATTTTCGTCCGCTTGGTTTCCAGGTAGCGCCGGTTGGAGTCGTTGGGGGCGGGGTGGAGCGGGATGCGGTCCACGATCTCCAGGCCGTAGCCCTCCAGGCCCGCCAGCTTGGCCGGGTTGTTGGTCATGTAAAGCAGCCGCTTGACGCCCAGGTCTACCAGCACCTGCGCGCCGATGCCGTAGTCGCGCAGGTCCGGCTTGAAGCCCAGGGCGACGTTCGCCTCGACCGTGTCCGCGCCCGCGTCCTGCAAGGCATACGCCTTGATCTTGTTGGTGATTCCGATGCCGCGCCCCTCCTGCTCGATATACAGCAGGACGCCCCGCCCGGCTTCGGAGATCTTTTCCAGGGCGAGGTGGAGTTGATCTCCGCAGTCGCACTTGAGCGAGCCGAGCAGATCGCCCGTCACGCAGGACGAGTGAATGCGGACTAGGACATCCTTGCCGTCGGCGATGTCGCCCATCGTGAAGGCGGTATACGGGGCGGGGTCCACGCCGCTCTCGTAGGCGTGGGCCGTGAACTCGCCGTAGCGGGTCGGCAGCCGGGCCGAGGCGACCTTGTGGATCAGCTTCTCGCGCCGCCGCCGGTACTTGATCAGTTCGGCGATGGTGATAAATTTCAAGTCGAACTGTGCCGCGAGTTCGGCCAGCTCGGGCACACGGGCCATCTCACCGCCGTCGCCCATGATCTCGCAGATGACGCCCACCGGCTCCAGCCCGGCCAGGCGCATGAGGTCTACGGCGGCCTCGGTGTGCCCCGCGCGTTTCAGAACGCCGCCGTTGCGGGCCATCAGCGGGTTGACGTGGCCGGGCCGGTTGAAGTCGCCGGGGCGGGCCTGCGGGTCGGCCAGCTTTCGGATGGTCAGGGCGCGGTCGCCTGCGCTGCTGCCCGTCGTCGTGCCCTCCTTGGCGTCCACGGTGATCGTGAAGGCGGTCCGCATGGACTCGCTGTTCTCGCGGACCATGAGTTCCAGGTTGAGCGCCAGGAGCCGCTCCTCGGGCATGGGCACGGTGATGATGCCGGATGCGCGGCGCGTCATCAGCGTGATCGCTTCTGCCGTGACGTGCTCGGCGGCCATGACAAAATCGCCCTCGTTCTCGCGGTCTTCGTCGTCCACGAGGATGATCATCTTGCCCGCCCGCAGGTCGGCGACGGCCTCTTCGATGGTGTTAAACGGGTTATCCGGCATCTGCGCCTCTGTTCTACTTCCGCATCAGCTTGGGGTATTTCACCGGGTCAAAGCGATGCTTGCCGTCTTTGTCCATGATCCACGGGTCGCTGTGTTCCCGCAGGATGGGCAGACTTTCGCCGGTCGGATCGGCTTTCAGCGCCTGCTCCGCCGCATGGCGGAAGCGGCGGTTGTAGGCGCGCTTGTCCTGCTTCTCGCTGTCGGCGTTCTTGATGATGCCGCAGAAAGGGTTCTTCCGGCGCGACCGGCTCATGGCGGCTACTCCCGGTAGGCGGTCATGGGGCCGGACCAGGTCGGCTCGGGGCGCTCCAGGTCGGCGATGCGGAGGGGCGTCTCGGCGCGGACGTAGTCGCCGCCGACGAGCTTCTCGATGTATTTGCCGACGATGTCGGTTTCCAGGTTGATCTGGTCGCCCGCCCGGCGGATGTGGAGGTTGGTGTGGTCCCAGGTGTGGGGGATGATGGCGACGGAGAACGTCTTGTCGTCGGCGTCCACCACGGTAAGCGAGATGCCGTCAATGGCGATGCTGCCCTTGCGGACGATGTAGCGGAGTAGGGTCGGGGAGGCGGTGATGTAGATGTAGTAGGAGTTGTCCACCTCGCGGATGGAGGCGATGGTGCCCACGCCGTCCACATGGCCCTGGACGATGTGGCCGTCGAAGCGGCCGTTGGCGGCAAGACTCGGCTCCAGGTTGATCTCATCGCCGATGGCGAGGGCGCCGAGCGCGGTCTTTTGCAGCGTCTCGTACACGGCGTCAAAGGCGACCGTGCCGGGGTCCGACTGGACCACGGTGAGGCACGCGCCGTTGACAGCGATGCTGTCACCGATCTTCACGCCGTCCAGGGCGTGCCCGGCGCGGACCGTAAACCGGGCGGACTGCTCGCCGCGCTCGATGGCCTCGATGTGGCCGACTTCTTGGATGATTCCCGTAAACATAGCGCGTTTCCTCACCTCCCGAAATGAATTCGCAGGGATATTTTACCCAAAGCGGGCGTCTATCACGATGTCCGGCCCGCAGCGGCGCACCTGCCGGAAAGAAACGGCGCGGGCGTCGCGCATCCGCGCAACACCCAAATCGCCGACGGGGCCAGGCGCGGCCCGTCCGCCCGCCACTTTGGGGGCGATGAAGCAGACCCAGCGGTCTACCAATCGGGAGGACAAGAGCGACGCCGCCAGCGTGTCCCCGCACTCTACAAGAACACCGACTATGTCCCCTCGGGTTCCCAGCCGGCCCATCAGGTCGGGGAGCGAGACGCGGCCCGCGTTGTCGGCGCAGACGATCACCTGGCAGCCCGAAGCGAGCAGGGCGTCCCGCCGCGCCGGGTCGGCCTGGGCCGTCGTCGCCAGGATCGTCTTCCCATCTTCCGCCGCCTGACGCACCACCTGGGCACTGAGCGGGGTCCGCAGGCGGCTGTCCACGACGACCCGCCACGGGCTGCGGCCCTGCCGGTGGGCCAGCCGCGTGGTCAGGGCCGGGTCGTCGGCCAAGACGGTCCCCACCCCGGTCAGGATGGCGTCGCACCGGTCCCGCAATTGTCGGTGGACGGCGCGGCGGGCGACAGGGGAGGTGATCCACTGCGAGTCGCCCGTTTCGGTCGCGATCTTGCCGTCCAGCGTCTGGGCCGTCTTCAGCACGACCCAGGGCAGGCCCGTCGTGCGGTGCTTGAGGTAGGCGGCGTTGAGCGCCCGCGCCTCGCCCTCCCCCACCCCGACGGACACCTCCACCC
>CAXTWM010000345.1:0-5278 GCA_964247915.1 uncultured Armatimonadales bacterium | reverse complement strand
GCCGCGTGAGCGTCTGGGACGCCGGAACCGGCGCCCTCGTCCGTGACTACCTCGGCCCCGCGCCCTACGGCGGCGGCCCGCCGTTCTGGCGCGACCCCGCCGACCCATCCCGCGTTTTCGCCGAGGGCACGCTCTGGCGGATTGACGAGGCTCGGAAGACCGCCGTCCCCGTCTCGACGCCGCTGCGCCGGATGGAGAAAAGCCAGCCGTTCCTGCCCACCGCCAACGGCGGCGCCCCCGCCTCGCGCACGTTCACGCACGGCGGCAGGCAGTACTTGGCCGTCGTGGGCAACCGGGGCATCGTCACCGTCCTGCGCCGGGACGGGGATCGGCTCCAGCCCGTCGCCGCCCTGGGCGGCCTGAGTCGCCTGACTGCGGGCGACGGGACGGTCATGCCGGACTGGGACTCCGACCTGCACACCCACCGCTACCCGAACTGGTATCCTGACTTTTTTCGCGGCCATTCGGGCGACAACTTCTCCTGGACGGACACGGACGGCGACGGCCTGGTCCAGCCCGGAGAAATGCACTGGTCTCAGACCGTCAGCCGCTTCGACCCGATGGCCGAGGGCAGGCAGGCGGAGTGGGCGCTGGGGTGGGGCGCGGCGGTCGGGCCGGACGGCAGCGTCACCTTCGCCGGCTTCACCAGGGACAAGGAGGCGGTCTACCGCGTGGACGTGTCGGGGTGGACGGCGGGCGGGGCGCCGATCTATGACATCGCCCGCGCCCGCCGCCTCCTGCTGACGGACGAGCCGGGCAACATCAGCGGGCTGTACGTTACTGGGGACGACAGGCTGATCGTCGCGTATGGATACGAATACCACCCGCCGGGCCACGACGCCCTGGCCTGCTTCGACCGCGACGGTCAGAAGCTTTGGAGCATCCCGCGCGTGGACCCGTCCAAACAGGGCGTCAAAGACGTGCTGGCCGATGCCGTTCTGGGGGAGTTCAGCGCGCCCGGCCTGGGGCCGGTCATCGCGACCTGGCTCTGGCACGGCAACTACCGCCCGTATCTGCTGACCACGGACGGCCTGTACGTCGGCACTCTGCTCGAAGACACCCGCCTGGGGCCGGCGGCCAAGTGGGACGAATCCTACCGCTAT
Source organism: uncultured Armatimonadales bacterium (assembly GCA_964247915.1). GTDB lineage: Bacteria > Armatimonadota > Armatimonadia > Armatimonadales > Capsulimonadaceae > JANXMY01. The sequence goes on along the minus strand of CAXTWM010000345.1, from coordinate 4,175 downwards.
GTGTATCAATCGCCCGGCGGCGTCCCCGAGATCATCAACGGCGCGAACGACGCCTATCATCTGCTCCGCATCACCGGCCTGTCCGGCGGGCGCTTCGGCGGGCCGCTCCGGCTGACGGCGGCCGATGTCGGGGCGGCGGCTCTGGCGCGGGCCGCGCCCAGGCCGAAACCCGCCGCGCCGCCCCCCATCCTGCACGTCGCCTGGGCAGCATCGCCGCCCGCCGTGGACGGCGACCTGGGCGACTGGAACATGGCGGCGGGCGTCACCCTGGACGGCGGCAAGGGGCGCACGGCCCGCGTCGCGCTGGCGCGGGACGCGCAGAACCTCTACCTGGCCTACGCGGTCCGGGGCGCGTCGCTGGTCAACGGGGGCACGGACTGGCGGACGCTGTTCATCACGGGAGACTGCGTGGACCTGATGCTGTCCCCCAAGCCTGGCGGCGTCCACTATGCGCCCGCTGAGGGCGACGAGCGCCTGCTGCTCGGCGTCTACGCGGGCAAGCCGGTCGCCGTCCTGTACCGCCCCGTCGTGCCGGGCACACCCTCGCCGGTCCAGCTCATGGCCGCGCGCATAGATAAGATCGTGCAGATCCCCGACGCCCACGTCGCGTTCAAACGCGGGAACGGCTCTTACACGCTGGAAGCCGCCGTGCCGCTGGCCGACCTGGGGATTGACCCGGCCCAGTCCGAGGACCTGCGCGGGGATGTCGGCGTGGTCTACGCCGACGACACGGGGCGCAGCCGGTCGCTCCGGCTGTACCACTACAACCACGACACCGGCATGACCGCCGACTTGACCACGGAGGCCACTCTCCAGCCCGGCAATTGGGGGCCGCTGGAGATGCCGCTGGGTCCTAATCTGGTCCAAAACGGGGGCTTTGAGTCGCCTCTGGCTTCCACGCCGGGCGCGGGCTGGGCCGTGGGCGAGCAGCGGAACGGGGCCGTGGCTCGGCTCGCCCACGGCGGGGCGCACAGCGGGACTCAGTCACTGCTGCTGGAACAAACAACCCCCGTGACATACCCGCCCGAAGCCTACGCACTGCCGAAGTACGAGGACTTCGAGAAGGCCGCCGACGGGGGCAAGGGGAACGGGTACGTCAGCGTCACGCAGTCCATCCCCGTCACGGGCGGGAAGAAGTACACGTTGCGCCTTCACTTCCGGTCGGAGGGGCTGGCGCCCGAAAAGAAGGAGCCGGGGCCGGGCCGGGGCTACGCGGCCTTTGAGGTCTGGCTCAACTGGCGCGTCCCGCCCGTCCCACTGGGGCGGGCTGGCGGCGCGGTCTGGGTCGCCAACGCGCAGGCCGACCCGGAAGGCTGGAAGACGCTGCGGGACGCGCGCTTCAACTATTACAGCGTGGCCGTGCCCTATGCCGCCCCGGACGGCGCGACCGGGGCGACGGTCTCGCTGCAACTGGTGACACAGGCCGCCGGACACTTGCCCAAAGTGTGGGTGGATGACGTGGAGATGGTGGAGGTGCCGTGAGCCTCCCTAGTCTCCAAAAAAGTTGCCGTAGTCGGCGCTCACGACGCGCCAGACCTTCGCCGGGATCACGCCCAGCCGGTTCCCGTCCTCGCGCGCCCATTGCAGCGTCACGTCATGGTCATAGACCACATGGTTTTCCGCCGTCACAACCCGGAGATGGCTGGTGGAAGTCGCCGTGTCGCCCTGCACACTGACGACGGGGATGGACTGCGTGACGCGCACCGCCTCGTTCCCCTGAACCTTGTTCAGCAGGAACCGGAGCTGGACCGGGCTGGGGACGTTCGGGTCGTGGTAGTGGTCGGACACGATCCGCATGACGCCGTTGACGTCGTGCGCCTCCCCCGCCGCGCGGGCGGCTTCCAGTTGATTCGTGATCTGGACCTGATCCGGGACATCGGGCGCGCGCAGGAGGACCACGCCGACCACGAGGAGGCCGAGCACGAGGGCGAGGCCGAGCAAGGCTCTGGAAGAGGATTTCATGGCCGCGCGTCCTTTCGGGATTGGAGCCGCCAGCGGAAGTTGAGCGGCCCGATGCCATAGGTCAGCGAGACGGGCGGCACATGGTAGACGCTGATCCGGGGCAGGCGCAGGGGCGGATCGTCCGCGCGGACGCGCCCGAACTCCGTCGTCACGGCCTGCGTATACCCGATCTCGCCCGCCATGTCCTGCACGGCCTCGCTGACGCTGCCATACGGGTAGCACAGCGTCGTGATCGGCGTCCCCAGCCGCTGCTCCAGGGCGTCCTTGCTGTCCGCCAGTTCCCGCCGCGCCTGGGCGGGGCCGATGTCCGCCAGCTTGGGGTGCGTCGCCGTGTGCGCCTCGAAGGCCACGCCGCCGTCCGCCCGCATCTCGGCGATCTCGTCCCACGCCAGCAGCGGCGTCGCCTCATAGCCCTCCGGGATCACCCAGTCGTTCGTCTTCCCAACCCGCTCGGACACGAGGAAGACCGTGTACGGAAAGCCTAACTGCTTCAGCAGCGGGTGGACATTGGTTTTGAGGTTGGCATAGCCGTCGTCGAACGTCAGCAGGACCGGCTTCGGCGGCAGCGCCCCCGCCCCCGCGCGTGCCGCCGCCAGGGTGTCAAAGGTAATCGGCGTGTACCCCGCCCGGTGCAGCATCCGCATCTGCCCCGCGAATTCGTCGGCGAGGACGTAAAAGTGCTTGTAGCGCGGGGGCCGCGCGGCGTCCTCGACGGCGTGGTACATCAGGATGGGAACGGGTGTCCAGGGTGTTTGCATACACCGACAATGATACCCAAGATGTAGGGGCGCGACTCATCGCGCCTTCCTCGTTTTGCGCTCACCCCGGCTGCATCGGTCGCCGGAACAGTTCGTCTACGGGCATCGTCCAGCCTGGAACCGCCGGCTCGGCCTCGGCAACGTCGCTGCGCCGGTAGATCGTCGGCGCATCGGGGGCCGTCGCGCGGTATACCTTCACCACGTCCGCGCCGCGCGTGTCCACGTCCCAGACGACCAGAGTTCCCGCCGCGAAATAGTCCCGTATCTTCTCCACAATCGCCCGCTCGGCTTTGGGACCGTAGTCGCCCTTGCTGCGGACCTCGGCGGCGAAAGCCGGGGCGCCGGGCAGGAAATCCATCTCATCCTCGCCGAGCGGGCCGGTGTACCAGGCCGCGTCAGGACTGAACGAGTCACGCCCCGGTAGGTCCACCAGGAAGCCTACATTGTCGCTGAACGCATAGCCGACGCCCTCCTCTGTCTGACTGCGGCGCTCTTCGTACTGGGAGAGGCTGATGAAAATTCTTCCTGCCGTGCGGCCTGGCTTGGCACCCGTCGGACTCATGCGTACCACCCTTCCGTGGATAATCTCCGCCTTGCCGTTCTCCGGCACGCGGTATAGCTCTTCAATCGCCGCCTGCCGTTTTTCCGTTTCAGAGGCCGGTGGCGCAACTGTGAGTGACATCGTTTTCTCCCTGCTCCTGTTCTCCCTGCTCCTGATGCAAGTATAGCATATCGCGGGCTACGGGAACGGGCGGAACACCACCCTATCCCGCTCTGTGAGGCATTCTTGGAAAATCGCCGACGCTTCTTCCGGCGTTGGAACGGGGATTGGCCTGTTGATGAAGGCCCTTTGCTGCTCCTCGCTCAACTCGAACGCCGCGTGGTAGACGTGCTGTTCGGAGCGCTGGAGTGTCAGCGCGTCCGGCGCGATGCCCAGCATCCGGGCGATGTAAAGAATAAGCGTCGCGCCCACCGCATGAGCCGTGATGCCGTATTGGTCCTTCAAGGAGTAATGGTGGCTGAAGGAGTGGCCTTCGCGGGAGATGGTATAAAAGACGACGATCTTTGCGCTGGTAATTATGACGCGCGGGTCGCTCTCAGGGGCGAAGTCTTCTTCGGTTTCTTCCGCCTTCCCCGCTGCCGACCGAGTGACCGGCCCTAACCGCTCCGCGATCTCGATGAGATGTGCTTCGGAAAAGATCTTCTTGAGCTGTGAGCCGCGCGGCAGCCACCACAGCAGCAGCAGTGCTGCCACAACGCATACAACGACAGCCGCTTCGATCATCTCTGTCTCCTCTTCGGAACATCTCACCGGATTTCGGCGATGCCCGCGCGGGGTTCGCCGACGAACAGGGCCACGGGCTTGTCGTCCGGGCCGACCACCAGCCACCAATGGCCGGCGAAGGTGTGCATGTCGCGGGTCGCGCCGGGCGCAATCGCCCCATAGGGCTTTTG
>CAXTWM010000344.1:0-5289 GCA_964247915.1 uncultured Armatimonadales bacterium | reverse complement strand
AGGAAGGACGGCCCGGTCGGCGCGGGCGGCGGTGCGGCGACGGGGAGGGGGTTGCCCGCCAGGTCATACTTGACATCGGGCGTCGCGGGGGAGGACGCCGGTTCCGGCATCGGGTTCCCCGCCAGGTCAAACTTCGGCATCGTGGTGTTCCTTTGCTTCCAACGTGTGATGAGGCTGCCGCCATTATACGAAAAGCAGGCGGGCGTGTCAAGAGAAATGGGCCGACGCCCTGTTTGACAAACCTCCGCAAAAGTGCTATCCTTTGTGGGATGAACCCCGCACGCGAGGCGACGCCCATGACACAATCCCTCGGCACGTTTTCGTTCGTTCTGCACTCCCACATCCCCTATGTCCTCGCGCACGGGCGCTCCCCGCACGGCACCGACTGGCTTTCCGAGGCGGCGGCGGAGACCTACCTGCCCCTGCTGGACGCCTGCCGCCGATTGATCGCCGAGGGGCTGTCCCCGCGCATCACCCTGGGCCTGACGCCGGTGCTCGTCGAGCAGCTGCGCGATCCGAGCTTCCAGGAGGAGCTGTCGGGCTACCTGCGCGGCAAGGTGGAAGCGTCACGGGCGGGCCAGGAGCAGTTCCGGCGGGACGGCAACTACCACATGGCCTATCTGGCGCGCTGCTGGGAGGACTGGTACGGCAAGGGGCTGGCGGACTTCGAGGACGAATACGGGCGCGACATCGTGGGGGCGTTCGCAATGCTCCAGGACGCGGGCCACATCGAGATCATCACCAGCAGCGCGACGCACGGCTACTCGGCCCTGTTGTCCCAGGACACCAGCCTCCAGGCGCAGGTGAAGACGGGAATCGGGGTCTACCAGCGCCACTTCGGCAGGAGGCCGCGCGGCTACTGGCTGCCCGAATGCGCCTACCGCCCCCGCTACCACTGGGTGCCGCCCGTCGGCGTGCCGGACGTGCCGCGCGCGCCCGTCTTGCGGAAGGGCGTGGACGAGTTTCTGGCCGAAAGCGGCATCGAATACTTCTTCGTCGAGGGCAGCCTGCTGCACGGCGGCGAGGCGCTGGGCGTCTACGCCGACAAGTTCGGGCCGTTGAAGGAGATCTACAAGCAGTTCCAGAAGGAGACCGTGAAAGTCGAGTACCGGCCCTACACCACCTACCGGCCCTATCTGGTGGACTCGTCGGGGCTGGTGGAGAAGCCCAAGCTGGCGGTCTTCGGGCGCGACTCGGCGACGGGAAAACAGGTCTGGAGCGGCGAGCACGGCTATCCGGGCGACGAATGGTACTTGGAGTTCCACAAAAAGTTCGTCACCGAGGAGGATAAGTCCCTGGGCCTGCGCTACTGGCGCATCAGCGGGGACAAGTCGGACATGGGCGCGAAAGGCCCCTACGAGCCGCACCGGGCCGAGGAGCGGGCGCAGGCCCACGCCGCCCATTTCGTGCCCCTGGTCAAAGACGTTCTGAGGGCGCAGAACGACCCGCAGGCCATCATCACCGCCGTCTATGACACCGAGCTGTTCGGCCACTGGTGGTTTGAGGGGCCGCAGTTTTTGTACCACGTCCTGCGTCAGATGGCGCTCGACCCCGAAATCACGCTCCAGACCGTCGGCGAGTACCTGGATGCCAGCCCCGCGACGCTGCCCGTGACCCTGCCGGAAGGGTCGTGGGGGGAGGGCGGCTTCCACTACATCTGGCTCAATGAGCAAACCGCCTGGTCGTGGAAGCTGGTCTACGAGGTCGAGTCCGAGATGTCCGCCCTGGCCCGCGACTACGGCGACCATCCCGCCGCCGCGCCGGTCTTGAAACAGGCCGCCCGCGAGGCGCTTCTGCTGATGGCCTCGGACTGGCAGTTCTGCATCTCCACCGGCGGGGCCAAGGACTACTCCGAGGTCCGCCTCCGCAACCACTACGACAACTTCCAGGCGCTCGCCGCCCTGACCCGTCGGGCGGGGTCCGGGGAGGAATTGTCGGTCGGCGACTGGAAAAACATCGCCGAGTGCGAGGCCCGCGACAGCGTCTTCCCCGACATCGAGCCAAAATGGTTCGCGCGCGTGGAGCATCCGGCGGATTAGGAACGAGATCGGAAATGAGCGGTTACGCCTACCACAAGCGTCTGAGGCTGGATAAGTTTACCGCCTTCGCCGAGGCTCACTTTGAGTTCGTGCCAGGCGTGAACGCCTTCGTGGGTGAGAACGGCACGGGGAAGACTCATGTGATGAAGGCCCTGTACGCGATGCAACTCACGCAGTCGCGCGAGGCGCGCTCGATCAGCACGACGCTCGGAGACTTGTTTCAAACAAAAGAAGTCTCCGATGTTGTTCGTTTGGCAATGGGAGACGATCCCATTGCCAACGTCAGCGGCTCTTATGCGGGTTCTGACTGGTACTATACAATCCCGCGTAACACCGCATCCGATGGCCCCATCGCGTGGGGGGGACCCAATGCCCTATCTCCGAAACCGGAACGCCCCGTGTTCATCCCCGCCATTGACATGATGGGACACACGAAAGGTTTTACCGAAGCCTATGAGGAAGTCCGTCTTGACTTTGACCTCACCTGCCGGGATGTCGTGAACCTGCTGCGGCTGGAGCGCAGGAATGGGAAAATAGAGGCATCTTCTGACGATCCCCTGGACAGGCCGCTGGCCCGCCTCCTGGGTGGTGAAATTGAACGCGATGACCAGGGGCGTTTTTATCTGGTCAATGCGATGGGGCGTCTGCCGATGCCGATGGTTGCCGAAGGGCTGCGAAAGATCGCGACCCTGGTTCAGCTTGAACGCAACGGGTGGCTCTCGCCGGGGACGACGCTGTTCTGGGACGAGCCGGAGGTTAATCTGAACCCCTTGCTGATGGGCGAGGTAGTCGGCGCGATGCTGTCCCTGACGCGCCGGGGTGTTCAGGTATTTCTCGCCACCCACAGCTATGTGATCTTGAAGGAGCTTGACCTGCAAATACGGAAAGGGGACTGGGTCCGCTACTTCGCATTCCAGCCGGGCGCGGAGGGAACGACGGTCAATGCGACCGAGGATTTTGCCCTGCTCACGCCGAACCCGATTTTGGACCAGTATGCCTCGCTTTACGACCGAGAATTGACTCGTTCTACTGGAAGGAACCGCCAGGGTGAGCGTGTTTATTGAAAGCCGGATCGAGTTTGACTTCACGAGCGCCGTCAGTGTTGTTCTGCATGACAAGCCAGCTCCTGGTCATGGCAATCTGGTTTGGCCGGGTGTGGACTTCTGCATCGAAGAGCCGCCGGATTGGATATGGCTGGAAATCAAGAGTTGGGACCCTACCCACATCGCACCGCAGGATCGCGGCGGTAGCCGATGGTCGTTCATCTGCAAGATGAAAAGCAAGTCCTTCGCAAAGGAGATACGAAACAAGTTCCTCGGAACCACGGCTTTTCTGACATGGAGGGGCATTTTCCCGCTCGCGCCGACGCGGTTTGTCCTCCTCTTTCAGCCCCCGCACGCTCTTGACGCGGCACTCTTGGTGACGTTTCAAACTCGAATAAAGTCTCAGGTCCCCAACCTCACCGGTTGGGCGCAGCCTATCTTTGTTGCCGTAATTGACCTGGCGGGGTGGAACCAGCGCTACCCTCAATACCCGGCGCGTCTGCTTTGAACCACGAAAAGTCTGGCGATGCAATCAAACAAACGAGAAATGGGAATGAACAAGCAACCAGAGTCGTCATCGCCAGTGTCGTCAGTCTAGGTCAGTTTTAGGATGCATCTTTAGGATGCATCGCACCGCAAGGAGATTATCACGATGAAAGCCGTCGTCATGGCGGGCGGGGAGGGGACGCGGCTCCGGCCGCTCACCTCCAGCCGCCCCAAGCCCCTCGTCCCCATCCTCAACAAGCCGTGCATGCAGCACACCATCGAGCTGCTGAAGCGCCACGGCATCACCGACATCGTCGTCACCCTTTACTACCTCGCCGACGAGATCGAGGGGTACTTCGGCGACGGGTCCGAACTCGGCGTCAACCTCATCTACACCGTCGAGGACACGCCGCTGGGCACGGCGGGCAGCGTCAAGAAGGCCGAGGAGTACCTGAAGGACGACACCTTCATCATCGTCTCCGGCGACGCCCTGACCGACCTGGACGTGGACAAGGCGCTGGCCTTCCACCGCGAGAAGGAGTCGGTCGCCACCCTCGTCTTGCAGCATGTGGACAACCCGCTCGAATTCGGCGTCGTCATCACCGACGACGGCGGGCGCATCCGGCGGTTCCTGGAGAAGCCGAGTTGGGGCGAGGTCTTTTCGGACACCGTCAACACGGGCATGTATATTCTTGAGCCGTCCATCTTCGCCTACATGCAGCCCGAGAAGAGCTACGACTGGTCGCAGGACATCTTCCCGCAGCTCCTGGCGGAAGAAAAGCCGATGTTCGGCTACGTCCTGGGCGAGTACTGGACCGACGTCGGCTCGCTCCAGCAGTACCGGCAGGCGCAGTACGAGATGCTGGGCGGCCTGACGCAGCTCCCCATCGAGGGGCGGCGCCAGGGCGGGCACGTCTGGATCGGGGAGGGGACCGAGATAGACCCCTCCGCCCAGATCGTCGGCCCGGTCTGCATCGGCAAGAACTGCCGAATCAAGGCGGACGCCCACATCGGGCCGGACACGGTCATCGGCGACAACTGCCTGATCGAAGAGGGCGCGACCTTGCAGCGGGCCATCGTCTGGGACTCCAACTACATCGGGGCGCGCTCGCGCCTGACCGCCTGCACGGTCTGCTTCCGCAACACGATCAAGGAGGACGTGGACATCCAGGAGGGCGCGGTCGTCGGCGACCGCTGCCACATCGAGGGCGGCAGCACCGTCCGGCCCCTCATCAAGCTGTGGCCGGACAAGGTGATCGAGGCCGGCTCGATGGTCACCATGAGCCTCATCTGGGGGTCCAAGTGGCAGGGGGCGCTGTTCCGCAACCTGGGCGTGTCCGGCATCGCCAACGTCGAGATGACGCCGGACTTCGCCACCAAGCTGGGCGCGAGCTACGGAGCCTTCTTGAAGAAAGGGTCCACCGTCATCACGTCCCGCGACTCGACCCTGGTCTGCCGGATGCTCAAGCGCGCCCTGATCGCCGGGCTGGTTTCGGTCGGCGTCAACGTCCTGGACAACGAGGGGATGCCGCTGCCGGTCTCGCGCCACACCATCCGCTCCAACAACGCCAGCGGCGGCGTCCACATCCGCCTGGCCCCCGACCAGCCCAACCTGGCCCTGGTCGAGTTCTTCGACAAGAACGGCATCTACCTGTCCACGAACGGGCAGCGCAAGATCGAGACCATCTTCTACCGCGAGGACTTCGGGCGCACGGCGGCGG
>CAXTWM010000343.1:0-5308 GCA_964247915.1 uncultured Armatimonadales bacterium | reverse complement strand
GCGGGTGGGAGGCTCAGGGCACAGCGTTCGGGTCTGGCCCCGCGCGCGGCAGGCACCTCGCGGAACTCAGACTTCGGGGCGTCCGCGGCAGCGGGGCCGCCACCAGCAAAGTCGCGGGCGATGGCCCCGTGGGAACGCTCACGTCGCCCATCTTCAAGGTGGAGCGGCGCTACATCTCGTTCGTGATCAGCGGCGGGGACTACGAACACTACACCTGCCTTAACCTTATCGTCGGGGGCAAGGTCGTGTGCAGCGCCACCGGCGCCCGGAGCGACCTGATGCTCCCCGCCAGTTGGGACGTGCGCCGCTTCCAGGGCATGGCGGCGCGGGTGCAAATCGTGGACGAGGAGACCGGGGATTGGGGGCATATTGACGTGGACCATATTCTACAGACGGACGAGCCGGAGCGGCTCCCTGCGGTCAGCCGGCCGCTGTACCAGGAGGCCCTGCGGCCGCAGTTTCACTTCACCGCGCGCCAGTGGACGGAAAACCGGCTCAACCCCGGACGGCGTCAGGAGGGGTGGCTCAACGACCTCAACGGGCTGGTGTACTACGACGGCGAGTACCACCTCTTCGCACAGCGCTGGAACCAGTGCTGGATTCACGCGGTCAGCCGTGACCTAGTCCACTGGACGGAACTCGCGCCGGCGTTCCAGGAAGAGTCGCCGGAAAGCGGCGTGCAGTCGGGGAACTGCGTCATTGACTACGCGAACACTTCGGGGCTGTCTTCGGACGGAGCGACCCCGCCGATGGTCGCGTTCTGGTCGCGCAACGACAACCGCAGTCAGTGCCTCTCCTACAGCCTCGACCACGGGCGGACTTGGAAGTTCTATGCACACAACCCGGTCCTGGTCTACCCCGAGCGGGACCCGATGGTCTTCTGGTACAAGCCGGGCAGGCATTGGGTGATGGTCATGTACGGGGGCGGGCAATACCACATTTTCACCTCAACGAACCTCCTGGACTGGAAGGACGAGAAGCACCCGATCCCCCACAGCTTTGAATGCCCCGACATGTTCGAGCTGCCCCTGGACGGCAACCGGACGCGCATGAAATGGGTGCTGATCCGTGGGAACGGGAAGTACTCGGTGGGCAGCTTCGACGGCTCGGAATTCCATGAGGAGACCCCGCATCTCGACTCCGACGCCGGACCGAATTTTTACGCGACGCAGAGCTGGGGCAACACCGAAACGGGGGACGGCCGCAGGATTCAGGCCGCGTGGATGCGCGAAGGCGTCTACCCCGATATGCCGTTCAATCAGCAGGTGACTTTCCCGCGAGAACTGACCCTCCGCAGCACGCCGAACGGCCCGCGTTTGTTCCGCGAGCCGATCCGCGAGATCGCGACTCTGCATCAGCGGGAAGAAGCTTGGGCGAACCGATCGCTCGCGGCCGGTGAATCATGGGACCTCAAAGAGTCGGGGGACCTGTACCATATCAAGATGCAGGTCAGCATCCCCGAGGGCGCGACGCTCACCCTCGACGTTCGCGGCGTTCCGCTGGTCCTCACGCATCAGGCCATCGCGTGCGGGACGGACCCGCAGCCCGTTTCGAGTGAACTCAGGACGGTGGAGGTATTGATTGACCGCACCTCCATCGAGACATACGCGAACGGTGGGGAGGTTTCAACCTCGCGGTGCTTCCTGCCGAACGACAGCGGGCTGTCGCTGAAGGCTGCCGGCGGCCCCGTCGCGATCACGGCCCTTTCCGTGTTTCCGTTGAAGTCGATCTGGGAGGGGTCAGCCGCTCCGGCGTCGGCAGCGCCGAGGCACGGGGACTGACGTCGGCGCCGGCCCCACTCTGCCGGGTCAGCCCTCGGGCGGCACGCTGTTGGCGACGACGAGCACGTCAATCCCGCGCACCAGGCGGATCAGGTCGTTGATGATGGAGCCTTGCACGGCTTCCTGCAAGCGCGTCCGCCCCGAGTGGCCGATCACGATCTGCGAAACCTGGTGCGCGCGGGCGTAGTCCGCGAGCGACTTGGCGACTCCCTGGCCCTCCGTCCGCTCGATTCGGACGCCCAGCCGCCCGGCCAGCGCGAAGTCGCTTTCCAGCACCTTCTGCTGCTCCAGGGTCACCTTCCCTTGCGGCACATAGACCGCCACGATGTCCGCCTGGAGGCGCTGGGCGATGCGCCAGCCCCGGCGTAGCAGGCGGTCGGAGGGCTTGTCCGGCGAGATGCAGACCATGACCCGCTCTTGGGTCTGCCACGGCTGGGAGACGTTCTTCTCCTCGCGGTAGGTCTGGACGGAGCGGTCCACCGAGACGGCGACCTCGCGCAGCATGATCTCGCGCAGGGCGGACAGGTTGCCCTCGGTGAAGAAGTTTTGCAGCGCCTGTGGGACCTTGTCGGGGGAATAAATGTCGCCGCGCTGCAAGCGGTTGATCAGGGAGCGCGGGGTCAGGTCCTTGGTGACGATCTCGTCGGCCTCGGCCAGCACCCAGTCGGGGACGGTCTCGCGCACCTTGACGTTGGTGATCTGGTAGATCGTGTCGTTGAGGCTTTCCAGGTGCTGCACGTTCATCGTGCTCTCGACGTTGATCCCGGCGTTCAGAATCTCGATCACGTCCTGGTAGCGCTTCTCGTTCTTGGAGCCGGGGATGTTGGTGTGCGCCAGCTCGTCTACTAGGACCCACTGGGGGCGGCGGGCGATGACGGCTTCGGTGTCCATCTCCTCGAACGTCGCGCCCTTATACTCGATCTTCCGGCGCGGGATGACCTCCAGGTCGCCGATCTGCGCCTCGGTGTCCTTGCGCTTGTGGGTCTCGACGTAGCCGATGACGACGTCCTGGCCGCTCTCGTGCTTGCGGCGGTTCGCCTCGCACAGCATCTCGAACGTCTTGCCGACTCCGGCGGCGAAGCCCAGTAAAATCTTGAAGCGCCCCCGGCTGGCCGCGCGCTCTGCTTTCTGAACCCGCGCCAGCAGCTCTTCGGGTGTGGATTTGTTCATAGCCTTCTGTTCCACGCCCGGTGCGCCGGTTCCTGCCTGACGGGGGATTTGCCGGGGGATTGACGCCGGAGGGCCGCACCGGACAAGCCCGGTGCGGCCCTGGTTTTGGTTCATTGCAGCCTGGGTCTCGTCAGGCTATTTCTTCTTCTTTTTGTCTTTCTTCTTCTTGCTCTTCATGTCCCTCCTCCTTTCTGTTGATTTTCCGTGACCCGTCTCCCTACTTCTTTGCCGGCGCGGGCGCGGCCCTGTCCAGCGCGACGTTCAGCGTCAGGACGTTGACGACCGGCTCGCCCAGGAAGCCCAGCGACCGGCCCTGCGTGTTCCGCGTCACCAGGCCGCGAACGACCTCTTCGGAGACGCCCCGCGCCTCGGCGACGCGGGCGATCTGCAAGGCGGCGTTGGCCGGGGTGATGTGCGGGTCCAGGCCGGACGCGGACCGGGTGACGGCGTCCACGGGAACGGGCGTACCGTCCGCCAGGCCGTTGTCTTTACGGTAGGCCGCCGCCAGATCCTTGACGCCGTCGAAGTCGGCCGGGTCGTCCTTGCCGTTCGGCAGCTTGGGCTTGTGGACGCCGTTGATTAGCTTGTCGCTGGTCGGCCCGAGGTTCGTGCCGCCGCTCTGGGTCGGGTCGTACCCGCCGCCCGCCGCCGAGGGGCGGGGGTGGAAGTATTCGGGCTTGGTGAACCCCTGCGCCAGCAGTTCGGAGCCGACGACCTGCCCCTGCGCGTTCGTGAGGAGGCTGCCGTTCGCCTGATGCCTGAAAGCGACCTGGGACAGCCCCCAGACGACGAGGGGGTAGACGCCGCTGACGAGGAGCAGCAGGACGACGGTGATCCGTATGGAGATCAGCAGTTGTTTTGCCATTGGGTTGGTTTCCTAATGCGCCGGGGCGCAGTGCAGCAGGACGACGATCTGGTCCAGCAGCCAGATGAACGGGAACGGCAGCACGATGCCGCCCAGGCCCCAGACGGCCAGGTTGCGGCGCAAGAGGGCCGCCGCGCCCATCGGGCGGTAGGGGACGCCGCGCAGGGCCACGGGGATCAGCGCGATGATGATCAGCGCGTTGAAGATGATCGCCGCCAGGGTCGCCGAGTAGGGCGAGTGCAGCTTCATGATATTTAATGCCCACAGCGGCCCGTGCAGGGCGCCCGACGACAGGTACAGCGTCGAGAACATGGCCGGGATGATCGCGAAGTATTTGGCGACGTCGTTGGCGATGGAGAACGTCGTCAGCGCGCCGCGCGTCATCAGGAGCTGCTTGCCGATCTCCACGATCTCGATCAGCTTGGTCGGATTCGAGTCCAGGTCCACCATGTTGCCCGCCTCTTTGGCGGCCTGCGTCCCGCTGTTCATGGCGACGCCTACGTCGGCCTGCGCCAAGGCAGGGGCGTCGTTGGTGCCGTCGCCGGTCATCGCGACCAGGCGGCCCTCGGCCTGCTCCTGCTTGATGAGCGCCATCTTGTCTTCCGGCTTGGCCTGGGCCAGAAAGTCGTCCACGCCCGCCTCCTGCGCGATGGCCGCCGCCGTCAGCGGGTTGTCGCCCGTGATCATCACGGTCTTGATGCCCATCGCCCGCAGATGATCGAAGCGCTCGCGCATCCCGCCCTTGACGATGTCTTTGAGGTAGATGACGCCCAGCGGGCGGTCGTTCAGGACCACGGCCAGCGGCGTGCCGCCCTGCTTGGAGATGCCGTCGGCGATCTCCTGGAGGGCGGCGGGGACCGACCCGCCGCTCTGCCGGACGTAATCGGCCACGGCCTGCACCGCGCCCTTGCGGACGCGCGTCCCGTTCATGTTCAGGCCGGACATGCGCGTCTGGGCGGTGAAGGGGATGAACTCCGCGCTGTCGTCCAGGTGCCGCCCGCGCAGGCTGTACTTCTCCTTCGCCAGCACGACGATGGAGCGGCCCTCGGGCGTCTCGTCGGCCAGGGACGAGAGCTGGGCGGCGTCTGCCAGCTCGTCCACGCCCACGCCGGGCATGGGCAGGAATTCAGCCGCCTGCCGGTTGCCCAGGGTGATCGTGCCGGTCTTGTCCAGCAGGAGCACGTCCACGTCGCCCGCCGCCTCGACGGCCTTGCCGGACATGGCGAGCACGTTGTACTGCATGACCCGGTCCATGCCCGCGATGCCGATGGCGGACAGCAGGCCGCCGATGGTGGTCGGGATCAGGCACACGAGCAGGGCGATCAGGATGGTGATGCTCGGAGCCGTCCCCGCCATCCCCGCGCCCTGCGCCTGGCCGACGTTGTACTGCGCGAACGGCAGCAGGGTGACGGTCGCCAGCAGGAAGATGACGGTCAGGCCGGCGATCAGGATGTTCAGCGCGATCTCGTTGGGCGTTTTCTGCCGGGACGCG
>CAXTWM010000342.1:0-5309 GCA_964247915.1 uncultured Armatimonadales bacterium | reverse complement strand
CCCTGATTGTAGCTCCCACCCTGGTTGTACGCACCGCCGCCCCCGCCGCCTTCTTCGCCCTCTTTGGGCCGGTCCAGCGACTTCAGGTTGTCCACGACGACCTCGGTGTCGCGCCGCTTCTCACCGGCCTGCGTGACGTACTCGCGCACCTGGAGGCGGCCCTCGACGAGCACCAGCCGCCCCTTGCCCAGATAGTTGGCGGCGTATTCCGCCGACTGACGCCAGGCGACGATGCTGAAGAAGTCGGCCTGCTTCTCCTGCCCGTTGGAGCGGGCCTCGGCGGACATGGGACGATTGACGGCCATGCGGAACTGCGTGACGGCGATGCCGCTGGGCGTGTATTTCAGTTCGGGATCACTGGCCAGGCGGCCAACCATGATGACGCGATTGAAGTCCATTCTCTTCTCCTTTTCTCACTATACCAATGCTGATCTCTGGACAGTTGATCTTCGGGACGGTTGATCTCTGGACACGCGACCAGACGGGCGGGTCAGGCCGCCGCTTCGGCGGGTTCCGAAGCCTCGGCGACCGTGGGGGCTTCGGTTGTGGCCTGGGCCGCCGACGGGGTTTCGACGACCGGGGGAGTCTCCACCGGCGCGGGCTGCGGGGCCGGGGCGGGCGCGGCGACCGGCGCGGGCGCCGCCGGCTGTGCGGCCTGGGGACGCGCGGGCATCCCGTTCATGATGGGCGTGGCGCCCTCTTCGTCGTCCCGGCGGACGATCAGGTAGCGGATCTGGTCTTCGCTGATCTGGAAGATGCGGCGCAGCTCGGCCTCGACGTCCGGCTTGGACTGGAACTGCATGATGACATAAATGCCCTCGGTGCGGCCCTTGACCTCATAGGCCAGGCGGCGGCGCTCCCAGACATCAATGTTCTCGACGACCCCGCCGCCGGTCTCGACGATCCCCTGGTATTTGGCCTTGATGACCCCGATCTGCTCGTCGCCCAGTCCGGCGTCCACGATGTAGACGGCCTCGTAAGGCTGCGTGATGGCGATGGATGGCATAAGATGCCTCCTCTCTCTGGTCTTGGATTTTTGGCCCCCCGTGTCTCGCCAAAGACGGAAGGGCAGAGAGGAACTAAAAACCAGCGGACTGGTCCCGTTCAACAATCGCATTATTATAGCACGGCGCGGCCCAAAAAACAACCCGCTCCGTGTTCATAAGGCTGTAAAACTGGAGGAGGAGCAGGCTAGTTATTAAATAACGCCACTCAACCCGACCCTCCGCTTTGGAGCTATTTTATAGCCGTGTTTCTCGAAGTCGCCCCTGTACCTTAGCATATCCACACAGAAGGCAAACTCGAATATGACCGCTCCCAGCGGGCTAAAGCGCATACTCCGAGCAAAAGTCCCATCGTGGAAGCTTTCAGGAATATCTGTAAATGCGTAACGCGAGAGCATGTCCTTCGGGCTGAGATTGGGAGGGACAGGGACAACCTCACGCAGATGAAGTTTGGCGGGCCGCGCGTCACCGATTCTGAAACTGATGCCGTAGACATCAGCGAAAGATCGCAGGACATCCAGAGGAGAACGGGCTGCCCTGAGATCAACATCAGAATAGAAGACGCGCCATACTGAAGACGGTAGTTGGTTTGCTCCCTCCCGTTTGGACACGATAAGGAGGACATGGCGATCCTCACCCGAGCCGAAGTTCCTCATGTAGAGTGACATCCGCATCTCCATCCGATCAGCCTGTGCCTCAGTATGAAAATGCTCAACATCGTGGGGGGATGCTAATGTTTCGTACACCTCGGCTTCGGTGACATGGAGGTATGCCATTACCTCGCGAAAAAAGGGCTTTAGCTGAATGTCGTACTGATCCGGGCGAAGACTACCACTTGCCCCCAACCGTGCCTTGATGCTGTGAACATTGGCCCCATTAAGCACAGCTTCGCTGATCTGATCGCCCAGGAACTCCAGTAGACGGGATGTTGCCTCGCGCGACTCGTCATCTGCGCTTAGATTAAGCCGCTGACGCGACTCCGCTAACACTTGGCGGTAAAGGTCTTTATCGCCTCGTGGAAGGTTCCCATTGGAGTCTATACTCGGCTTGGGTAATAGAGAGGCTGTTACAGCAGCTAAGAAATCTTGAGCATCACTTTTGCTGTAATCCTTCAGGCTATTTAACATGGTCATAACTCTATAAGATGAAACTCCGACCGGGCCAGATCAGGAATAACATACTCGTTAGCGAACGAGGCACGCAGAGCAATAGGTACGATTTGCACACGCGATTGCACAAGATCATAGGGAATGACGTAAAGCAACGGGCGCCAGTAATTGATTGGAGCATTGTCTACCATATAGACGATCTCTTGTTTTTGCGCTTTGGTTATTTCGCCGGATTTCTCCCACTTCACAGCTAAACTCTTGAAAGAAGCTTTCTGCGCCGCAATCTTCGCGCTATGGAAATCGTTACGGTCTACATCCCGCTTTAGTTCTCGGTAAATATCGGCGGGATTGGAACTTGGAGCGCCAAGAGCGCCGACCGAGTATCCAGGAAGTTTCGTGCTGTCAAAACTGTCGCTGCACCATACATAATGGACGTCACCACGATATGCTGCTTGGATCAACTGCTTCAGAAACACATTCGTTGAATACAGGAGCATATTGCTCATTAGCCAGACGACTCCTGCTCCGAGCGCATTCGTACCTCATCCTGTTTACGCGGTCTGCCGCGTCCCGAGTAATCACTGCGGCTGTATAAAAAATCGTCTAGGTCCCGCTCTTCCACAGCTAAGGCTTTTGCGTTGATGCGAACGAGAGGGACGCCGGCTTGAAGAAGCGCGCGCCGGAGGCCGTCTGATGTGTATCCCATGCGTTGCGCCGCGTCCGGCATACCGATAAGTCCCATGCTGTCATTATAGCATAAATATCGTATAAGCGATGTATTCGCACCATATCTTATCAGAAGAGGCACCGGAGCAAGAATGCCGTGGGTTATGGAAACGGCAAACTGATCATGATGCCCTAGTCACTATTTGATGAAGTAGCCGGAGACGCGCCACTTGCCGTCTGGGTCGTGCGTGAGGATGACCGTCTCCGTGGCGGCGGGCTTCTTCGCGAAGTCGATGGCGTAGGAAAGCACCGCGTAGTCGCCCGCAGGGACGCCGGGCAGGGTGGTGGTGCGCTGCCCGCTCCTCAGGGTCCTTTTCTGGACCTTGCCCAGAGGGTCGCGGACGGGCTGGACGGCGCCGGCCCACTGGTCCTGGGTCAATTGGGCCTGGAACGTCGGCGAGGCGGCCTGCCAGCTTGCGGCGTACTTGCCGGAGTCCGTCAGGGCGAGCCAGGACTTGGCCGCCTGCTGCGGGGCGCTCGCGGGCGCAGCCTGGGGCGGCTTCGACTTCTTGGGCATGGGCTTGGCCCAGATCACCGAGGGGAGCAGGAGAGCGGGCGCGAGGGCGGTGAGCGCGAGGGCGGTGGGTTTGTGCATCAGTGTAGCCTTTCTTTTTCTCTGCCCGCTGTGTTCGCCGGGCCATGAGCGGATTCCTGCGCGGTGAGCGCGCGCCGCACGGCGTCCGGTTGACAACGGGGCGGCGGACGTGATAAAATATCCACGGACAACGGTTCAGACGGCGCGACAGAGGCAACGGCGTCTCTTCCCGCTTCTCGGCCCCCGGCGGGCGTCCGAGGCGGGAAGACGTTTTTGCCTCTTTTTGCGCGCCGGCCCCTGCAATTCTGCGGGCGTTCTGCCGAAGATCGGACCGTGGACAAGAACCCTTTTCTCGAAACGCTTTCTCCCGGAAAGCCTTTTCTCGAACTCGTCTCCCACCGTGAGGGGGGGGCAGGAGCCAGCATGAAACATGTAGACCTGGTCGTCATCGGCAGCGGGCCGGCGGGGCAGAAGGCGGCCATCCAGGCGGCCAAGCTCGGCAAGAGCGTCACCCTGATCGAGCGCAACCGCATCCTGGGCGGCGCCTGCACCCACACCGGCACCATCCCTAGCAAGGCCTTGCGCGAGGCCGTCCTGCACCTGTCGGGCATCCAGCAGCGCGGCTTCTACGGCGAGGGCCGCGACGGCCGCAGCGGCAGCCGACCGGAGATCACCATTGAGGACCTGATCGCGCGCGGCCAGCAGGTCATCCGCACCGAGATGGAGGTGATCCGCGAGCACATGATGCGGAACGAGGTCGAGATACTGTGCGGCGAGGCACGGTTCGAGGACCCGCACACGCTGCGGATCACCCACCAGCACTCGTCCGAAGTGCTGGAAGCGGACCACGTCGTCATCGCCACGGGGACGGTCCCCGCCCGCCCGCCTGGCGTCCCGTTCGACAAGGCGCGCGTGCTGGACAGCGACAGCCTGCTGGAGCTGTCCCACCTGCCCAAGAGCATGATCATCGTCGGCGGCGGCGTCATCGGCACCGAATACGCCTGCATGATGGCGACCCTGGGCGTGCGCGTCATTTTGACCGAAGCGCGGACGTCACTGCTGGACTTCGTGGACTCCGAAATCAGCGAGGCCCTCCAGTACCGGATGCGCGCGATGGGCGTCACGCTCCGCCTGGGCGAGCGCGTGGACGAGATCCGCATCTCGCCCGACGGGCTGGTGCAGGCGACGTTGCAGTCGGGCAAGCACCTGCGGGCCGACACGCTGCTTTACTGCATCGGGCGGCAGGGGACGACGGAGAAGCTGGGCCTGGAGAACGTCGGCCTGGTGCCGGACAACCGGGGGCGCTTGAAGGTCAACGAGAACTACCAGACCGACGTGCCACACGTCTACGCGGTCGGCGACGTCATCGGCTTCCCCGCGCTCGCCTCCACCTCGATGGAGCAGGGCCGCCGCGCCTCCTGCCACATGTACGGCGAGCCGACCACCTCGCTCCCGGAGCTGTTCCCGCTGGGCATCTACGCCATCCCCGAGATCTCGATGGTGGGCAAGACCGAGGCGCAGCTCACCCAGGACGGCATCCCCTACGAGGCGGGCGTCGCGCAGTACCGCGAGATCGCGCGCGGGCAGTTGCTGGGCGATGAAGTCGGGATGCTGAAACTCTTGATTCACGAGCAGACGCGCCAGATCTTGGGCGTCCACGCCATCGGCACGGGCGCGACCGAACTCATCCACATCGGCCAGGCCGTCATGGCGTTCAAGGGCACGGTGGACTACTTCATCAACAACGTCTTCAACTACCCGACCCTGGCGGAGTGCTACAAGGTGGCCGCCCTGAACGGCTCCAACAAGCTGCGCCTGCTCTGGACCGGCGGCTACGAGGGCGACCACGGGAGCACGGACGGGCGCGACCTCCACGCCAGCCCCGACGCCCCCCTGGAACTGGCAGCGTGAGCATCAAGGGCAGAGGGAGGCCCC
>CAXTWM010000341.1:0-5322 GCA_964247915.1 uncultured Armatimonadales bacterium | reverse complement strand
GGCGATTGCTCACCACCCGGTGCGCGCGCGCTTGGAATCGGTTCTGGACACCCGCCGCCCACGGCAGGGGGCAACCCGCCGCGCCGCAGCGCTAGCCCTGACCGCCGCGCTGGCCGTCGCCGCCCCGCTCGCCTCCCTGCGCCCCGCCGCCCGCGCCGACGCGCCCGCCGCTTCCCTTCCCGCGTCCCCGGTGGGCGTTCCGACCGAAGCCGATGTGGCGCGTGTTCAGCAGCATCTCCAGAGACTAGAGCAGGAACGGGCGGCTTACGCTGCCGCCCACCCGGACACGCTGACCGCCGCCCAAATCGCGCTGGTTGACCGGCTGATCGAGCAAGCGGAGTTCAAGCGTGGTCAGGAGGAATTCGAAGCATACGAAGCGGCAGACAACAAGCGGCTTCGGGCGGAAGCTAAGAAACCGCACACCAGAAAGGAGCGAGAGCAGATTTGGGGGCCAATCTTCGCCTATGAGCACACCAGCCCCATCGTCATCAAGCGACAGCGCGCTGAGGCTCGACGGTTTGATCTGCTGAAGAGCAAAGTAGCGGCGTTGCCCACACAAGAAAGCGAGCGGGAGACCAGGATGTACGCCTGGGATAAAGCGGTTGCTGTGGATGAGACACAGATCGAGGCGATGCAGATGGAGCGGACGGAGAGTTATTCGCTACACCTTACCAAAGAGGACATCAACACGATGGCAGATGCGGGATTTAGAAAGGAAAAGCGCGGCTGGATGTCCCGTGCCGACTCCGTTCATGTAGATCTGTTGTTCCACAAACTCCAGCAGTTGTCCTACAAGCTCAAGCAGCAGAAGCGTCTTGATGATGCCGACATTGACTCGCTCATCGGGATTTTACAAGAGCCGTCCAGAACGCCGAGCATAGCCCGTATGGATGTCATGTTCTTCTTCCGCAGTCTGCCTGACGCTTCCCCTGCCCAGCAGCAGAAAATACGGGAGGCCGTCACGCCGTTTCTGACGAGCCGAGACAAATGGGATCGGGAACTTGCCGCAGAGGTGATGAAGAAGTTTGGCGGCGGTGCGCCGACATCGGGAGCGGCTCCGCCGAAGCCGCAGGCCGCTCCGGCTGCCGCCGCGCCGGTGCGTCCCCGGCCCACTCCGCAAGCCACACAGGCAGGAGTTTCCGCCATGACCCCGACCAGACACCTGAAGGCCGCAATGGGGAAGACCGCCGCGTTCGCCACGCTCGCCGCCGGCCTGACGGCGCCCGCCGCCCGCGCCCAGCCGGCCACACCGCCGCCCGCCCCGAAATCCGCCGCTCCGGTTCTCACCGCCAACGCGCCCCACTGGATCAACCTCGTCTTGCAGCACACGACACCCGGCGCGGTCCGGGCGCTGACGCGCTGGGACCGTGGCGCTACCCTCCCGGAAGGCGTGGACGGCGTGTTCTTCCTCGAAAGCAACCACTCGATACTTGTTCGCGCCACACCGGCGGGTCTCGCTCATGTGCGGGAAATCATCCGAGCGTTAGATGTCGCGCCGCGACGGGTTCAACTGGGGGATGCAGCGGCGACCGTCTCCGACGCGCCCGTTGACACGGCACCCCCGGCGGGCGTCCCGACCGAAGACGACATCGCGCAGGCCAGGCAGCGCCTTCACGATCTGGAAAGGGCGCGCTCGGATTACGCCGCCACGCACCCGGACACGCCGACGCCCGCCCAGATCGCCGGGCGGGAGGCGGCCAAGAACGCCCTGCGGACGCAGATCATCCAACTGGAAAAGTTCATGGCGGCGCTGGGACGTCAGGGGCAGGCCCTCAGAACGCCCGCCGTTGTGGCGTTTGAACGGGAGCGGGATCGGAGGGAGGAACAGACTTCTACGGACATAGATCAGAGCCGGTCCGCAGACGCGAAGAGCGTGTTGTATCCCGCCCAGGCGGCCCACTGGAAGCGGGTATCGGCGGACGCCGCCGCCCGCCTCCGGCACCGACAGGCGGACATCCAGGTGATGCGCCCGCCGACCCCCGAAGCGGCGGCCCAGGTCGCACGGTACGATGCTTACCAGAAGGCCATCACCGCAGCCACGAGGCAATTTATGCGGCTTGAAGTCCAATGGATGAGCGAATACGCGCCGCGCCGCCCGATGCCGTCAGACCGCCCCGGAAGCGCCAGGTGACGGGAAACGGCAGGCGCGGCAACAGGGGGCGCGGCAAGCCGCGCCCCTACCGGGGGAGGGCGCGCTCCAAAAAGGCGAACGCGCCGACGCCGTGGAACTGGTGGCCGCCGTCAAAGGCTTCCGCGCCGAACTGATCGGGGACGCCGAAGGTCTGGTAGATGTCGCGCGCCTCGGCGACGGCCTCCTCGAACCCGGCGAAGGGGAAGATGGGGTCGGCCCGGCCGCTCTCGGCGAACAGGGCGCGCGGGGCGATGAGGGCGGCGAGGTCCGGCATCTCGGCCAGGCGCAGCAGGCCGGGGACGTAGTTGTCTACGCAGTGGTCAATGGACAGGATGGACGCCCGGAAGGTGTTGAAGTAGGCGGCCACGAGGCAGGCGCGGACTCGGGTGTCCCAGGCCGCCGTGAACAGCGCGGCCAGGCCGCCGCCCGAGATGCCCAGGACGGCCAGGCGGGCGGGGTCGGCGCAGTCCGTCCGCGTCTCCAGGTAGTCCAGCGCGCGACTCGCGTCCCAGACGCGCCAGCCGGCCAGGGTCTCGCCGAGCATCAGGGCGGCCATGCTGTCCCGCGCGCAGGAACTCGCGCCCGGCCCCTGCGCCCGCGCCCCCGCGTCGCGGCGCAGCCCGAAGCCGGGCAGTTCCAGGGCGAAGGCCGGGTAGCCGCGCGCGACGCATTGCAGCCCGAAGTCCTGCGAGTATTCGTCCGGCCCCAGGAGCGGGCGCTGGGAGCCGTCGGGGGCGATCCCGACCAGGGTGTCCACGCCGCGCCCGTGGCCGGGCAGGCACAGCACGGCGGGGCTGTGGGGCGGGCAGCCATCAGGGACCAGAAGATACCCGAAGGCGCGCAGGCCGGGCCGGGAGGTGAAGGTAATTGCCTCGCGCCGGTAGCCGTCGAGATGCCGCGTCTCCTCAATGACCGGGGCGAGCGGCGGGCGCTCCCATTCGTCCAACCCCCCCAGGGCGTCGCCGAAGTCCCGCCGGAACTCCTCCTGCCAGGTGATTCGTTCTTCGGGCGTCCGGGCGGCGAGATGGGCGCGGCCCCAGGCGTAGCGCCCTTCGAGCGCCTCAATGCGTCCCCGGCGGTAGATGCCGGTGTCAAACGGGGTACGTTCCATAGGGACTAGTTCGCCGCCGGTGCAGGAACATCCTGCCCCCCACGCCTCACCGCCCCGTGAACGCCGCCTCCATCGCCGCCCGCGCCTCGTCCACGTCCGTCGTGTAGACGCGCACCTCTTGGATCGAACTGCCGCCGCGCACTTTGACGAGCAGGCAGCCGCTGCACTCCTCGGTGAACTTGATCGCGGGCGGCCCATTCCGCAGCGTCTTGATGAGGCCGAGCGAGATCTTGCTGACGCTTTCGAGCCGCGCCGCCGCGCGGGCGGGCGCTTCCGCCGCCGCGATGACGGTGGTGTGGCTGGCCGTGTATTTGCCGCCGCTGAGGTGGCCGGTGGGTCGGGTCTTTGCCATAGGGATGCTGTGTCATACCCAGTTTGGAAAGGGAAGACAAAGAGGCCACTGGGTTTACCGGGCAGGGGGACTCGGGAAAAAGCATAACCTATGCCTTACACGCCGTCTCCCATGCACCCGCTGCCCGTTGTGCGGTACGCGCCCGGCCCCCGTTCCCCCGGCGCTTCCCACGCCGCCGCGACGGGGCGGGCGCGTGTCCGCCCGCCGCTGTCCCTGCCGCGCGCCGCGCCGCTGCTCTTGCTGGCGGCGGGATTGGTCACGTCGGCGGCGCTCCTGCACCGCCCGAAGCCGCTCCCCGCGCGGGCGGGGACGGCCCCCACCCCCATCGCCGCACAGGCCCCGCAGACTCTCCCGCCCGCCGCGCGCTGGGACACACGGCTCGACGCCGCGCCGCACAAAGGCCAGTTCGTCCGGTTCTTCCGCATGAGGGCGACGGCCTACACGCCCATCAACACGCGCCTGGAGGGCGGGCGCTACACCTCGACCCGGCGCGACGGGCGGGCGGAGCATGGCGTGGCCGTGGACCCCGACCTAATCCCCCTTGGCTCCCAGCTTTGGATACCCGGCTACGGGCACGCCGTCGCCGACGACATCGGCGGGGCCATCAAGGGGCATCATGTGGACATCCGCGTGCAGGTGTACGGCCACATGAGCCGCTGGGGCGTCCGCCCCGTGCGCGTGTATGTGCTCCAAGAGCCGAAGGGCGCGGGCACCTCATAGGTCCTCATCCCGAATGACTGGGCTGTTCCACGGGGCTAAACCCCCGTGCTGTGGTAAAGCAAATCCCCACCTGCGCGGGCATCAATGCCGTTGACGCTTGCTGTTCAATCTTCGCCCGTGTAGGCGGGGGCTTGCTCTTCTAAAGCCCAGGGGTTTAGCCCTGGGGGCTTTTGCCCACGCTCCTCAGTCCCACTCCCGCAGCTTCTCCTGGGCCGTCCGCGCCCAGCGCCGGGCTTCGTCCCCACGCTTCTCGAAAAACAGGGCGCTCGCTAGAATCCCCAGGCCCAGCGCGGTCGCGTAGACCGCCCAGTGGATATGCCCGATCAACCCCTGCGTCTCGCGCAGCAGCAGTGCGACCAGGAAGGCGACGCCGGCGCCGACGAACACCTTGATCCGGGCGGCGATCCCGTAGAACAGGGCGGCGACGCACTCGGTCAGCAGCAGCAGGGAGTGGAGCGGCCCGGCCCCGGTCTGCCAGGAGGCCACAAAGGTCGGCGTCAGGGCCAGCAGCAGGCCCGCCAGCAAGTACGTCTGCGGCGCGGCCCGCCGGGCGCGGCGCGCGAGCAGGCCCAAAGTCAGAACGTACAGCCCGGCGGGGACGAGGTAAAAGTCGCTGCTCGCCGGGCCGGGCGCCCCCAGCCGCTTGAAGAGGAAGGCGAAGTAGGCCAGGAAGTAGGTTGCCACCCCGGCGTGGCCCCAGGCGGGCGTCCCCAGGCCCCAGGACGCGCCTAGCAGGGCGGTCCCGCCCACCAGCAGCGTGTAGACGATGTAGCGGTCGTCGCTCCCGCCCAGCCCGAGGAAGGCAACCACGATAGCGCCCAAGCCGACGGCGATGGCGCGGCTGTTCAGGGCCGGTGCGGCGAAACGCGCGGCGGCAAAGCGCGTCGCCCCCTGGGCGGCGGCGACCCAGACCAGCGCGGCGGGGCTGAGGAAGAAGCCAAGGCGGGGCGGGGAAAGTGGGGGCGTGACCCGGCGCAGCGCCAGCCCATCCGCGCCGCGGAGGGCGCG
>CAXTWM010000340.1:0-5327 GCA_964247915.1 uncultured Armatimonadales bacterium | reverse complement strand
CGACGGACGTGACGGGGAACCTGGACCTGCCGGAGGGGGTGGAGATGGTGATGCCGGGCGACAACGTGACGATCGTGGGCGAGCTGATCGCCCCCATTGCGATGGAGGAGGGTCTTCGGTTCGCGATCCGGGAGGGCGGCCACACGGTCGGCGCCGGAGTCGTCACCAAGATACTCGTCTAACGCCTGACAAGGCCTCTTTTCCGTAGGGGCGGGGATAAGCCCCGCCCCTACATCTGTGCTGGGAGCAATCATTTACTATGCGTCGTGATAAAGTCCGTATCCGCCTGCGCGCGTTCGACCATCGCGTGCTGGATCAGAGCGCCGAAAAGATCGTGGACACCGTGAAGCGCACGGGCGCCCGCATCTCCGGCCCCGTCCTGCTGCCGACCGAGAAGAACATCCTGCCGATGCAACGCAGTACCTTCGTGGACAAAGAGTCGTTCGAGCACTTCGAGATGCGGACGCACAAGCGCCTCATTGACATCCTCGACCCCGGCCCGAAGACCATTGACGCCTTGATGCGGCTGGATCTGCCCTCGGGCGTAGACATCGAAATCAAGCTTTAGTTCTCGATCTCAAAAACAAAACCGCGTCACGCAACGAGTTGACCCACACTCGCCAGGTGCGCCGTGGAGGAAACCAATGCCAAGTTCCATCTTGGGCAAGAAGCTGGGCATGACCCAGATCTTCGAGGAAAACGGTCGCGTGACCCCGGTCACCGTGATCGCCGCCGGTCCCTGTGTCGTTACACAACTAAAAACTATCACCAAAGACGGTTACTCGGCCGTGCAGATCGGCTTCGAGGACGTCAAAGAGCACCGCCTGAACTCGCCGCAGAAGGGCCACTTCGCGGCCCACGAGGTCAAGCCGAAGCGAACCCTGCGCGAGATCCCGATCGATGAAGGCGAGACTCTGGCCGAAGGCCATGAGTTCAAGGCCGATATCTTCGCCGCCGGTGACAAAGTCGCCGTCACGGGCATCACCAAGGGTAAGGGCTTCGCGGGCGTTATGAAGCGCTACGGCTGGCGCGGCAACAAGGCCACCCACGGCGCGTCCACGTCCCACCGCAAGCCGGCCTCCGGCGGCGGCACCGACGCCGCCCACACCTTCAAAGGCTCCGGCAAGCCGGGACACATGGGCGACGTCCAGGCGACCCAGCAGGGGCTGCGCGTGGTCCGCGTGGACACCGAAAAGAACCTGCTGCTGGTCAAGGGCGCGATCCCCGGCGCGAACGGCGGGCTGGTCATGATCAAGAAATTCATACGCTAAGGAGGAACCCCACCATGCCGGAAACCATTTCGAGAAAAGCCGATGGCAGCAGCGGGGGGAACGTCTCCCTCAGCGAAAAGCTGTTCAGCGCCAAGATCAATCCGGGCCTGATGCACCAGGCCGTCGTCAATGAGGCCACCAACAGCCGCCAGGACACTCGCGACACCAAGACGCGGGCGGAAGTGGCCGGCGGCGGGCGCAAGCCGTACCGCCAGAAGGGCACGGGCCGCGCGCGCCAGGGCACCATCTCAGCCCCGCACTACCGCCACGGCGGCATCGTCTTCGGCCCGCACCAGCGCGACCTGTCGGCGAAGCTCCCCAAGAAGGCACGCCGGGCCGCGCTGGCCTCGGCCCTCTCGACCAAAGCCGCCGATGACGTGATCCTCGTCCTGGACAGCCTGGAGATGGACACGCACTCCACCAAAACAGCGGCGGCCCTGCTGAAGACGCTGGGCGTTGTGGGCAAGACCCTGATCGTGCTGCCCGAAACCAACCTGACGATCTACAAGTCGTTCCGCAACATCCCCGGAGTTACCGTCCGGGTCGCCCCCGCCTTCTCCGTGCGGGACGTGCTGGACGCCGAGCGGATCGTGATGACCCAGGGCGCGCTGGACAAGCTGGACGCCGTTTACGGCGGCGCGGCCCCGACGGAAGCGGCCCCGGCCAAGGAGGCGACAGCCTAACATGAGCGCAACCACCAAGAGTCCCTATCAGATCATCGTCCGGCCCATCGTCACCGAAAAGAGCGTGGATGGCGGCAGCCGCAACCAGTACACGTTCGTCGTGGCCCGCGACGCCAACAAATACGAGATCGCCGAAGCCATCCAGCGCATTCAGGCCGACTCCAAGAACACGGTCAACGTCGTCGCCGTCAACACCATGGTCGTCAAAGGCAAGTCCCGGCAGGGCCGCTTCTTCAAGCGCGCCAACAAGGGCCGCACCTCCGACTGGAAGAAGGCGGTCGTCACCTTGCAGCCCGGCCAGTCCATCGAGCTGGTCGAGGGGGTTTAACAGACACTATGGGAATCAAACGCTACAAGCCCACGACGCCGTCGCAGCGGTTCCGCACCGCCTCGGACTACGCCGAGCTGACCGCCTCCAAGCCCGAGAAGTCCTTGCTGCGGCCCAACAAGCACAGCGGCGGGCGCAACAACAAAGGCCGCCGCACGGCCGTCAACGTCGCCGGCGGCAACAAGACGATGTACCGGCTCATTGACTTCAAGCGCGACAAGAACGGCGTCCCCGGCAAGGTCGCAACGGTCGAGTACGACCCGAACCGGTCGGCCCGCATCGCCCTGGTGCATTACGCCGACGGCGACAAGCGCTACATCCTGTGGCCGGTCGGCCTGAAGGTCGGCGACCCGATCATTTCGTCGGAGACGGCGGACATCAAGCCCGGCAACGCGCTGCCGCTGCGCGCCATCCCCGTCGGCACCCTCGTCCACAACATCGAGATGATGCCCGGCAAGGGCGGCCAGATCACCCGGACGGCGGGCGGCGCCTCCCAGCTCATGGGCAAGGAAGGCAAGTACGTCACCATCCGCCTGGCCTCCGGTGAGATGCGGATGATCCTGGCCGAGTGCCGCGCCACGGTGGGCCAGATCGGCAACATCGAGCACGAGAACATCAAGCACGGCAAGGCCGGCAAGAAGCGCTGGCTGGGCGTCTACATGCACAACCGGGGCGTCGTCATGTCCCCGCGTGACCACCCGCACGGCGGCGGCGAGGCCAAGTCTCCGGTCGGACGCAAGAAGGGTCCGGTCTCAGCGACCGGTGTGCGCGCCCTGGGCTTCCGCACCCGCCGCAACAAGAACACCCAGAAATTCATCGTCCGCCGCCGGGGCAGCAAGTAACAAGGGAACCTAACCTATGGCACGCTCACTCAAGAAAGGTCCGTTCGCGGACGTCAAGCTGCTCAAGCGCATTGATGACATGAACGCGCGCAACGAGAAGCGCATCATCAAGACCTGGTCGCGCCGGTCCACCATCTTCCCGCAGATGATCGGCCACACGCTGGCCGTGCATGACGGGCGCAAGCACATCCCCGTCTTCGTCACGGAGAACATGGTCGGCCACAAGCTGGGCGAGTTCGCGCTCACCCGCACCTTCAAGGGCCACGCTGGCTCGAAGGACACGCGGACGACGCGCGGACGTTAGACGCGCGGACGTTAGGAGAAACACTATGAACACCGCCGCACGGGACCGCGCCCTGCTCCCCACCGTCAAGGACGTGCTGGGGCGGACGCCGGTCTCCAAGCTGAAACTGACGAAGGAAAAGGACGGCAGCCTCAAGGTCCTGCTGCACACCAGCCGCCCCAACAACGTGCGGATGGAGACGCAGGCCCTGAAGGATGCCCTGACGGAGCAGATCGGCGGCGAACGGGCCGTGGTCGTCGAGATCGTGCCGGAAGCGCGCGCGGTCGCCAAGTGGGTCCGCACCTCGCCGCGCAAGGCCCGCCTGGTCATTGACGCCATCAAGGGCAAGCGCGTTTCGGAAGCGCTCGCCATGCTGCGCTTTATCCCGAACCACGCCGCCGAGCTGATCACCAAGGTCGTCATTTCCGCCGCCGCGAACGCGCAGGACGGCTGGGGGGCCGGCGTCGAGGAACTGAAGGTTCAGAACATCCTCGCCGACGGCGGCCCGACGCTGAAGCGGGTCCGCGCCCGCGCCCAGGGCCGCGCCTACCGCATCCTGAAGCGCACCAGCCACCTGACCGTCATCCTGACCGATGCGCCCGCTCCCGCGCCGCGTCAGCGCCGCGCGGCGGCCGTCCCGGCCAAGCCGAAAGCGACGCAGGCTCCGGCGGCTCCCAAGCCCGAGAACGTCACCGTCGCCAACCAGAGCGTGACCGAACAGGCCGGCGGCGAGGTCGCGCTGGATACGCCGGTCGCGGCCCCCGCCGAGGAAAGCCGCCAGGCTCCGGGTTCGGAGCAGGGCGAGGGAGCGACGGGCGACACGGCCAATACGCCCGACAGCGGGCAATCGCAGGCGCCCAAGGCGATGGCCGAAACGACGAGCGAGCCGCAGGAAGCCACCCCGGTGACGGCCTCGGACTCGCCGGAGATTGATGTGTCCGACCGCGCGCCCGACCCGAGCGAAGGCGCCGATCAGAAGCGGGAAGAGGGAGAATAACGCATGGGACAGAAGATCCATCCCGTCGGGTTCCGCGTCGGCGTGAACCGCGACTGGGAGAGCAAGTGGTATCTGGACAAGGGCTACGCCAAGGCGCTGGTCGAGGACGTCCACATCCGCGCGTTCATCAAGAACAGCAAGACACTGGCGAACGCCTCCATCGCCCGCGTCGAGATCGAGCGGGCGGCGAACCGGGTCAAGGTGACGCTGCACACGGCCAAGCCGGGCATCATCATCGGGCGCGGCGGCAAGGGCGTGGACGATCTGCGGGCGGTCCTGGAAGACAAGTTCAAGAAGTCGTTCCAGGCCAACGTCAACGAGATCCGTCACCCCGAGCTGGACGCGCAGCTCGTCGCCGAGAGCATCGCGCAGCAGATCTCCAAGCGCGTCTCCTACAAGCGCGCCATGCGCCAGGCCGTGACGCGCGCCATGAAGCTGGGCGCGAAGGGCATCCGCATCCTCAGTTCGGGCCGGCTGAACGGCAGCGAGATGGCCCGCAAAGAGGGCGACCGGCTCGGCAAGATCCCCCTGCACACCCTGCGCGCGGACATTGACTACGGCCTGGCGGAAGCGCCGACCACCTACGGCAACATCGGCGTCAAGGTCTGGATCTACAAGGGCGACATCCTGCCCGGCCAGAAGCGCCTGACGACGGCCGACATCGCCTTGCAGCAGCAGCAGCAGCGCCGCCTGAACGCCGAAGAAGGCTTCGGTGATCGCGGCCCGAGCGGTGGTCGCGGCGGACGCGGGGGCGCGGGCGGCGGGCGCGGCGGCGGTGGCCGCGGCGGGGCCGGTGGCGGTCGCGGCGGCGGCTTCGGCGGTGGCGGTCGCGGCGGCCCTGGCGGCGGCGGTCGCGGCCCCGGCGGTGGCGGCGGTTATGGCGGCGGACGCCCCGGCGGTGGTGGCTTCGGCGGTGGCGGCGG
>CAXTWM010000339.1:2744-5351 GCA_964247915.1 uncultured Armatimonadales bacterium | reverse complement strand
GGGCGGGGCCGCTCTGGGGCGCGTCGCCCTGATGGACGTTGACGAGGTACGGCCCGGTCTGGTCGGCGTCGATGCCGCGCTCGTAGCGGCCCGGCCCGGTCTGGGACAGCGTGACGGGCTTCAGGGACAGGTCGGGGCCGACGACGTTGGCGGTGATCTTGGTCCCGTTGGCGAAGCCGCCCGCCGACGTGAAGGCGTCCACGACCAGGTGCCCCTTGCCGCCCTGGTTGTCCAGCGTGGACTGGAAATCGGCGTCCGTGCTCTGGCGCAGGGACCAACGCAGGGTCTGCGCCCAGAAGCGGGCGTAGCCGGGCCAGCCCAGCCAGTGGACAGCCCAGTGCGGGCGGTCGTCGCTGGTGAAGGCGAACGTCCGCCCCAGCCCGTAGCGCCAGTAGGCGAACACGGGGTCGCGGTGGTCGGGCGCGGTCAGGGCGACGGTCGCGCCGGGTTTGCCCGATGACACGTTGTAGCCCAGCAGGGGCGGCTGCGACCCCCAATCAATGCCCGCGATGACCTCATCGTCGGGAATCGGCTTGGCGAAGAACGGCTCCTCGATGATCCGCAGCTTGCTGACCGACTGCTGATCTTTGAGCAGGAGGCGCGGCAGATCTTCGGGCTTCTCGGCCACATAGGCCGAGCCGCCGCCGATGGACGACAGCGAGGCCAGAAACTGCGCCCCCTGCGCGTCCGCTCCGGTCGCGATGGTGGACAGCGTAATGCCCTGCTTCTTCAAGTTTTGCAGGTTGGCCGTGTTCTGGCCGGACTCGTTGATGGCGTCGCCGTCGCCCAAAAAGATGATGTGCTTGACCTGTGCCTGCGTGTTGCTCAGGACGCGACCAGCCTCAATAATGTAGGGGTCATAGGTCGGCGGGTCGTTCATGTCTTGAAGGCCGGCCATCATGCCCTTGATCTTGCCCTTGTCCGAAACCGGCTGCATGGGGATGCGCCAGGTCCCGTTGCAGTCCTCCACCCCGATCTGGTCCTGCGGGTCCAGCAGGTCCACGACGGCTTTGGCGGCCTCGATGGACATGTTGACGTTGCCCGGCTCTTCCAGGTCCTCGATCACGAGGGCGACGGCGACGGTCGGGAAGCGCTTCTTGTCCTTGATGTCCATCTTGACCGGCAGGGCCGTCTCGATGGGCGTCCCCGTGTACGCCCCCGCCGCGAACGAATTCGGCCCGCCCACCATGCCCAGGCCGACGCCGAATTCCTTGCTCGCCGTTTCCAGCGCGCTCATCTGCCCCGGCCCCAGCTCGTCGGCGGGCACGTCGGACAGAACCACGGCGTCATACGAGGCCAGGGCGGCGACACTCGCGGGGATGCCGCCGGGCGTCTGCACGTCCATGTCTATCTGCTGGGCGGCCAGGGCGTTCTTGATGCTCGCAATGCCGGGGGAAGCGGCGTCGGCGATGTAGAGGATACGCGGGCGGCCCTGCACGGACACGAACCCGAAGCCGTGGTTGTTCTCGGCGACCGCGTCGTTCGGGGCGGAGAGCACGGCGTCGTACTTGTGGAAGCCCGCGCCATGCACGGTCTCCGAATAGGTAAACGCATTCTTGCCGGCTTTAAGCTGGACGGTCTGCGCGCCCAGCGGCTGCCCGTCGCGCGTCAGCGTCAGCGTCCCCGTCTGCGCGACCGTGCTGGAGACGACCACGCGGACATTGAACGGCTGGTCCTGCCGCGCCCGCGTCGGCAGGGAAACGTCGTCCACCATCGCCTCGCCGACCGGGCCGTTGTTCCCCTGCCCCAAGGCGGTCGGGGCGACGTCCACCCGGACGCCGTCCGCCCGCAGGCCGTCTATCTCGGTCTCAGCCTCGCCGATGTTCTCGTCCCCGTCGGACAGCACGACGATCTTGCGGCCCAGGCCGGACGGGAACGACGACTTCGCCAGCCGCAGCGCACCCGCCAGGTCCGTCGCGTCCCCCGCCACGGTCGGCTTGCCGCCTTCCAGCGTCTGCATCGTCTCGGACGGCACCTCGTCCACGTTGGACGTCCGCCCGAACTCGATCACGCCGCCCTGGTCCCCCGCCCGCTTCGCCGCCAATGCCTTGTTGATATACTCCCGCCCCGCCGCCTGCTGGTCGTTGCGGACGGACTTGGACACGTCCAGCAGAAAGATCGTCGCCAGCTTGTCCGACCGCTGGACGAGGTGGAT
Organism: uncultured Armatimonadales bacterium; assembly: GCA_964247915.1. Taxonomy (GTDB): domain Bacteria; phylum Armatimonadota; class Armatimonadia; order Armatimonadales; family Capsulimonadaceae; genus JANXMY01. Next base: position 3,196 of record CAXTWM010000339.1, on the reverse strand, counting down.
GCCCGCCAGCGCGCAGACCAGCAGCGTCGCCAGGAGACAGCGGACGCCCAGCGCCAATTGGGCCGTGCCGGGGTTCAGCCCGGCATACGAGCGCCGCCCGATCCCCCAGAACGCCGCGAGGGCGAGGGGCAGCAGGAGCAGAAACCAGGGGCGGTCAAAGGAGACGGGGCTTTGCATAGGCTACCATACGGTGCAGGGCACCGTCAGGATTGCCACGGATTGAAATCCGAGGCTGAGAAGTTCTCACCGTCTAGGGGACGGAAGATGTGGACCAGCCAGTTCAGAAGCGGGTTTCTCGCCGTGGAGCGTTCCTGTGGGACGCGCGCCGCGTTTGGTGCGACTTCGTCTTTGCGTCCCCTGGACGGTGAGAACTTCTCAGCCTCGGATTTCAATCCGTGGCGCTTTTCGCTACAATTCCCGCACTTCTTGGGGAAGCTGTTCATAGTGCCGCC
>CAXTWM010000339.1:0-2644 GCA_964247915.1 uncultured Armatimonadales bacterium | reverse complement strand
GGCGCTTTTCGCTACAATTCCCGCACTTCTTGGGGAAGCTGTTCATAGTGCCGCCAGAAGCGCGGGAGCGTGAGGTGCTTCATAGCGGCTGTGCCAAACCGGCCTCGTACTCTTTATCCACCTCGGCTAGAAGCGCATCCAGACGCCCTGACTCTAAATCATATTCAATCTGCTTGTCCCAGACCTGGGCATGATGCTCCGCCAGCCATGACATCAGTTCGGTCACTTCACGGGCTGGCAATTGGCTGATGGCGGCCTCAATTTTTCTAACACTCATACGGCTATTGTACCTGTTGTCCTACAACTTCTTGGGGCGGGCTGTGCCAGCTATGAAAGCATAGGTGACACTGTTTTGCTCTCGCTGTGCGCGCTAAAGCTCCGCATCGTGGACATAAGTTCAGAACCCCATTGCCATGATCCTGCAAAATCCGATCACGCACAGCAACAAGAAAGCCTTCTTCACCTTCCTTTAGCGAAGCCTCAGTGTCCGGAGTGTCCGGGCGGAGCATCCGCTTGGCTTTATTGAGACCTTTATCACGCTCTTTCTTCGTCGTGGAACCGTTAGCGTAGGAGCGCATGGCAAGATAGAGCAGTGTATCTTGCTCTGTGCTGGTCATTAGTTCTTGCTGGTACTGGAAGATGTACCAAGTCGTTGGCTCAACCGTGAGTGTTGCCCCTGCTAGGCTACCTCGGCTTGTCTGGTAGAGAATGGACAGATACCACTCTACTGCACAGCGTTCGTCTTCGTCCATCTCGACTACATCTACAGGTCCCAACGGCTACTTTGTTTCTTTACGCCAACTTCCCGCCGTTCGTTTCCTCAGTATACCATGAGGTACACTTAATCCTGTGAGTGAAACCAAGTACGACGCTATTATCATCGGTGCGGGCCACAACGGGCTGGTCTGCGCGTGCTACCTTGCCAAAGCGGGCCACAAGGTCCTCGTCCTGGAGCGGCGGCCTGTGGTCGGCGGGGCAGTGGTCACGGAGGAAGTGTGGCCGGGGTACAAGATTGACCTCGGCTCGTCCGTGCATCTGATGATCCACCGGACGCCCATCGTGGCCGACCTCCAATTGGCGCGGTACGGGCTGGACTACATCGAGATGGACCCGTGGGCATCCCTGCCCCTGCCGGACGGGCGGGCGCTCTGCTTCCACCGGGATTTAGGAAAAACGTGCAAGAGCATCGCGCAGGTGTCGGCGCGGGACGCCGTGGCCTATGAGGACTTCGTCCATCGCTGGCTGCCGGTCACGCGGGGCGTGTTCCAAGCCTTCCAGAAGCCGCCGACAATGGCGAACTTCGGGCGGCACGTCATCATGGCGAAGTCGCCCGGACGGAGCGCCGCCGATGCTCTGCGGATGATCGTTTCGGGCTACGGGCGGCTCCTCCAGGAGACGTTTGAGAGCGTAGAGATGCGCGCGGCCCTGGGCTGGCTGGGGGCGCAGTCCGGCCCCGCGCCGACCGAGCCGGGGACGGGGCCGTTCGCCGCCTGGTGGGGGGCGGTGCATGAGACGGGCGCTTTTCGGGCAAAGGGTGGGTCAGGGATGCTGACGGTCGCCCTTCGAAGAGCCTTCGAGGCGATGGGCGGGACCGTGCGGACGGACGCGCCCGCCGAGCGGATCGTCACCGAAGGCGGCGCGGCGAGGGGCGTGGTCGCGGGCGGCGAGACGTATACGGCGAAGGCCGTGGTCGCCGCCTGCCACGTCCTGACGACGTTCCAAACGCTCCTGCGGCCCGAAGACCTGCCGGGGGACCTGGGCCGGCGGCTGGACGCCGTGAACGTCGGCAACGGCTTCGGCATGACGGTCCGCTGCGCCGCCTCGGAACTCCCCGACTATGGCGGCGGGCAGCCGCACCCCGTCCATCAGGGGATGCAGCTCTTGTGTCCCACCCCGGAGTTCCTGACGGACGCTTACGCGGATTATGTCGGCGGCTACCCGTCGCGCCGCCCGCCCGTCCTCGCCATGACCTTCACGGCCCTGGACCCGAGCATTGCCCCGCCTGGCAAACACATCGTCCAATTGTGGTCGCAATACTTCCCCTACAAGCGCCGCGACGGGCGCGGGTGGGACGAGGCGCGGGAGGAGGTGGCCGACACGATCTGCGAGACGCTTTACGCCTACGCCCCCAACATGCGCGGGGCGATTGAGAACCGCTTCATCCAGACGCCGCTCGACCTGGAGCGGACGCTGGGGCTGATCGGCGGCAACGTCATGCACGTCGAGATGTCCCTGGACCAGATGTTCGCCTTCCGCCCGCTGCCCGAACTGGCCGAGTACAAGACGCCTATCCCCGGCCTGTTCCTAACCGGCGCCAGCACCCACCCCGGCGGCGGCGTCTTCGGGGCGTCGGGCCTGAGCGCGGCGCGGGTGGTGGGGTCGGCACTCAAGAAGGGGCGGGGCAGTGACTCCGTTGGGAGACGCAAACCGCCCCCGGAATAAATTCCGGGTCTTCGAGAGGGCGATTGTCCACCTGCGTGGACAGAAGACAAGCCACAGACAAGCCGCCGGGGGCGGTCCCTCAGTCCGCGTAGGCGGACGGCTGCACTTTTATAGACCCGGAATTCATTCCGGGGCAAGCAGCGGCTCACGGCTCTTCCGGGGGCCAGAACTTGGCGGCGCCGGGGGTTGGGGTCCAGGGGTC
>CAXTWM010000338.1:0-5447 GCA_964247915.1 uncultured Armatimonadales bacterium | reverse complement strand
CGCCAAGACGACGCCGGACGGCTCGTAGGAGGAGGCCCGTGAGCGACACCCCCAGCCACAACGCCGTCGTGCAGCGCCTCCAGGTGCTGCTGTCAGGGGGCGGCTACAACTTCTATGACCGGGCCAACCAGGCGCGGGCGGACGACCTCCTGGTGCGCCAGCAGGCCGGGGACGCCTTGACGCAGGCCGCCCGAACCCTGCGGCTCCTCGAAACCGAGTACCGGCGGGGTTTCCTGCCGCCGAGCACGCGCGAGCAGCCCTACCCGCCGCCCGGCGCGATGGAGAAGCTGCGCCGGCTGGGGCAGCTTCGGGAACGGTTGGGCGGTCTCGAAGGCGACATCCGGGGCATGGCCGCGCCCGCCGGGGACAAGTTCTGGTGGCGTCTGCGCCAGGAAACGACCCTGCTGCACGCCTTGATCGCTTTCGACGACGGGCTGGTGCAACAGACGTCGGACATCGCCGGCCTTGTGGGGACGTGGACGGCGGACGCCTGGCAGGCCGAGGACCTGACGGCTCCGCTGGCCTCGATGATCCAGGCGCTGGCGGCTCTCATCCGTGACCGCCAGCAGCTTCTCCTTCAGCCGTGGGTGTGAAACGAAAAGTGCAAGCAGGGAAAGCGCAGGTAGAAAGGGCGAAGGGAACGGAAGGGCGAAGGGGAGCGGAAGGGCGAACACAAGGTTCGCCCCTACGGGGCAGGTGGACAGAATGTACGGACGGGTGTAGGGTGCGAACCTTGTGTTCGCCCACATTAAGCGACGCCAAAAAGCGCCGGGCGGATGCCCGGCGCTTTCCGCGTTTCACCTACGTTCCGTCTACCAGGCGTAGTCTTCCGGGGCCGTCTTGTGGCCGGGGAAGATCTCGTCCAGCTTCTTCGTCGTGTCCTCGGAGAGCGTGATCTCCAGGGCGCGCAGGGACCCGTCGAGCTGCTCCATCGTGCGCGGGCCGATGATGGGGGCCGTCACGACCGGGTTGTGGAGCAGCCAGGCCAGGGCGACGTCGGCGGGCTTTTCGCCGAGTTCCTGGCACAGACCCTCCCACTTTTCCAGTTGCGGGCGCTTGGCCTCGATGTCCATGCCCGCCCTTCGCCCCGTCGCCTCTTTTTGCAGGATGCCGCCCAGCAGTCCGCCGGCCAGCGGCGACCAGGGGATCAGGCCCAGGCCGTACTGCTGGCAGGCGGGAATCACTTCCAGTTCCGGCTTGCGGACGTTCAGGTTGTAATGCGTCTGCTCGGAGACCAGGCCCAGGAAGTGCCGGTGCTTGGCGATCTCGGACGCCTGCGCGATGTGCCAGCCGGCGAAGTTGGAGGACCCGAAGTAGACCACTTTGCCCTGCTGCACCAGGGTCTCGAACGCCTGGTAGATCTCGTCCCAAGGCGTCTCGCGGTCAATGTGGTGCATCTGGTAGAGGTCAATGTAGTCGGTCTTCATCCGCAGGAGGCTGTCGTCGCACGCGCGGCGGATGTGCAGGGCGGACAGGCGGTTGGTGTTCGGCCAGTCCTTGTTGTCCGGCGTGCTCATGCCGCCGAAGACCTTGGTGGCGAGGACGACCTTTTCGCGCCGCCCGCCGCCCTGGGCGAAGTAGCGGCCCAGAATCTGCTCGGTGTAGCCCTCGCCCTGCTTCCAGCCGTAGACGTCGGCGGTGTCCCAGAAGTTGATGCCCAGTTCCAGGGCGTGGTCCATGATTTTGAAGCTGTCTTCCTCGGTCGTCTGCGGCCCGAAGTTCATGGTGCCGAGGCACAGGCGGCTGACTTTGAGGCCCGTCCGGCCTAAACTCACATACTGCATCGTTGATCTCCCCTCAGTGGTTGAGTTCGCTACAGTTCGCCCACCGGGGCGGCTATTCCTGCCTCTCTTTGGCGACCGTTCGGTTTTGGAGACCGGCGGTTGAAACCGCAGCAACAAAGGCACAAAACCGGCCTTCGCCGGTTCCCGTTTTAGTCCACGGAGGTGGACTTCGTGCTTTTGTTGCTGCGACTTCAGTCGCCCGCCAAGACCTTTCTGTCAATCGGGCAGCGTCACGGGCAAAATCGCCGCCCAGGGCTTGCCGCTCCCTGCCGTGCCCGCAATTCGCAATGTCAGCAGACGGGCCGTGGCGGGCAGGCCTGCGACGACCACCTCCAGGTCGGTGCGGTCGCGCGTGGATGCCGACCAGTCACGCTTGCCCAGCGCGCCGAGGGCGTAGGGCAGGGGAGTAGGGGAAAGGATCGTGCCGCCCTCGACGGCCAGCGATGTCACCTGCACGTCGGGCGCTTCGGCGTCGGCGCTGTTGGCGACCAGCAGGGTCAGGACGACGTGGCCCAAGGGGGCGCGGGCGGCCAGGGCCGACTGCACGAAGACGCCCGGCGCGGCGGGGGCGGTGGCGACCGTGAGCGGGACGACGGGGGACGCGCCGCCGCCGGTCTGCGCCTGGACGGTGACGAGGTAGACCGTGCCCGGCGACAGGCTGGCCGCGCCGCCCGAATGGGTCAGCTCCAGCGTCTCGCCCCGGCTGGTCTTGGTCTCTCCTGTGGGCGCGCGGCAGGTGACGACGGAGCGGGCGGGGACGTGCGTGTCCCACACGACGAGGAGGCTGTCCCGGCGGGACCGGCCCACGCGCAGATGGCGGACCTGAGGCGGGCCGAGCAGCGACTCGGCGTGGGCGGGCGTCATCAGGCCGTACTCCCAGACGAAGATCGGGGCCTGGTAGGCCCGCAGCCTTTCCATCATCGCGCGGGTGTCCGCCAATGGGAACAGGCCATCGGGGGTGTAGGAGCACGACAGGTCCACGGACGGGCAGGTAGGGAAATCCGCGCCCAGGGCCTGGCGGCACTCGTCCCGACCCCAATCCAGCGCGGCCCCGACGCCGCCCTTTTTGTAGCGCGAGTACACGCCGATGTACCACTGCGGCGAGTAAGCGTCCATCCAGGCCGCCATTTCGGCGTTCGGGAAGGCCGTCCCCGCCGGGCCGAAGCGCGTGATCGGGTCGCCGTAGCCCGTCACGATGATCGGCAGGTCGCCCGCCTCCGACCGGTAGATGCGCCCGAACGAAGCCATCTCCGCCCCGTGGTAGCCGGGGGTGGCGCCCTTCTCGTGCGACCCCCACTCGTCCTCGATGTCCACGCAGGCGATGCCGACCGTCCGCGCCATCTGGGCGCAGATGCGGGCGTCCGCGTCGCCCGTCTCAGGGATGGTGTAAATAAATGGCACAAAGCCCAGGCCGACCCCGCGCGCCGACTCCGCCCACGACCGCAGGTGCGCCTCGTCCCGATACCACGTCCGCCCGTACCCGCCGACTTTGGGGCAGACGAAGTCGAATCCCCAGGCGCGGATGCGCGCCATCGCGAACCGCCGCGCGTCGTCGTCCCAGTCGTTCCAGTCGTTGCCGACGTACACGCCCACGCCGCTGCCGAGGACGGCGGCCACCGATGCCAGCCCGCGCGGCGGGGCGGCGGACTGCGGCGGCGCGGGCGGCGTCCACGTCGGCAGCGGCGTCTGGGCGGAGGCGGGCGGCAGCGACCGGGCGGCGAGGGCGAGGGCGGCGCTCTGGATCGCTTGGCGGCGGGTGACTCGGAGGGGCATGGGCGTGGGACTCCTGGCGGCAAGGGACGGTGCGCCATTGTAGCCCACAAGTGTCCAGGCGTCAAGGCCCGGACGTTTCGGAGGGGCCGCTTCGGACCTGCCCCTGAAGGGACAGGCTGTACGGAGGGGCTGCCCCTTCGGGGCTTTGGAGCAGGCTGCCGACAGCATGATGGCGCATCTACAGCCCCGAAGGGGCGGCCCTCCGGCGGAGCCGGGGATAGGCCTGGCCTTTAGGCCGGGCTTCCTCCGATTAAACAGCGAAAGGCGTCAAAAATCCGCGACTGTCTGCCTGCTATGGCTTGCAATCGGCCCCGCGGTGTGTTATAATGCCCCCAAGCATCCTTTCCGTCCCTCAGCTATCCGGGCACAGCCGCCCTCTTTTCAGAAGCACTGCCATCATCCTGCACTGTCGTAGGTGGGTTCGACCGCTTTATTGAAGGAGACAAAAGCCACATGTCCATTCTTTCCCATCGCCCGCGCCCCCGTGCCGGCTCCCCCCGAAGCCACGGCTTCACGCTGATCGAGCTTCTCGTCGTCATCGCCATCATCGCGATCCTCGCCGCCATCCTCTTCCCCGTCTTCCAGAAGGTCCGGGAGAACGCCCGCCGCGCCTCCTGCCAATCCAATATGAAGCAAATTGGATTGGGGGTCATCATGTACATCCAGGACTATGACGAGATGTACTGCCCCTATTTCAGCGGGTACAACAAGCCTACCAAAACCTATACCGGGAACCAGAAGTATTGGCCCGAACTCGTGTCTGTATACATCCAGAAGGCCAGCGCGAGTCTGCCGAATAACCAAGCGTCCGCCAAAGATCTTTCTCAGGTGTTTCTTTGCCCTGATGCGCCTCCTCCTGTGGCAAATCAACCGGTGGGAAACCAGACTTCCTACGGCATCAACGATGCCCTCGTGAACTGGTATGTGCCGGACCCCATTCCGACTACCTACATTCCTGTTAAGCTCAACGATGTCCAAGCCCCTGCGACTTCGGCCATGCTCGTCGAAACATGGTATGTGGACTCCAACGGCAACCAGACCCCCGGTGGTGCCTTGGCTTATACTCCCACTGATGACAGGGGGAAACAATGCCCGAATTTTCCCTGTCCGGGGCATTTCAACGGGGCTGAGACATCCGTCGCGGGGCGGCACTCGGCATCGTTCCAAAAGACGCAGTTGTACCAAGCACCCGACCCGAACTCGTTCACGATGGTTGCCTTCAATGACGGCCATGTGAAAGCCATGCGGACGAGCGACATGACAAAAAGCAACCACTACTGGAGCATCGGCGGCAACGACCTGTGGCCCTAGGCAACCGCATTCTGTTCTTCTGAAGGCGGCGGCCCCTATCGACTTCTTTCTGAGAGTTCTGTTGGGGCCGCCGCTTCGTGGCGAGAAAGCGTTGACAACATGATCAATCGCAGCAAAGCAGTCACCCTCGCGCTACTGCTGACCGCCATCATGGCGGCCTCGGGATGCAGCCACCATGACAACGCTGTCTCCAGCTCCGCGCCAATCAGCTCGGCACCGGCGCCCACGGCAGTTGCTCCGGCACAGGGTGCTGCCCCTAGCGCATCAAAAATGAGTCCGGATGATCAGGCAATGACCGAGTCGCGAGATAGTAAGGGGCAGGGGATACCCCCTTAATCTCCTTAAAGGGGTGTGCTGTGGCAGACCGGGCGCAAGACTTGGCGGCATTGGAAACGGCGATGAGAAGCATCGCCGACGGCTTCGGCGGGACGCTGGGCTACAGCCTGCACCACCGGGGGCGCGGGGAGAAGGTCGCCCACCGGGGGGACGAAGCCTTCCCGACGGCCAGCACCATCAAGACCGCCCTCATGGGGACGGTCATGCATCAGGTGGACGCGGGCCGCCTCCGCTGGGAAGACC
>CAXTWM010000337.1:0-5473 GCA_964247915.1 uncultured Armatimonadales bacterium | reverse complement strand
CCACAAAAAACCCAAAAACTCCGGGGGGGGGGGCCGCCCCCCCCCCCCCCCCGCCCTGCTCGTATGCTAACCTCCCCCGCGCCGCTAGGCGGCCGTCCTCTTCCGCCGCAGCCAGAATCCGCCCGCGACCAGGGCGAGGGCGGGCAGGAAGGCCGTCATGCCCGGCTCCGGCACGGCCTGCGGGGCGGCCGGCTTCTCGTAGACGTAGTCCTGCATGTGCTGGCCCAGCGAGGGCTGCGGGGCCTGCACCCAGCCCGCCGTGCCCGAAGCGTAGCCAGTGTGGGCCGCTGCCAGACCCTCATAGTAGCTCACCAGGCCGCCATACGCGCCCGCGTCCGACGCGCCCGTCTGCACCTGGCCCGCCGCCAGGCCGTCTCCGCCGTCCTGGAGGATGTCCCAGACGCTCAGGCCCAGGCCGGTGAGGTTGTCCCCCACGTCCGTGCTGCCCGACGCGCCGCTGAAGCTCGCCGCGTTCAGGTAGTTGTCGGCCAGGTACGCCACCTCACTCGCCCGGCTGCTCGCCTGAGTCAGCGTGAGGGAGGCGATGTCGCCGTCCGTCAGCGCCGAGGCCAGGCCGCCGCCGTAGTAGCCGCCGTTCAGCGCCCCCGCCGGGCTGGTGATGTCGTACTGCGTGTTCGCGGCGTAGGTGTCGCCGGGGTGGATCTCGTGGCCGATGTCCACGCAGAAGACGTTGGTGTCCGGCCCCGACCCGATCTGCCCTTTGTAGCGGCCCGCGTAGCCCTGGAAGCTCGTCTTGCCGCCGTCCTCCGTCAGCGTCACGACTTTGGAGCCGGACAGGTCGCTGGAGAACGTGAACGTCTGCGCCCGCGCCCCCGGTGCCCCGCCCAGCGCCAGCGCCGCGCCCGCCAGCCAGAAAGCGGTCCTGAAATGATTGAAAGGATACAAGGTACTACTCTCCTGCACGAATGACTTCTGCCTATGCTATAGGGCAAAAGACGCGCCAAAGTGAGAGGGAGTAGCAAAAACGGGCAGTTGTGTCAGGGCCGGAAGTCAGCGGCCAGGCTTGACAACCGGCCCGGTTGTCGGGTACAAATACCGCCTGATTTGATCGCCTGACGCCCCCGGCTGCCCACCACGGCGGCGGGGGCATTTCGCGTTTGGGGAACACACCGATGGAAACACTTTTGACCACGGAGGGGATGTTGGATGGGGCCGCCCCGGACATGGCGGGTGACTGGCGCACGGAGGCTCTGAACGAGGCCCTGCGGGCGGAAGCCTACGGGGACAACTCGGAGGACGCCCTGCTGCGTGAGGTCCGCCGCGCCCGCCCGGCCGGCGCGACCCTGATGATGTATGTGGACCGCGTGCAGCTCCGCCGGTTTCTGGACCGGGAGGCCGCCCCGGTGCGCCGCCTCTCGCCCGGCGCGGACGGCTTTCTGGGGCAGGGCGGGGACGACGAGGTCGTTCCGTACCTCGGCTGGCTCGGGGCCGAGTGGCGCGGCGAGGCGTTTGAAGTCGCCTTCGTCCCCTGCGCCGTCCGGGTCGGCTACGTCCTGTTCCTGGCCGACTCCGAGGCGCTGCTGGCCGGGTTCGCCCGTGAGATGGCCGCGTTCGTCGAGCGCCCCGCCGGGCGCTGCCTGCGCTACACGCACGGCTGGGAGAACGCGCCGGACATGGATGGGGAGATCGGCAAGGTGACGTGGGATGACGTCGTCCTGCCCGCCGAGACCGCGACGCGCCTGCGCGACGCCGTCGAGGGCTTCGTCCGCAACCGCGACGCCTACGCCGCCCTGGGCTTCGCCTGGCGGCGCGGCGTCCTGCTGGTCGGCCCGCCCGGAACCGGCAAGACGATGATCTGCAAGGCCGTCGCCGCCGCCCTGCCGGACCTGCCGTTTCTGTACGTCCGCGACTTGCAGCCGTACAGCCACGACGACGCCGTCCGCACCATCTTCCAGCGCGCCCGCCAGCTCGCGCCCTGCATCCTCGCGTTTGAGGACCTGGACGGCCTGGTCCACGAGGACAACCGAACCGTTTTCCTGAACGAATTGGATGGCTTCGGCAACAACGAGGGCCTGCTCATCATCGCCTCGTCCAACCATCCGGGCCGGATTGACGAGGCCCTTTTGAAGCGCCCGTCGCGCTTCGACCGCGTCCTCCACATCGGCCCACCGCAGCTTGCGGAGCGCCGCGAGTTCTGCCTGCGCCTGCTGTCCCGGTCGTCCCTGCGCGCCCGCCTGGCCCCCGACTTCGACGCCGACGCCCTGGCCCGCACCGTCGCCGAGCGCACCGACGGCTTCACGCCCGCCTACCTGAAGGAAGCTTTCGTGTCCGCCGCCCTGGAGCGCGCCCAGGAGGGCGCGACCATCTTAGACGACGGATTCGCCCGCTCCGTGCTGGCCCAGGTGGACGAGCTAAAGGCGCACCTGAAGCGCATGGACGACCCCGAAGCCCTGGCCGAGATGACTACGGGCGGGGGCGCACTGGGCTTCCGGCATTGACCCCGGCTGAGGACAAGCCTTGAGGAACACTTTAAGCGTTGACCTGAAGATATACACCCGTGATGGCACTAATTATGCCGTTGTGGAAGTTTGTGTAGACGGCATTCCTCTCACCGATTTCAGCTACTACGCCACGGATCTAAAAGAACTCACGCGAAGTATGGACGCGGATGGCGAGTTCTTCATTCTCACTTGCTGGTGCGGCGTCCCTGAGTGTACGGGTATCAGGCGCGGTGTGCTGGTGCGCCACCATGCGGGCCAAATTCACTGGCACGTTTCCTCGCCTTTGCCACAGAGGGAGTTCGTCTTTGAAGAGGCTGGCCTTCAGGCAACACTGCTTGCGTTCAACAAGCAAAGAAGGCGTTTCGTCGCAGAGCGAACGTATTCTGACAAAACACCATACCAGATCACGCCGATGCAGAACGAGCCATTCTTTACCCTCTAAAAACAAAAAGCCCCGGTCTCACCAGGGCTTTTTGCCGACCAGGAAATCCTAGTCCCTTTGTAACCAGATTATACCCGATCTCGTCTCATCGCCGCGCCTGAACGCAGATCGGGTTGTTGATAAGGACCACGCCATAGACGCCGCGCTCACAACTGAACCTCCTTACGACCGGGCCGCCGATGTGCGGGCGGCCCTGGCGCTGACGTACCTGACGCTGGGCTGGATGACGGTCGAGGGCGCGGCGTCGCTCTTGCTCGGGGCGGTTTCCCACAGCCTGCTGCTGGAGGGGTTCGGGCTGGACAGCGTCGTGGAGCTGTTCAGCGCGGGCGTCCTGCTCTGGCGGCTGCGGGTCGAGGCAAGTGGTCGGGCGAGCGCGGCGCGGGTCGAGGCGGTGGAGCGGCGGGCGGCGCGGCTGGTGGGGTACACCCTTTACGGGCTGGCTCTGTTCGTCGCGGCGAACTCTTTGCTCGGATTAACCGTATTGAAGACACAGACCGACACGCACGAGAGTGTCTGGGGCATCGTGATCGGGCTGGTCGCCAAGATCGGGATGCCGGTCCTGGCCGGCTATAAATTGAAGGTCGCCGCCCGGCTGGGGTCGAAAGCCTTGCGGGCGGACGCGATGGAGGCGATCACCTGCGGCTACCTGTCCGTCGTCCTGATGATCGGGCTGGCCGTGACCCGGCTGCTGCCCGGCCTGTGGTGGCTGGACAGCGTCGCCGCCCTGGCCTTAATTCCGCTCCTGATTAAAGAGGGCCGGGAAGCGGTGACGGGCGAATGCGGGTGCTGCGGAGGAGGGGATGACGATGCATGTTGATGGACAGCAGATAGTCGCGCTGGGCATCGTGGCCGTGGCCGCGCTGGCCGTAGGCCGTCGGCTCTGGGGGCAGATGGCGGCCTTTCGCGGCAAATCAGGCCGCGCGGGGAGCGGCTGCGACGGCTGCCCCAGCAGCGGCGCGGCGAAGACGCCTGTGACCTCCTCGCCGCTGATGCAGATCCAGACCAGGCCGCCGGTGCATCTGCGGAGGCCGCCAGCGGAATGAGGGTCCGGGGGTGGGGTCTTCTCCTTCTCCTCTGCGCCGGCTGCGCGCCGCACCCCGCCGCGCCGCCGGTCGAGGCGCGGAACCCGAAGCTGAACCTGGCGCTGGGCATGACGCCGCGCCCGGCGACGTCGCTTGATCCCACTGCCCTGACCGTGCGAGTCACGGACGCGGCGGGCAGACCTGTCAGCGGGGCGGCCGTGACCCTGCGGCTCGACATGCCGGCGATGCCGATGGGTGACAACGCGGTGACGACACATGAGACGACGGCAGGGACTTACGCCGGGACGGGGCGGTTCACGATGGCGGGGGCGTGGCGCGTGACGGCGGCGGCGGCGAAGGGGCCGGAACGGGCGGCCCAGACGTTCCCCGTGGAGGTGAAATAATCAAAACGCCATGAGCACACAAGACACAAACACACAGGAACAGGGGCGGGAGCAGGGAGTCGGCGGCGGCTGGCTGGGCACCTACACCTACAAGGGGGGGATGCGGGCGCCGCCGTCGGGGCGGTTCGAGGCGACGCTCACCGAGCCGGACGGCGAGGGCAAGTTCCGGGGGACCATCCTTGATGACCACGGGCTGGGGGAAGCCAGCGTCGCGGGCGGCCAGAGCGGGCGGGGCGTCCGCTTCTCCAAGCGCTACCGGCGGCGTGGATCGGCGTCGGTCTCCTATGAAGGCACCCTGGCCGACGACGGGCGCACGATGCAAGGGACGTGGCGGACGGCGAACGAGACGCACGGCGTCTGGGACGCCCGCCGCCTCTGGTCCGAGTCTGAGGGCGACGCGGCAGTGGAAGAGGTCGAAGAGCGGGAAGTGGTGCGCGTCCGGGAAGTGGTGCGGCTGGGATGAGCGGCAGCGAAGAACCGGAAGGCGCCACACCTGACATCAGCGGCGAGTGGGACGGCGTGTACGCCTATGGCGGGCGGCAGCAGAACTGGCGTCCAGCGCGGTTCGTGGCCGCCTTTACGGTCGCGGACTTGGCGGGCGGCTTCGCGGGCGTCATCACAGACGCCGGGGGAGTCGGCGAGGCGAGCGTGGCGGGGACGGTGGAAGGCGGGGCGGTCCGGTTCGTGAAGACCTACCGGTGGAGCCGCTTCGCCCGGACCTCGCCGATCCACTACGAGGGCACGTTCGAGAGGAACGGCCAAGCCGCCCAGGGGACGTGGCAGATCAACAGCCGTTTTCTTGGGTTTATTCCAACCCACTCCGAGGGCGTCTGGCGGATGCAGCGACCCGGCCTACCGGAAATGCAAGTCGTCTGGCCGCCTCCGCCCCAGGCGTCCCCGTCGCGGGAAGCCCAAGAGTGATGATGGCCCCGGCGTATCTTTGGGCCTTGATGTTGGGGCTGGCGAGCGGGTTCTCGCACTGCATCGGCATGTGCGGGATTTTCGTCGTCTCCTATGCCGGGATGCCGGACAAGGGCGAGCGGCGTTTCCTCCACCCGGCCCGCCACGCGCTGTTCCACGGAGGCCGATTGGCGGCACTGGCCGCGTTAGGACTGGCGGGCGGGACGGTCGGGGCCTTGGGGC
>CAXTWM010000336.1:0-5474 GCA_964247915.1 uncultured Armatimonadales bacterium | reverse complement strand
GCCCCAGCGTCATGCCATTGCCCCGCCCGCCCTCCGGCAGCGTCACCCAGGCGTAGGTGAACGCCTTCGTCTTCAGGTCCAGCCGCGAGATGGCATCGCTCTGGACATTGACGGCGTACAGCGTCCCGCCGTCTGCCGAGAGGGTCGGCCCTTCGGGGAACTTCAGGCCCCGCGCCAGCGTCTCCGGCGGCTTGGGGGCGGCTTCGGTGGTTAAGGTCATCACGAATACTCCCAGAAGAAAGAGAACGAGCCAGCAAGCGCGCATGAGGGGCATTCCACCGTCCTTCAAAACGACAAAAAAGCGGGAGCCGCACTGGCTCTCGCTCTCGGTTTCGCAGAGTGTTTGTCTGCGCGAATATGAAGACATTATATCACGCGGAATCCTCGGTGTCAAGCCCAATAAGACGAGCACTACAATCGCAGATTCCCCATATCTTGCTCCACGCAAGCCGCTAAGATGCAACAAAGAGCCAAAATGACTCGCTTCTGGGCCGTCAATCACAGCGGCATCTGTTTCTCGTTTGCCTCAAAAAAGCGCCGCGTCGGGTGTGCGGTTGACTTGTCCCCGCCCTTTCCGTCATACTAAACGGTAGACCATGTTCTCCCTAATGACCTGTTAAGGAAAAGACACCGTGACCCAGAAACTGCGGATCGGCATGCCCAAAGGCAGCCTGCAAGACGCCACGTTCGCCCTGTTCAAGAAGGCCGGCTGGGACTTCCGCGTCTCCGCCCGCTCCTACCAGCCCGTCGTGGACGACGACGAGCTGGACCCCGTCCTGCTGCGCGCCCAGGAGATTCCCCGCTACGTCGCCATGGGCGTCCTGGACTGCGGCCTGACCGGGCACGACAACGTGGTCGAGTCCGAGGCCGATGTTTTCGAGGTCTCCGAACTCATCTACTCCAAAGCCACCTCGCGCCCCTACCGCTGGGTGCTGGCCGTGCCCAACGACTCCTCCGTCGCCGGCCCGCGCGACCTGCAAGGCAAGCGCATCGCGACCGAGCTGGTCAACGTCACCAAGCGCTACCTGGAAAAGCACGGAGTCTCGGCCCACGTCGAGTTTAGCTGGGGCGCCACGGAAGTGAAGGTCCCCGACCTGGTAGATGCCATCGTCGAAGGGACCGAAACCGGCAGCACCCTGGCCGCGCACGGGCTGAAGATCGTGGACACGCTGCTCGAAAGCACGACGCGCCTGATCGCCAACCACCGCTCCTGGGAGGACGACTGGAAGCGCACCAAGATCGAGAACTTGCAACTCTTGCTACAGGGTGCGCTCGACGCCGACAGCCTGGTCGGCCTAAAAATGAACGTCGCCAAAGCCAATTTAGACGCCGTCACCCGCCTGCTGTCCGCCCTCCGCAAGCCGACCGTCTCCCCGCTAGACGAAGAGAACTGGGTCGCCCTGGAAACCATCATTCCCGAAAAAACCGTCCGCCACATCCTCCCCGAGCTCCGCCGCGCGGGCGCACAGGGCTTGGTAGAGTACCCGCTGAACAAGGTGATTTACTGAAAGGGCTATCATGCCGATCCCGGAATTCTACCACTTCATCAGGCCCGCGCTGGAACTGCATAAAGACGGTCAGCCTGTTTCCATGAAACAGGTAGAATCAGCGTTAGCAGATAAGTTTTCGATACCACCTGAGGAGCGGGAGGAACTTCTACCCAGTGGAAGAAGCACGCGCCTCTACAGCAGAGTCCAATGGGCATCAACTTATCTTCGGCAGGCGAAATTGTTGGAGAGCGTGGGGCGGGGCGTCAACAAAATTACAGCGCGTGGGACGCAGTTCTTACAGACTGCTCCTGCTGTCATCAAGCCTTCTAACCTAGCAGTATATCCAGAGTTCGTCGCATTCCAACAAGGTAGTGGAATAGTGGCAAATGCCACGTCAGTCCAGGCTATCAGCTTGGCGACAGATATAGTGGCCTCCGCCAACGATAAGGTTACTCCTGAAGAGAGCATAGAGGCTTCATATCAAACGCTTAAAGATGCTCTCGCGCAAGAGATCCTAGAGCGAGTGAAAGCAATGCCGCCGGCCTTCTTTGAGCAGCTAATTGTGCAACTCATGCTCAGTTTGGGCTACGGTGGCTCAGTAGAAGACGCAGGGCAAACGCTTGGCAAGTCCGGCGATGGAGGCGTGGATGGTGTTATCAAACAGGATAAACTTGGACTGGACAACATCTACCTTCAGGCCAAACGCTGGAACGAGGGAACCGTCGGGAGCAAAGAGGTTCAAGCTTTCGTTGGTGCTTTGAGCGGTCAAGGCGCTTCCAAAGGCGTGTTCATCACGACATCAACTTTCAGCAAAACGGCGAAGGAATACAC
Source organism: uncultured Armatimonadales bacterium (assembly GCA_964247915.1). GTDB lineage: Bacteria > Armatimonadota > Armatimonadia > Armatimonadales > Capsulimonadaceae > JANXMY01. Next base: position 3,153 of record CAXTWM010000336.1, on the reverse strand, counting down.
GAAGTTGAATCATGCCTTTAAAGTGTCCTTAGTTGATGGTCTTGAATTGGCTCGCCTGATGATTGACCACAACCTCGGTGTTTCTTTGGTGCAAAGATATGATGTCAAACGGATCGACTCTGACTTCTTCACTGAAGCCTGATCCTCTTCCCGCAGAGCCACAACCGGGGCAGACGCTCGCTGAGGTCCTGGCTGGGCATATAGGCACACAGCACAGCGGGCGTGGGGACCTTTCGCAGAACACTGGCAAGGCATTCGCTCGGCTGATGATCGAGAAGCGCAGGGCAGGCCGCCTGTGATGGTACAGTATCGCCCCATCAGCGCACGGGATCACGAACAGGTCCGCCGGTTCCTCTCTGAGAACGGCTGGGCACACCGCGTCGCCGACTCGGAGCGGTTCATGCGGATGATGCGGGGGTCGGACTGCACGGTCGTGGCCTGGGACGGAGACTGCGTGGTCGGCTTCGGGCGTGCCCTGTGTGACGGCGTTTCCAACGGCTACCTTTCTGTGGTCGCCGTGGCCGAGGACCGGCGGGGGCAGGGGATCGGCCGCGAACTGGTCCGGCGGTTGATGGGGGACGATCCCGAAATCACCTGGACCCTGCGGGCCGGGCGCGGCAGTGAGGGCTTCTGGCAAAGGATGGGGTTTGCGGCGTCGGAGATCGCGATGGAACGGCTGCGGCGTCCGACCGGAGATTAGCCGGTGAAAGAGAAAGACTAAATATGCCCGCGCAAGACTTTACGCTCGGTGTCGAAGAAGAATACCAGATCATAGACCCTCAGACGCGGCGGTTGCGGCCCCGCGCCGTGCAGGTCCTGCCCGATGCGGAGGAAGCGCTGGGCGAGAACGCGCAGCACGAGTTCCACGCCTCGCAGATCGAGATGGCGACGCCGGTCTGCTTGACGCTGGCCGAGGTGCGGGCGCAGGTGGTCCGGGCGCGGCGCGCGCTGCTCGACGCCGCCGGGCGGGACGGCAATAGAATTGGGGCGGCGGGGACGCACCCGTTCTCCCGAAGCGCCGACCAGCCGGTCACGCCCAAGCCGCGCTATCAGGACATGGCCGAGCAGTACCAGCAGCTCGCGCATGAACTCGTCATCTTCGGCTGCCATGTCCACGTCGGGCTGCCCGACCCGGAGGCGGGGCTGGCCGTGATGAACCGCGCCCGGCACTGGCTCGCGCCCCTGGTGGCTTTGTGCGCGAACTCGCCCTTCTGGGAGGGCGCGGACACGGGGTACGCCTCCTACCGGACGGAACTCTGGGTACGGTGGCCGATGGCCGGCCCCCCGTTGCCGTTCGCCTCGCGGGAGGAATATGACGACTTGGTGCAGGCGTTGGTGGCGACGGGCAGCATCAGTGACGCTTCCAAGATCTACTGGGATATCCGATTACCCCAGAAGACGCCGACCGTCGAGTTCCGCGTGGCCGACGTCTGCCTGCGCGTGGACGAGGCCGTCCTGCTGGCCGGGCTGGTCCGCGCCCTCGCCCGCACCTGCTTCAATCAGGCAGAGCGCGACGAAGCCTTCCTGCCGGCCCGGCCCGAACTGCTCCGGGCGGCCCACTGGCGCGCGGCTCGCTACGGGCTGGAAGGGGAACTGATTGATGTCACAGCCCAACGCGCCGTTCCCGCTGCCGAGTTGGTCCAATCCCTGCTGGCGTTCGTGCGGCCCGCCCTGGAAGACGCCGGAGACTGGGACGAGGTTTCGGCCCTGACGACCGAAACCCTACAGGGCGGCAACGGGGCTATGCGTCAGCGCGCGGTGTTTGCGGAAACGAACAGCCCGGAGGCGGTCGTAGACTATATTCTGGAAGAAACGGCGCGGGGGACGGAAGGAAGCAGCGACAGTGAGTAAGGTACAGATACTCGACGAAAACACCGCCAACCAGATCGCGGCGGGGGAGGTGGTGGAGCGGCCCTCCGCCGCCGTCAAGGAACTGGTGGAGAATGCGCTGGACGCCGGGGCGCGGCGAATTTTGGTGGAACTCGAAGAAGGCGGCAAGTACCTCCTGCGCGTCACCGACGACGGCAGCGGCATGAGCCGCGAGGACGCCGTGCTGTCGCTCCAGCGCCACGCGACGTCCAAGATACGGTCGGCGGATGACCTGTTCCAGATCACGACGATGGGCTTCCGGGGCGAGGCCCTGCCGTCCATCGCGTCCGTCTCGCAGATGACCGTCGTGACCAAAGTCGCCGGGGACGATGGGGGTGCGGGGACCCAGATCCGGTGCGCGGGCGGGACATTAGAAGAAGTTTCCGAGGTCGGGGCGCGGGCGGGCACCAGCATCACGGTCGAGAACCTGTTTTATAACGTCCCCGCCCGGCTCAAGTTTTTGAAGTCGTCGTCTACGGAACTCGGCCACATCGTCGAGCTGATGCAGCGGTTCGCGCTGGCCCGGCCTGACGTCGCTTTCCGCCTGCTGCACGGCGGCGGCGAGGTCTTCGCGTCGGGGGGCGGCGGGTCGCAGATGGACGCCTGCGTCCACGTCTTCGGGCGCGAGATGGCTCGGCACCTGGTCCCGCTGAACCACGACGCGGCGGGCCTGCGCGTGACGGGCTTTATCGGGACGCCCGCCGCCCTGAAAACCTCTCGGTCCGCCCAGCACACGTTCGTCAACACCCGGTTCGTCCGCAACAAGGCCGTCACGCGCGCCCTGGACGAAGCCTACAAGAGCGTCCAGACCTTGCACGGGACGCGCTACCCCGCCGCCGTCGTGATGATCGACGTGGACCCCTCCCAGGTGGACGTCAACGTCTCGCCGACCAAGACCGAGGTGCGGTTCACGCGCGAGGGCGACATCTACGCCGCCGTCTACAAGGCCGTCGGCGAGGCGCTGATGGCGGGCGGTCTGGTGCCGACGATCACGCAGAAGACGAACCCGCGCGAAGCCGCCCCCAATCCTGGGGGGGGCAGAGGGGAGTCCTCCCGTGAGCGCATCGAGCGCGAGCACCCGACCCTGCTGTCCGTCGCGCCCCGCCCCGCCGGAAACACGCGCCAGGAGCCGCGCGACATGGCTGCCTTCCACGACGCTTACCAGGAGCGCGCCCGGCAGGCGATGGACGAAGACCCCTTCGAGGGCGGATTTAGCCCCCCCGGCCCCCCCCCAAAGGGGGGGGGCGGGGGGGGGTGGGTGGGGGGAGGGGCCCCCCCCGCCGG
>CAXTWM010000335.1:0-5573 GCA_964247915.1 uncultured Armatimonadales bacterium | reverse complement strand
AACTTCGTCGTCGGCAAGTACAACCGCATGGCCCACGCCGGCGCGGTCCGCGTCGCGGATGCCCCCGGCAAGATGTACAACCCGCTCTTCCTGTACGGCAGTCCCGGAATCGGCAAAACCCACCTCGCCCACGCCATCGGGCACCAGATCCGGCTGACGCTGCCGCAGGCGCGGGTGGCGTATGTCAGCGGGGAGACGTTCACGAACCATTATGTGGCCGCGCTGCGGGACAAGCGGATGGAGGACTTCCGGCGGGCCTACCGGGGCGTGGACGTGTGGCTGGTGGACGACGTCCAGATGCTGGCCTCCAAGGAGCAGACCAAGGAGGAGTTCTTCCACACCTTCAACGTCCTGCACCAGATGAACAAGCAGATCGTCCTGACCTCCGACCGGTCGCCGCGCGAGCTGAAGGCGATGGACGAGCGGCTGTGGTCGCGCTTCGAGGGCGGCCTGGTCACCGACATCGCGCCGCCGGAACTGGAGATGCGGGAGGCGATCCTGCAAAAGAAGGCCATCCTGGAGAACCTGGCGATCCCCGACGACGTGATCGCCTTCATGGCGAACCTCATCCAGAGCAACATCCGGTCGCTGGAGGGCGCCCTGATCAAGCTGATGGCCTACGCCTCGCTCGCCCGCAGCCCCGTCACCAAGCAGCTCGCCTCCGACGTCCTGAGCAGCTACTATGTGGACCGGATGCCGCCGCGCGAGGGGCCGGGGCGCGAGACCGCCTCGGCCCACCCCGAAGACCACGCGCCGCCCGCTGGGGATGTGCCTCTCTTCCCCCGCCATGAAATGAGCGCGGGCGGGCCGGCGGTGGACCGGATCATTGACGCCGTCGCCGCCCAGATGGGCGTGTCGCGGGATCAGATTCTGGCCGGCGGCGGGCGCAGCAACCGGGCGACGCGCCTGCACGGCGACGCCGGGTTTGCACGCCAGGTGGCGATGTTTCTGACCAAAGAGATGGGCGGGATGCCGCTGTCCACGCTGGCGGCGACGTTCGGCCTAAAGAGTCATACGGCGGTCGTTCACGCGGCAGTGAGGCTCCAGAAGGAGATCGAAGAAGACCCGCAGATACTGTCATTGATTGGCAGGATCAAGCAAGAGATCGAGCGCGGGGGCTAGTGTCACAGTTGTGTCACAGCCTGTGACATAAGAAGTGACGCTGTGACAGAGGCAACTCCGTCTCCCGCCATGAGCGCCGGGCATGGGCTGTGACTCAATCTGTGACTCTGTGTGACTCTGTGTGACTCAACGACCGCCTTTTGTGACTCAGTATGTCGGCTTGAGTCACAGAGTCACAAACCAGTCCGTTGAGTCACAGATGAGTCACAGATCGATGTGACTCAGTGCGATGCATCGAATCAGGCGGTTCCGGGCAAAAGTCGCTGCGCCGCTTGGGAACACTTGTAGGGATCGGGCGAGAATCAAGCGATTCTGACAGAATGCTTTAGCAGAGTCACGCTGAGTCACAAGTGAGTCACACACCTACTACTATTACCATAAAGAATTAGACTCTTATATAAAAGTATAAGAATCACGCGCCATGCACGTCACATCGTTGAACCTGGAAAACTTTCGGAATTACGGGACGCTCCGTATCGAACCGGGGAACGGGCTGAACATCTTTGTCGGGCGCAACGCCCAGGGCAAAAGCAACCTATTGGAAAGCCTGTACATCCTGGCGACCAGCAAGTCATCGCGGGCCGGCAAGGATGTGGAGCTGGTCCGCTTCGGCCAGCCCTCCGCCCGGATCGTCGCCGACGTCGTCCGGGAGAAGACGGGTGACATCGAGATCGAGATGTCGCTGTCTCAGACCGAGAAGAAGGCCGCACGGATCAACGGCGTTCGGCACACGCGCTTGTCCGAGGTCATCGGCCAGCTCAACGCCGTTCTCTTTGACAGCGGCGACCTCGAAATCATCCGGGGCGAGCCGTCCGTCCGCCGCCGCTTTTTGGATTTGGAGATCGCCCAAACTTCGCCGCGCTACGTCCTCGCGCTCGGCTCGTACCGCAAGACGCTGGAGCAGCGCAACCGGCTCCTGCGCGACCTGCGCGACGGGCGCGTCCCCGGCGCGGCCCGCGACAGCCTGCCGGCGTGGAACGAGGGCCTGGCCCAGCACGGGGCGCGGCTGATCGAGCGCCGCCGGCTCTTTTTGGAACGCCTGGCCCAGCTCGCGTCCGAGACGCACCGGACCTTGAGCGACGAGCGCGACGACCTGCGGGTGACGTACCTGCCGTCGTTCGCCATTGACGGCCTGACCGAAGCGTCCGCCATTCAGGGGCGCTTCCTGGAGGAGCTGGCCCTCGTCGCCGGCGAGGAGGCGGCGCGGGGGACGACCGCGCGGGGGCCGCAGCGCGACGACATCGCCTTCCTGGTCAACGGGCAGGACTGCCGCCTGTTCGGCTCGCAGGGCCAGCAGCGGACCGTCGCTCTGTCCCTGAAGCTGGCCGAGCGGCAGCTTATCGAGGAGCTGGTGGGCGAGCCGCCCCTGCTCCTGCTGGACGACGTCCTTTCCGACCTGGACGACGCCCGGCGCGGCCTGCTGTTCGACCTGACCGCGCGGGCCGGCTCGCAGACCTTTTTGAGCTGCACCAACCTGCGCGCCTTCGCCCCCGCCGTCCTGGAGCGCGCCGCCGTTTACTCCGTCACGAACGGGGAGGTCACCAAGCAATGAGAGACAGTCAGGGCCCAAGACGGACGCGCGGCATGGCGCCCGGCTTCAGCGCCGTCAACAGCTTCCTCCAGTCCCAGGAACTGTCCCAGATGCTCCGGCCCCACCTGGCGAAAGTCCACTGGGAGGGCGTCGTCGGCCCGCAGGTGGCGGGCGTCACCCAGGTCGAGGCCGTGCGCGACGGTGTCCTGTTCGTGCGCGTCAAGAACAGCGTCTGGGCCAACGAGCTGACCCTGCTCAAAGAGGACATGCTGCGCCGCCTGAACAGCAAGCTGGGCGGGCGCATCCTGACCGACATCCACTTCAAAGCCAGCGGCCTGGCCCGCGACAAAAAAAAGCCGGCAATCATTTCGGCTCCGACGCCCACGGAGGCCGACTTGGCACGGATCGTGCTGTCTGAGGAAGCGCGGGCGCGCGTGGAGACCGCCCTCAGCGGCATCACGGAAGAAGCCCTGCGCGGACGGATTTGCCAGGTCATGCTCCGCGCCGCCCGCACCGACGAGTGGAAGCGCCGCCGGGGCTGGACTCCCTGCCCCCGCTGCCAGTCCCTCGCCCCCCCTGACGCCGTGCCCTCTGAGACCGAAGCCTCCCCCCTCTGCGCCCTCTGCCGTGCCGGCGTCGGTTAGAAACCGCTTGCCCTCCGGTGACAGGCTACCACAGAACAAGCCTCACCCCGTCCGCCGCAAAAAAGTCGGTAAATATTTTCGTCGCGACGCCCATAACGCAGGACTTGGCATGGTTTGTGCTACCTGAGTAAAATGCGGGCGCGCGTGGAGACTGCCCTCAGCGGCATCACGGAAGAAGCGTCACGCGGACGGATTTGCCAGGTCATGCTCCGCGCCGCCCGCACTTGACGCCCGGAAATCATGGTAGGGGCGCGGCAGAGGCTGCGGCTATAAAGTGGTACGACGCAGACGCGCAGTTGTCGTATCAAGAAAGGTCGCTAGGCGAGGATGATACAGTAGTCGCGTTCCGCCAGGATGAACGATATGCTTCAATTCGTTAAAGTTATCCAGGTTCCAGTTTGGGACGAGCAGGCGAAGCAGAAAGTCATCATTTTCTGGCAGGGACGTGGCATCACCCTCAAAGAAGTAAGCGATAGCCGTCTCAGAGGCCACCGGGGAAGCTTGCTGGGCAACTTGACCTCTTATGATATGAGCAGGCTCTTGGCGGACTTGACAATCAGCCAGATTGAGCCGAACAGAATTTCCTGTCAGTTTGACATTGACACCCGCTACCAGGACATTACAGAGTGGAACAAGGCGCACTGGGAGTTGGAATTGGACACTTTGGAAAGCTATCTGTTGCATGGGGATAAAAAAGAGGAAGAGTGGCAGCAGTTTCGCAAGGGCAGTAAAGCCGCAGCTTGGCAGTGGAGCCTGAGTTTCACCTGGCTAGGGCGTAAGATGCCACGCAAGCCATAGCGCCTCCGGGCGTTTGGCAGGGAAAAGCCGAGCGCATCGTATGAGCCTAGGTTGGAACGCATACCGAGTACGACAGGCTGATCGCGTAGTTTCGGAAGGCAGAGGTGTTCAGGGGTAGGCGGACGGCCAGGGAGGGCGAATTGGGGATACAGCACCGACCGCTTTTGGTCTGGGCGGCGGCGTTCGCCGTGGGGATCGGGATGGAGGCGTTGGGGTGGCTGCCGCCCGGCGCGGCATTTGGCTTGGCCGTGCTGGGGCTGGCGGCCCTGGCGCTGGGCCGTCGTCCGGTCTTTTTCGTCTGCGGGCTGCTCCTGCTCGGCCTGTGCGCGGGGGCGCTGCGGCTGGCGGCGTTCGGGACTGTCCCCGCCTCGGACGTGTCGCACTGGGCGGACCGGCCCGCGCCCCTCACGGTCACGGGAACCGTGGTCAGTGACCCGGAAGCGCGGCGCGGGGGGCGGTGGACGTTTTTCCTGCGGGCGGAGGAGATCAAGTCGGCGGGGCGGACGGCACCGGTGACGGGCGACGCGGCGGTGACGCTGGGGCCGGAGGCGGCGCGGGGGCAAACCCTCGATTACGGCGACCGGGTGCGGCTGGAAGGGACGCTGGAAACGCCGCCCGGCGCGACGAACCCCGGCGCGTTCTCCTGGCGGGACTATCTGGCGCGGCGGGCGGTCTACTGCGAGCTGGGGGTGAAGCGGCCCGGCGCGGTCGAAGGCTTGGGGGCGAGCCGACTGAACCCCTTCCTGCACCTGGCCGTGATCGTGCGCCGGCATGTGCTGACGGCCCTGCATGACGGGCTGCCGCCGACCGAGGCCGCCGTGCTGTCGGGCATACTCATCGGGCACCGGACGGAACTGGAGCCGGCCCTGCTGGCGGACTTCGTCCGCACGGGGACTGTCCACATTCTAGCCTCGGCGGGGCTGCACGTCGGCATCCTAGCCTTCTGGCTGGAGCGACTGGGGCGCAGGCTGACCCTGCCGCGCAAGATGCAGGCCGCGCTGCTGATCCTTTGCCTCGTCCTGTACGCGCTGGTCTGCGGGGGGCGGCCCGCTGTGACCCGCGCGGTCATCATGGCCTGCCTCTACTTCGGCGCGATTCTGTTCGAGCGCGAGCCGGACGGACCGACGACGGTGGGGGCGGCGTCCCTGCTCATCCTGCTCCTTCAGCCGACCGCCCTGCTGGAACCGGGCTTCCAGCTTTCCTTCCTCACCATCCTGACGCTGTCGCTGACGATGCCCCTGTGGGACGGATTCTGGCGCCCGCGCATCCTGGCCCGAATCCGCGCGCCGCTGCCCGCAAAAGCCGCCCTGTGGGCCGTGGAGGGCATCGGGCTGTCGGGCCTGGCACAGCTCGGGTCGCTGCCGGTCGTCGCTTCCTCCTACGACGAGGTTTCCCTGAGCGGCTGGCTCGCCAACCTGCTGGTCGTCCCGGCCCTGTTCGTCCTGATTCCCCTGGGCTTTGCGGGCGTCCTGCTGCTG
>CAXTWM010000334.1:0-5579 GCA_964247915.1 uncultured Armatimonadales bacterium | reverse complement strand
CCTCCCCACGGGGGAGGGGTCGGCGCTTGCCCTCCGGGTAGCCAGTGCTGCGCCGGGGGTAGGTTCCTCAGTCGCCGCCGCCCTCGCCGCTGCCATCCCCGCCCTGGCCGACGCCGGGGTGGACACGCCGCGCCTGGACGCGCAGCTTTTGCTGGCCTGGGTCCTGAAGGCGCGCCGCGAAGACCTGGCGCGGGACCCCGACCGGGTCCTGACCGAGCGCGAGCGGATCATCTGGGGAAAGGCCGTGTCCCTGCGAACGGCCCGCCGCCCGCTGCCGTATATCACCGGGGAAGCGTGGTTCTACGGGCGTCCGTTCCGAATCAACCGGGCCGTGCTGATCCCACGTCCCGAAACGGAAGGCTTGGCGCAGGCGGCGTTGGAGAAGTGCCCCACTGAACCCGCCCCACGGCTGGCCGACATCGGGACCGGCAGCGGGTGCCTGGCCGTGACGCTGGCCCTGGAACGGCCCGGCGCGCGCGTCTGGGCGACGGACCTGTCCGGGGATGCCCTGAAGCTGGCCCGCAAGAACGTCGCCCGGTATGACCTGGCGGAGCGCGTGACGCTGCTGCACGGCGACTTGCTCGGCCCGCTGCCGACCGGTCTGCGCTTCCATGTCATCGTCAGCAACCCGCCGTATGTGGCCGAGGCCGAACTGCCCGGCCTCCAGCCCGAAGTGCGGGATTATGAGCCGAGGCTGGCGCTGTCCGGCGAGCCGGGTGCGGCCGGGCCGGATGGGACCGCCCTGCACCGACGCCTGCTGGCCGAGGTGCCCGCCCGCCTCGCGCCCGGCGGCTGGCTCTTGATGGAAGTGGGGCAGGGGCAGGCCGACGCCGTGGCCCAGGCCGCGCGGGATATGGGGTATGAGGACGTGGCGGTCCGGCAGGACATGGCGGGCATCGGGCGGGTCGTCCTGGGCCGCTCCCCCCGGTAGAAGACGCACCGAAGATGCACACACGCGCCGCGCGTGCGGCCCTTGCCGCCGCTGCCATTCTTATCGCCGGATGTTCGGCCCGCGACCCTGTCACGCAGACGCCGGTTTATCACATCGGCACGCCCACCAACCGCTCCTCCGTCAACTCCTGGGAGCTGGACACCGCCCCGATCAACACCCAGCCGGGCGTCTATGGCGGCAAGCGGGTCCGCCTGTCTGCCATCGCCTCCCAGCGCGGGTTCGAGCCGGACGACCCCGCCGCCTTCGCGGTCCTGCGCGCGCTGGCGGACGGCGGGGTGCCGACCTTGTACCTGTCGGCCAGCGGCAAGGGGGGCGTGGTGATCCTCATCGGCAGCGTCACAAGCCCCGCCCAGAAGGCGCGCGCGGAACAGATCGCCCGCGCTGTGCCCGGCGTCCGCCGGCTGGACAGCAAGGTTATGGTGGTGCCGGTGCGTTAATACTGCGGAGCCGGAAGGCAGCGCGGGAAGGGTTCTTATGACAGAAGTCCTCAAAATCAACCCGGCCGGCCCGGAGCCGGACATCCTCGCCCACGCCGGGCGCATCCTGCAAATGGGCGGCCTGGTCGCCTATCCGACCGAAACCGTCTACGGCCTGGCCGCCAGCGCCTTCGTCGTGGACAGCGTCACGCGCGTCTTCGACGCCAAAGGGCGGCCCTTCGGCCAGCCCCTGCCCGTCCAGATCGCCGCGCCGGAGGAAGTCGAGACGCTGGCGCGGTCCGTCCCCGCCGAGGCCAGGCGGCTGATCGCCGACTTCTTCCCCGGCCCGCTGACGCTCGTTCTATGGCGGCAGCCGACCGTCTCGCTGACCGTGACCGGCGGCGGCAACACGGTCGGCCTGCGGATGCCCGACCACGCCGTCGCCCTGGGCGTCCTGCGCGCCTTCGGCGCCCCCCTCGTCTGCCCCTCCGCCAACCTCACGGGCCGCCGCGCCCCCATGTCCGCCGCCGATGTGCTGGAGGACTTAGACGGCGCGATTGACCTGGTGCTGGACGGCGGCGAGACCCAGGACCGGACGCCCAGCACGGTCCTGGACCTGACGGCGCGGCCCGCCCGCCTGCTGCGCGAGGGCAAGATCGGGCGGGCCGAGTTGGAGCGGTATGTGGAGATCGCCTCGTAGCCCCGGCACTGGAAGCCATAGCGTGGGAGTGAACTCCTGCGCTGTGGGGCGAAGACGCCCACTCTCGGCCTTCGCCGAGAGAAGACCAGAGAAGAGTACCCCGTGTGGTCTTCCTGTTCCTTGTCCGCGCAGGCGGACACTGGGCGTCCGCGCCCCATAGCGCAGGAGTTCACTCCCACGCTCCGCCGGCGGCCCTCGGCCCTGCCCTTTCTACCCGTTCTCGTACACGTTCCCCGCCCGGTCCACGCCGTGCGCCAGCCAGATCTTGTGGCCTGGGTTCTTCTCCGGGTACACCTTCGTGGTCGTCGGGAAGTAGCGCATGGTGTATCCCGCGCGGCGCTTGTCCGACGTGTTCGTCCGCGCCCCGTGCATGATCCGCGCTTCATGCAGGCTGCACTCGTCCGGCTTCAACTCGAAGTAGACCGCCTGCGATTCGTCCACCGCATCCGCCTTGATCTGCGTCGGAAAGATGTTTCCGCCCGCGTCGGCCACGGCCTCGTACTCGGAGAAGCCGCCGTGCTGGGAGCCGGGGATGACCGCCATGCAGCCGTTCTCCCGCGTCGCCTCGTCCATCGCCAGCCAGACCGTGCAGATGCCCGCCATCGTGGACGTCCGCCCGTTCCAGTACGCCGAGTCCTCGTGCCAGGGCGTCGCCTTGCCCTGGAAGGGGTCTTTGGAGATGAAGTGGCTGGCCCACAGCCCGATGTCCGGCCCGACGACCGACTGGATCAGGTCCAGCACCTCGGGCGACAGCAGGAACTCCAGCAGGCGCGGGTCGCGCGTGTGGATCATGTCCATCCCGCCTGACCCCTCGCGGGCCAGGTTTTCTTCAAAGACCGCCCGCAGCCGGGCGAACTTATCCGGCGCGAACAGCGGCGCTTTGACTAGTGTGTAGCCGTCGCGCCCGTACTGCGCGATTTGGTCGGGCGTCAAGCGCGGTGAGGTGAACGTCGGCGTGGGTGTCGTCATCGGGGAAGCCCTCCGAGGTGATAAGGTGCTGCCATTATACGCGGGATTGCCCCGTCGGTGCAAGGGGCGGTCATGGGGCAGTCAGAGCACCCGGCCATGAATGGCCGGACTGTGAAGAGCACGAAGCCCCTCCGGGGCTAAAGACCGGCGTCGGCTTTTCCTCAGCCCCGGAGGGGCTTTGTATCCTCAATAGCCCGGCCATTCATGGCCGGGGTCTTCTGCCGCGCGCTGTCTGTCGGGTACAATACCTTTACTGTGCCCACCTTCCTCCGCATCCTGTCCCTCCTGCGCCCTTACAAAGCCGCGCTCCTGTTCGGCTTCGTCTGCCTGATCGGCTCGGTCGGCCTGGAACTGGCCCCGCCGCTCGTCTGGAAGATCGTCGTGGACGACGTCATCGCGCATCGCCAGATCGCGCGGCTCTGGACGCCTGTCCTGGTCCTGACGCTGATCGCGGGCGGCAGCGCCCTGCTGTCCGCCGTCCGGTCCCGCCTGCTGGAGGCGGTCGGGCAGCGGTTCGTGTATGACCTGCGGAACACGCTCTACGCCAAGCTCTCGGGTCAGTCCGTGGCCTACTTCAACGAGGCGCGGACGGGCGATTTGATGAGCCGGGCGTCGTCGGACGTGGACGCTGTGCAGGAGGTGGTCATCCGGGGCACGGATTCGGTCCTCGCCAACTTCCTGCGGCTGGCCGGAGTGGCGGTCATCTTCTGCGCCCTGAATTTGAAGCTGGGCCTCGCCACCTTGCTACCTATCCTGCTGGTCGGCGTCTTCCTGAAGCTCTTTAATAAGCGCGTCAAGGGCGTCTACAAGGCCGCGCGGGAACGGCTGGGGCTGGTCAACGCCAAATTGCAGGATAACCTGTCCGGCATCCGCGTCATCAAAGCTTTTGCCCGCGAAGGGGCCGAGGCCGAATCGTTCGAGCGCGTCAACCGGCGCTACCTCCAGGACAACCTGGAGGCGATCAAACTCCGGGCCGTGTTCTTCCCGTTCGTCCGCTGGATCGCCTCCTTCGGCAACACGATCACCATCGGCTACGGGGCGTGGCTGATCCTGCACGGGCAGTTCACGGTCGGCGGCCTGGTCGCCTACCGGGGCTACGGGCGCTACTTCTTCGGGCCGATTGACGACCTGACCCAGATCAACGACACCGTCCAGCGCGCCGTTGCGGCGGGCAACCGCATCTTCACCGTCCTCGACGCGCCCGTCTCGGTCACGGACGCGCCCGACGCGATCACGTTGCCGCCACTGCGCGGCGAGATCGTGTTCGAGGACGTTTCGTTCCGCTACCGCCCGGACACGCCCCCCGTGCTGGACCGGCTCTCCCTGCGTATCGAACCCGGCCAGACCGCCGCCCTGGTCGGCGACTCGGGCGCGGGCAAGAGCACCGTGTTCGCCCTCGTGTCCCGCTTCTGGGACCCCGGTGCAGGCCGCGTCTTGGTAGACGGCCACGATCTGCGCGATGTGACCCAGGAGTCCCTGCGCCGCCAGATCGCCTCGGTCCAGCAGGAGACGTTCCTGTTCGGGGCCAGCGTCGCCGAGAACATCCGCTACGCCCGCCCGGACGCCTCCGAAGAAGACGTGGAAGCCGCCGCCCGCGCCGCCAACGCCCACGACTTCATCCTGGCTCTGCCGGACGGCTACGGGACATTGGTCGGCGAGCGCGGCGTCAAGCTGTCCGGCGGCCAGCGCCAGCGCTTGTCCGTCGCCCGCGCCTTCCTCGCCGACCCGGCCATCCTGCTTTTGGACGAGGCCACGAGCGCCGTGGAACCCGACTCGGAGCGCGTCATCCAGGACGCCCTGGCCCGCCTGATGCGGGGCCGGACCACAATCCTGGCCGCCCACCGCCTGTCCACCGTCAGAAATGCCGACATCATCTTCGTCCTGGACGGCGGACGCCTCGCCGAGCAGGGCACACACGACGAGCTGATGCGCCGGGGCGGTCGCTACGCCCGCCTGGTGCGCCAGCAGCACGGCGCGCTGGAGATGGCTTCTTAGCCCATCACCCCCTAGCCCCCAATTCTGGGGGAACCAGAGAAGAACCGAAGGGCGGGGAGGCCCTGCCCCTCCTGCTCCCCCAGAATTGGGGGCCGGGGGGCATCACGCAGGAATCCGGCCCGCGCGCGGGGAATGAGCGGGCAAGCGAGGAGCAGTCACATGGCGATTACAACACCCTCTCTCGGTAGGAGCCGGATCACTACATTCACCCAGACCGTGATGCCGTCCGTGCGTGAGGCCGCGCGGGCTATACTCGCCGTGTGCGTGATGGATGCCGCCCGCGAGTTGTTCTACCCGAACGCGCCCCGACATAGCCTGGAACTTTACCTGTGTAGGCTGGGCAGCTTTCTGTGTGGCGCCGTTTTAGTGCAGGCCGCCCGGTGGCGGAGGAAGTGATTACGGGTGTCACGCGCCTGGCTCCCCGGAATGAATTCCGGGTCTTCGCAAGTGCGACCGTCCGCCTTCGCGGACTAAGGATTTGCCCCCGAGCTTGGTCTTGTGTCCACGCAGGTGGACAACCGCTTTGTTGAAGACCCGGAATTCATTC
>CAXTWM010000333.1:0-5602 GCA_964247915.1 uncultured Armatimonadales bacterium | reverse complement strand
CCCTGACGCTGCCCCTGCGCGACCGGGCCGGGCTGGACACCCTACTGCGCCGCCTCTACACGCCGGGCGACCCGATGCAGGGGCGGTTCCTGACGCCGGACGAGTGGACGCGGCGGTTCGGGCCGACGGCGGAGGACTACGCCGCCGTCGCCGACTTCGCCCGCCGCAGCGGGCTGACCGTCACGGGCACGCACCCGAACCGGCTCCTGCTGGACGTCTCCGGCCCGGCCTCAGTCGTCGAGCGCGCGCTGGGCGTCCGGCTGGGGCGGTATCGGAGCGCGCAGGGGCGCGTCTTCCGCGCGCCCGATTCGGACCCGTCCGTCCCCGCCGCGCTGGCCGGGCGGCTGGCCGGCGTCGTCGGCCTGGACACCCTGGCCGTGCATCGCCCGCACCTGCGCCCCGCCCTGGGGCCGGCGGCCGGCAGCGGGGCCAAAGGCGGCTTGACCCCCGCCGACATCCGAAATGCCTACGGGTTGTCAGGCGGCGCGACGGGCGCGGGGCAGACGATCGCGCTGTACGAATTGGACGGCTACAACCCCGCCGACGTCGCCGCGTACCGGAGCGCCTACGGGCTGCCGGCCGCGCCCCTCCAGAACGTCCTGGTGGACGGCTTTTCCGGGGCGGCGGGGTCGGACGCCGACGAGGTCACGCTGGACATCGAATTGGCGCAGGCCCTGGCCCCGAACCTGAGCCGGATTCTGGTCTATGAGGCGGCCAACGACAACCAGGACGCGCACTATCTGGACTGCTACAACCGGATCGCCACCGACGACCTCGCCAACCAGGTCAGCACGTCCTGGGGGTCGCCCGAAAGCCAGAACACCCCCGCGTTCCTCCAGAGCGAGAACGCGATCTTCCAGCAGATGGCCGCGCAGGGCCAGAGCATCCTCAGCGCCACCGGCGACAACGGCGCGTATGACGACGCCGCCTCCCTCAGCGTGGACGACCCCGGCTCCCAGCCCTATGTGACGGGCGTGGGCGGCACAACGCTGTCCAGCGGCGCGGGCGGCGCGTATGAGTCGGAGACGGCCTGGAGCGATGTGACGGACAGCAGCCTGAGTACGTTCGGGTCGGGCGGCGGCGGCGGCTTCAGCGCGGTGTGGCCCGTCCCCGGCTACCAGGCCGGGCTGCAAACGCTGCCGCCGGGCCGCAGCGTCCCGGACGTCGCGCTGAACGCGGACCCGCAGACGGGCTATTCCATCTACTACGGGGGCGCGTGGCACGTCTACGGCGGCACCAGCACGGCCGTCCCGCTCTGGGCGGGGCTGACGGCCCTGGTCAACGAGCGGCGATCCGGGGCGGGGCGGGGGCCGGTCGGATTCCTCAACCCGGCCCTCTACCAGATCGGCGCGAGCGCGGCCTACCCCGGCGACTTCCACGACATCACGGTCGGCGACAACCTGTATTACCCGGCCCGGACCGGCTATGACAACGCGACCGGCCTGGGGACGTTCGCCGGCGACGCGCTGCTGAACACGCTGACCGTGGGACTCACGCCCGCCCCGGCGGGCACGATCACGGGCGCGGTGACGGCCTCAGACACCGGCGCACCCCTGGCGGGCGCGACTGTGTCCGCCCTGTCTGCACCGAGCGGCCTCCTGGCGACGACGACCACGACCGGCGCGGACGGCACCTACACCCTGGCCGCGCCCAGCGGCCTGGCCCTCGCCCAGCGCGTGGACGCCTACGCCGCGACCGGGGGCAGGTACGGCGGCGCGCGCACGTCGGCGACCGTCGCGCCGGGCCAGACCGTCACCGTCCCCTTCGCGCTCCGCCCCGCGCACACGTTCCCCGCCGGACTCCAGATGATCTCCGCGCCCTACGCTTACGGGGCCGGGGACGACCTGGCCGGGCTGTTCGGCCTGACCCCGCCGCTCGCAACCGCCGGGCCGCGCTTCGCCGCCTGGTCCCCCCTCCAGGCCGGCTACCTGCTCTACCCGAGCAGCCCAGTCAACACCCTGGCGGCGGGCCGGGGCTACTGGGCGCGGTTCCCGTCCCCGTCCTACCTCCATTACGACGGCCCGCTGGTCCCGGCGAGCGCGCCGTTCTCGGTCAGCCTGGGGGCGGGCTGGAACCAGATCGGCGACCCGTTCCCGCTCCCCGTGCCGCTGTCCTCGCTCACGGCGGGCGTCTCGTCTGCCGGGGCGTCCGCCGTATCGCCGACGCTGTACCGTTACGACCCCGCTTCGGGGGCTTATGCCGCCCTGAACCCCGCGACGGACGCCCTCCAGCCCTACACCGGCTACTGGATCTTCGCCTACGGGTCCACCACGCTGGTCTTCCCGCCCCCGACGGGGCACTAAAAAGGGAGTGATCTCATGTCTGCCGTCTTTCCATTAGACCTCCTGGAGAAGTCCTCCGCTTCTGCTCCCCAGAATGAATTCCGGGGGGCTTATGCAAGAGATCCATTCTCCCGCTTTCGGCTGCTGCTGTGGCTGGCGCTGGCCGTCGGCGTCTGCCTCGCCGGCCCGGCCCGCTCCCAGTCGCTCGTCACCAGCCGGGCCGCCCTGGCCGGGGCGGATCATCTGGACTGGCCCGTCCTGAGCAGCAGCGCTGCCCACATCAGCAGCCCGTTCAGCCGCCTCTCCTCGGGGGGCACGCCCGTGATCGTCACCCAGACCGGGCATGGGCTGACCAGTCAATACGGCGACGCCTTCAGCACGCTCCGCCAGGCGGGAAGCCCGTCGGCTGAGGGGACGCTCAACGGCAACTTCGCGCCCGGCGACCTCCTGCTGGACGCGCTCGACGGGGGCGCGGTGTCGCTGTCGTTCCCGCGCGGGGTCTACGGCGGCGGCGCGCAGATCGCTGTGCCGCTGCCCACCAACTCCGGGGCGGGCGTTTTCACGGTGCAGGTCCAGGCGTTCGGGCAGAACGGCGCGCTGCTGGCGTCCTTCACCAAGAGCGGCACGTTCAGCGCCGCCGCCGACAACTCCGCCCCCTTCCTGGGCATCGTGGACACGTCGCCCGACATCTACCGCCTCTCGTACACGGCCACCTCGTCGCACGACAGCCTGTTCCTGAACCGCTTCGACATCGCCGCCGCTCCGGCCGCTTCGGGCACCGGCCACACGCACCTCCTGTGGAACAACACGGATGGCCGCGTCATGCTGTGGAGCGTCGCGCCCGACGGCGCCTTCACCCTCCACGGCTTCGGTCCCTACACCGACGGCTCCCCTCTCAACAAGTGGAGCGCCACGGCCCTGGCGACCGGCCCGGACGGACTGAGCCACATCCTGTGGAACAACACGGACGGCCGCGTCATGCTGTGGACCGTGGACGACGCCGGGAACTTCACCCTGGCGGGCTTCGGCCCCTACACCGATCCGGGCAGCAGCCCCCACGTCGTCGTCACGACTCCCACGCCCTGGAGCGCCACGGCCCTTTCGGTGGGGCCGGACGACGTGACGCACATCCTCTGGACCAACCCGGACGGGAACGTCGTCCTGTGGAACGTGGACAGCGCCTTCCGCTTCACCTCGGCGGCCTTCGGCCCCTACACCGACGGCGCGGCCCAGAACAAGTGGAGCGCCACGGCGCTTGCCACCGGCCCCGACAACGTCAGCCGCCTCGTCTGGAACAACACCGACAACCGGGTCATGCTCTGGAAGGTGGACAGCGCCTTCCACTTCACCCTCGCAGGCTACGGCCCGTACACCGACGGCGCCCCCCAAAATCTTTGGAGCGCGGTCGGCGTCTCCGTCGGCCCCGACAACACGACGCACCTGCTGTGGAGCAACACCGACCGCCGCGCCATGTTCTGGAACGTGAACGCCGACTCCACGTTTACCCTGGCCGGCTACGGCCCGTACACCGACAACGCACCCCAGAACCTGTGGACGGCGACCGCCCTCGCCACCGGCCCGGACGGTCTGAGCCACATTCTGTGGGACAACACCGACAACCGGGCGATGCTGTGGGGCGTGAACAGCGCCTTCGGCTTCACCGTGACGGGCTACGGCCCGTACACGGACAACGCGCCCCAAAACCTATGGAGCGCGACGGCGGTCTCGGCGGGGCCGTAGGTGCGTCCGGGGGGCGGGATGGGGTACAATGGCCCTATCACTATCTATCAGGCAAGGAGCATCTCCATGAGCCAGCCAGAGTTCCCGCCGTTGTCGGAGGAACAGATCGAGTCTTTTCTCGCGCACGGGCACATCGTCATCCACGACTGCTTCGCGCGTGATTTCGCCGAGAATTGGACGGCCAACGCCTTCCGCCGCCTGGAATATGACCCCCAGGACCCCGCGACCTGGCAGCAGGAGATCGTCCACATGCCCGCCGCCCAGCGCGTGCCCATGCCCGAGATCGCCCCCAAGGCGTGGCAGGCCGCCTGCGAACTGCTGGGCGGCGAGGACCGCGTCAGCCCCTGCACCTGGGGCGACAGCATGATCGTCAACCTCCGCAAAGGCGCGGATCAGCCCTGGCAGCCGCCGTCGGCCTCGGTCGGCGGCTGGCACAAGGACGGCGACTTCTTCCGGCACTTCCTGGACAGCCCGGAGCAGGGGCTGCTGACCATCGTGATCTGGTCCGACATCGAACCCCAGGGCGGCGGCACGTTCGCGGCGGGCGACTCGGTCGGCCCGGTCGCCCGGCTGCTGGCGGCCCACCCCGAGGGCGTTCTGCCCCAGGGTGCGCCGGAAGCCTCGTTCGGCTCCCTCATCCATCAGTGCCATGACTTCGTGGAATTGACCGGGCGGATCGGCGACGTCGTCCTGATCCACCCGTTCCTATTGCACGCTTCCAGCCAGAACCATTCGGGCAAGGCCCGCTTCATCACCAACCCGCCCGTCTCGCTCCGGGAGCCGATGCAGTTCGGTCGCGCGGACCCCGCCGACTTCTCGCCGGTCGAGCGCGCCGTTTTGCAGGGCCTGGGCGTGGACCGCCTGGACTTCCAGCCGACCGCGCCCCGCGAGCGGATCGTCTCCGAGGGCATGAAGCGCAAGCAGAAGATGCTGGAAGAAGAGCAGGCCCGCCTGGCCGCCGGGTAGCCGGATCACCCCCCGGCCCCCAACAGTGGGGGCTAGGGGGCTTCTGGATGACTCCGCCGTGGCGGCGCGTAGGGACGCAGCTCTTCGGGGTGATCGCGCAGGTATTGGAGCAGCCGCCGCCGCTTCTCCGGGCCGCGCGCTCCCTCCGCGTCCGTCGGCGGCAGCAGGTCGGGATCGGCCCCCTCCACGCGCGCGTAAATGGAGAGCCACCACTTCTTGACGGTATTCAGCGGGGCATCGAGCGCCTGTGCCAGCCGCTCATTGGTCGCCTCCGGCAGCCGCTGGCACAGGCACAGCATCTCCTGCTCCCGGCGGTTGAAGCCGAACCGTGGGCGGTCGCAAATGAAGTAATGGCCCAGCGCATAGCCCTCCCGCGCGGGGGCTTCCTCGCGCGTCAGACCCATCAGGAACGAAGACGCGCAGCACGGCTCCCCCCGTGCGCGGCAGTCGTCGCCGCAGGTGCGGTCGAGAAACCCGGCGCATAGGGCGTGTTCATGGGCGGGCAGGGTGTAAGCCTGGATCAAGACTTCCTTGAACTGGTAGCCCCGCGTCAACGCCACGAACACGTCCGAACCGTGGGCGGTCGCAAATGAAGTAATGGCCCAGCGCATAGC
>CAXTWM010000332.1:0-5639 GCA_964247915.1 uncultured Armatimonadales bacterium | reverse complement strand
CGCGCCCGACGCTGTGCCGGTTCCCGTTCCTCCCCCGGTGCCGCTCCCGGACCCGCCCCGGCAGAACGACCCGTGGACGCCGCCCGCGACCACCCTGCCGCCTGAGTTCGTCGCCGCCACGAAGACCCTCTTCCGGGCGGGGCTGGCCGACCCGCGCGGGGGCGAGTACCAGGAGATCACCGTTCAAGCGAGCAGCTTCTTCCCCGGCCTGACGTCGCCGGTCCGGGTGCATGGCTGGGTCCTGCCGCATGGGCCGGGGACAGCTCCCGCCTTCGCCGTGTGCTGGAACGGGGAGGTCTACCCGGTGACGGCCGTGGGTGCCCCCGCAGACCTGAAGGCGGATGCCGGGGCGATGGCGCGGGGCGGCTCCTTCCGAGGGAACGTCGTGCAGTTCGAGGACCAGGCGATCTCGCCCGCGTCGTCCTCGCCCCTGAAAGCCTGTCTGCTGCTGCGGCTGGGCGAGGCACCCCTGGCGGAGCAGGTCTGGGCGGCCCAGCCTCCCTCCCTGCGCGACGGCGACCTCTCCCTGCGCCTCGCCTCCGAATGGACCTGGGGGCTGCTCCGCCGCGTCGTGGACGCCCGCCACCGGGGCGACGACCTTTTGGCACTGTTCCTCGCACGCCGCCTAACCCGCATCCGGGCGCGCGTCGAAGGGGATGCCGCCGAACGTCACCTGCCGTACCCCACGGAACCGGACTCCGGCCCGCAGACGGTGCCGCGCGCCTATCTCCCCTCCCTGGACCTCCTCCCGGAACTGCTCGCCGATGAGCAGGCGCGCGCCCACGCGCCGGCACGACCGCTTGCCCTGTCGGCCGGGAAAAAGGCGTTCCCCGACAAGAGCGCCTACATCGCGGCCCTGATCGGTGATCTCGACCGGGTCAGCCCCAGCGGGTGGTCAGGTTCCACGCCGAGTGTCGGGAGCGACCTCATCGTGCTGGCGCTCGTGGACCAGGGCGAGGCCGCTGTCGAGCCGCTAATCCACGCGGTCGCGACCGACACGCGCTTGCTCCGTTACATGTGGGTAGATCCCTTCCGCCCTCGACTCTACCCTGCCCGCGCCTCCCGCGTCGCGTTCACCGCCGCTGCCATGATCCTCCAGTTTTCCGCCTTCGGCGATGGCGGCTATCGTGACGCGGACCCGGCCGGGACGGCCGCCGCGCTCCAGCGCTATTGGGACAAGTACAAGGGCCTGCCTCCGGCCGAACGCTGGTACGGCACGCTGGCCGACGACCGGGCGACGCCGCAGCAGTGGCGGGAGGCCGCCGACGCCATCGTGCGGCCCGCCGACGTGACCTCCCTCGGCGATGGGGCGGCCTCGTGGACGCCGCAGCCGGGCATCGTCGTCCCCATGCGCGGTGAGCCGCTGCGCGCCCGGTTCGGCCCTGCGGTGTCCCTGCTCATGGCCCGGCGCATCCCTCAGATCGCCGCCGTTGATCGGAAGCGCCCGTGGACGGGGACGGGGAACGTCCACAACGCCACCCTCATGGCGCTGGACGCGGCCCGGTGGGACGCGCGGGCGGCCCTCCCGGCCCTGCGCGCGCAGGCCGACCACCTGAGCAGCCTGCCCACGACGGGGTATTACGCCGACTCGCAGATCGCCGAGGATGAGGCTGCCCTCGCGCTGGCGCGCGTCCGAGGCGGGGACGCGCAGGCACTGAACAGCTATGTGGCCTGGCTGATGACCGGGCCGCTCCCAGCGTGGGCCTCGGTCCAGGCGTTCGAGCCGCTGTGGCGCTTCCCGCGCGACCCGTCCGCCACCGCCGCCGCCGCGCGTCTCTTCGGCGGTTCGGCGCCTCCCTGGCTGCCGGCCCTGAGCGACAGGAACAGCCCCGCCCTCGGCGACTTCCTGGAAAGCCCGCTGCTGGGGATGACCGCGTTCCGCGCCTCGTTCCTGGTCGCGCTCCGGGACCAGACCGTGGTCGGGAGCCTGAAGGTGAACGAGCACGGCTGGCAGAGCGAGACCGTCGCCGGGATGAGAGGTTACAACACGTCCAATGATGCCGTCCTGGACCCGCTCCGGCCCAAGACGCCGTGGACGTTGGCCGTCCGCCGGTGCGACCTGTACGCCTGGCACCTGTCCCAGTTGGGCGGGCTGCCACGCTTCGAGTTCTACTGGCCCCTGCCCAAGCGTGACGCGGCCATCGCCCTGGCCGCCGACCGCCTGCGCCGCTACGGCCCTCGCTTCGGGTACCAGCCGAGTTTAGAGGCGTTATGGAGCCAGGCTGCCCACTACGGCCATGCGCCGGGGCGGGGGTCCCTGTGGAGCGCCTTCAACTCGCCCCGCGCGCTCTTGGCGTTCCCGCGATTGGATCACCCGGCGACGCCCGCCGAGGCCACGCGCGGGGCGGCGATCTTCTCGCTGGCGGGGCTGGGCGCGCGGCGTGTGTGGCCGCTCCCTCAGTGGCCGCTGCCGGCGCGCTGGGTGACTGACCGGCGCTACCCGCAGACGGGGCCGTTCTTGAACGGGAAGCCGTCCGTGGGCTATCAGCAGGATGGGCTGGTCTGGCAGGCGGAGGAGGTTTGGCAGGGGGGGCAGTGGCGGCGCTTCTACGGCTTTGTCGGCCCCCACGACATCGCGCGCGTTCCGGCGGATCAGATCGAGTTTCCGCCCGACAACCCCTACCAGTGGCAGTCGTTTTCCCCGGCGCTGGACGGCAAAGCGTCACTGCCTGAAGACAAGCATCGCCTTCCGGTCGGAGCGCCCCTGCCGGTCACGCTCCTCCTGCGCTGCCGGAGCAGCCGCGAACAGGCCATCCCGGCGGAATGGGTGCGGATGGGGCCGGACGGTCCGGCGCTGCGCGAAGGTCTCACTCTGCGCTTGTCTTATTCGCCCGGCCCCCCCTTCCCCGGAGTGGGCAACGCCGACGCGGAGATGCGCCGGGTGTGGACGCCGCTGACGCCGACTCGGACGGCCACCTTTGTTCCGACACCGGCCGTGCGGCGGCTGACACCCGCTCAGGAGATGCAGGCGCTGCAACTGGACCTGCGTTCCTGGTACGACCTGAGCCGCCCCGGTTCCTACCGGCTGGCGTTCGACTTCGACAGCAAGCGATCCGGGCTGGGGGACGGGCACACTCTGTCCCTGTGGTTCGAACTCACGCCATAGCGCAGGCTGCGCCCGAGACCCCGATTCAGAAGTCTTCTTCCTGAATCTTGCTCGTCTCCGCCGGCTGGTGCCGCCCGACGAGCTGTGGCGGGTCGGGCATCCAGAACTCGACGTGGCCGCACTCCTGGCACAGCCGCGCCTTCAGGCTCAGGTGGACCCGCCCGTGGTGGGTCACATGGTCCACGCAGAAGGCGATGGGGTGTTCCAATTGGGCGGACATCAGATTGTCGCTGCCGCACCGCAGACAGACTTTCTCCCCACCGGCTTTTTCCGCCGTCTTCGCATCCTCGGACATGACTGTTTCCTTTCCCGCCGCCCCGCGCGGCACTCAGGTCACTTCTTCTTGCCGACAAAGATCTGGATCAGCTTGCGTACCGGGTCGAAATAGTCGTCCACCACGCGCTCCTTCAGCGGGATGATGGCGTTGTCCGTGATGTGGATGTGCTCCGGGCAGACCTCGGTGCAGCATTTGGTGATGTTGCAGAAGCCTACCCCCGCTTCGCCCTTGAGCTGTTCCCGGCGGTTGAGATCATCCATTGGGTGCATCTCCAGCGCGGCGATCCGCACCATCTGGCGCGGCCCGAAAAACCCGTCCTGGCGCTGATGCTCCCGCAGGACATGGCACACGTCCTGGCACAAGAAGCACTCGATGCACTTGCGGAACTCCTGCACCCGGTCCACGTCCACCTGCTGCATCACGAACGGCATGGGCGCATCAGGCGCGGGCGTCAGCGGCGGAATCTTCCGGGCCGTCCGGTAGTTCCACGACACGTCCGTGACCAGATCCTTCAGCAGCGGGAACGCCCGCAGCGGCCCGACGTTGATGCTGCCCGTCGGGAACTGGTCCACCCGCGTCTTGCACAGCAGGCGCGGCTTGCCGTCAATTTCGGCGCTGCACGAGCCGCACTTGGCCGCCTTGCAGTTCCACCGGCACGCCAGCGAGCTGTCCTGGTGCGCCTGGATGTGATGGATTGCGTCCAGCACCACCATGCCGGCGAACGTCGGCACTTGGTAAGACTTGATCTCCCCGCCGCACTCGGCGTCCCCGCGAAACACGTTCAAGGTAACTTGGTCGGGCATACGTTCCTCGTTTCTGTCCTTCAAGGCAATTTCTTTATCGAAACGGCGTCTCCATCAGGAATCGCCCGCCAATATGATGAACCGCACGGTGCCCGATACGCGCCGACCAGAGCTGCGCGTCATCGTTCCGCTCAAACAAAGGCTGAGAGGCGGACAGGATGTTCTCACCTAGAGAATATTCGCCCGTCTCAATGTCTATGGCGACGATCCTGCCCTTGTTGCCTTCCTCCACCTGCGAGCGAACCTGCCGCTCATAGATGTCCGTGCCGCGCCGGGCGAATTCTTCTTTGCTGTAACGTGGCTGTCGCGCCGTCGTGGCATTGCTCTCGGCCATCATCGTCTCCTCTCTGGCTCAGTATAGCATTTTGCGGAGCGGGCGCGGCTGACCGCGCTCCCATTCGGCGTTTAGGGACTGACCGTACAAGTGGCCGTCGAGACGACTGGAATATGGACAGGCGATACTGCGGCGAATTCGCCCCTAGCCTCACCAATCAAGATTTGGAGCGTTGTCGAGAAAGTCACGTTGTACCGACCGGAAGGCATAGAAGCGTCTCCCGTGATTGTCGAACCCTCATTCGCCCCGTCAATTGCCGTGTTCAGGGAAAGTCGTTGCGTATAGGTTTGGCCTGGTTTTAGGGTGATTGTAGGTATATCTTGTGTGTCCTTCCAGGTGATGTTGTCAATGGTGTGATTTGGGACCTTTGACTCATCCTGATCCAGCAGTTGTTCTGGCGGATAGATGTTGTCGCTGCGGTACATGCCGTCCAGTTTGGAGAAGGAGAAGAAAACTCTTCCATTCACCCCATCGCGGTGCGGAAAGCGCAGCGTTTGGTTTGTGCCGTTATGCACGGTCAGCGTCACCGGCGTTTCGAGGCCGTTAGGACCCTTTTCCTGCGCTCCGAAAACGAACTCAGCTTTGATTTGCTTCAGGATAGGCAAGTCTTCGACTATAAGCGGCGTGGGCGCGGTCTTCTGACCGGCGAACTCGAACACGATCAGGTAGCGGCCCGGCTGGGGATTCTCTCCCAGTCCTGATCCTCCGATCCAGCCTAAATCTACTGCACCGTCTATAGGCCAGCCGATGCGGTCTGTTCTTTGGGTGCCGTCTGGGCGTGTGATAGTTTGGCGGCAGGTGCCCCAATACTCCTTCGGAATTGAGGTATGATTGATAGCCTGGACGCCTGTCCAGAAAAAGACTGACTCGCCCGAAGCGAAGACAGATTTGTCGAGGCGCACGACAGGAATACCCTGAGGCGGCTTCTGCGCCCAAGCAGGTACGAGGGAGACGTCGCTGGACGGAGTTTGCGCCCAGGCAGGCACGAGGGAGATGTCGTTGGGCAGCTCCTGCGCCGAAACAGGGCCGACAGTCAGCGCCGAAAAGACGGCGAGAACAGCAACAGCGGTTTTCATGGTTTCTCCTCGAACAGCGCCGCCAGGTGGGGCGGCATTTCGG
>CAXTWM010000331.1:0-5658 GCA_964247915.1 uncultured Armatimonadales bacterium | reverse complement strand
GCCCAACGGCTGGCCCTGGCCGCTCCTGAGCCGCTGCGCCGAGCTGCTGGGCGGCCTGTACGCCGACGCGCGGGCCGGGGCGCCCGGCGAGGCCCTGATTGTTCAGGTCGCGCGGCTCTTAGACGCCGCGCCCGCCGAGCGCCCGACGGTGGCGGCGATGGCGGCGCGGCTGAATCTGACGCCCCGGCAGCTCTTGTACCAGTTCGGCAAGGCGGCGGGGGAGCCGCTGGCGCTCTGGACCCGCCGCCGCCGCGTCGCCGCCGCCCGCCGGCTGCTGGGTCAGGGCCTGTCCGTGACGCAGACGGCGGAGCAGCTCGGCTACGCCAACCCCTACCACTTCTCGCGCGTCTTCAAGGCCGTGACGGGCATCGCCCCGTCCGCCCTCCGCGCGGACATTGCGGGGCTGCACGTCCACCCGGAACGGCTCACAGAAAAGGAGAACGAAGGATGGGAATAGGTTTCTTGCCCCGATACCGGCATGGGCGCTCACCCGGCGCATCCCCAGGGCTGAACCCCTGGGCTTTAGAAAAGCAAGCCGCCGAGGGTAAGGGCGAGGAAGAGACGAACCACTCGATGCGTATGTCTTCTGCCCGCGAAGGCGGGGAGTTGCACTTCAAAAGCCCAGGGGTTCAGCCCTGGGAAGACCGCCCCGCCGTTCGAGCCGGGGAACCGAGGCAGTAGGGTTGATGGCACCCGCGCGCCCAGTGTTGCCGATGTTCCGGCTGATGCTGGCACTGGCTGTGCTGGCCCTCACCCTCCCGGCCCCGCGCGCCCAGGCGGCGGACCCCTACGCCCCGGCGGCTCAGAAGGTCGCGGCGCTCTCGGCCTGGGTCTTCCACGGCGGGGCCGACCCGACCGTGCCCGTCTCCGAATCGCGCCAGATGGTCGCCCTGCTGTTCGCCCTGAAGGCCGGGGCAAAGGACAGCGGCGACCTGAAATACACGGAGTACCCCGGCGTCGGCCACAACAGTTGGGACTACGCCTACAAGGAGCCGGGCCTGCTGCCCTGGTTCCTCTCACACCGTCGCCGGTGAGGGGAGGCCCCGGAAGTCAGGCCGGAACTCAGGGACGCTGTGCCTCGAACTGTTCCAGGGCTTCGAGCGCGTGCGCGGCGTACATCAGCGCCGGCCCGCCGCCCATCGAGATCGCGACCCCGATGGTCTCGGAAACTTCTTCGGCGGTGGCCCCCTGCGCCAGCGCCTCGTGCGTGTGGAACGCGATACAGCCGTCGCAGCGCGAGGCGATGCCGATGCCGAGCGCGATCAGCTCCTTCTGCTTCTCGTCCAGTGCCCCCGCCTTCATGCTCTCCTGATGGAGCAGGCCGAAGCCCTTCATCGTGCCGGGGACGCGGCCCCGGAGCCGGCCGATCAGCCCTTGCAGGTGCTTACGGTATTCGGGATAGTCCCT
This sequence comes from uncultured Armatimonadales bacterium, assembly GCA_964247915.1. Lineage (GTDB taxonomy): Bacteria > Armatimonadota > Armatimonadia > Armatimonadales > Capsulimonadaceae > JANXMY01. The sequence goes on along the minus strand of CAXTWM010000331.1, from coordinate 4,251 downwards.
GTCCATCTTAGCTTCCCCTTTCGGCGGTCTCTGCGGCACGGTTCCAGGGGAGCCGCTTCAGGACGGACATCATCGGACAGATGCCCAGCGCGCCCGTCAGCGTCAGCATGAAGCCGATGAACGCCGCGCCCCGGAAGAAGGCCGGCCGGACCAGAAATCCCGCCAGGGAGAAGCTGAGGACGAGCGCGCCCGCCGCGATCCGCACCTGCCGCTCCAGCGGGATGGCGCCGGTCTGCTTGACGGCGGGCAGGCCGGCCTGACGCCAGGCGCTGAAGCCGCCCGTCACGTCCGCGACGTTGTCCATGCCCAGCGCCCGCAGCCGCCCGACGGCCAGGGCGCTGCGGCCCCCCGACTGGCACATGACCAGCACGGGCCGGTCCGTGGGCAGACCGCCCGCCCGCCGCTCCAGGTCGGGCAGCGGGATACAGGACGCGCCCTCGGCGTGCCCCGCCGCGAACTCGTCGAACCCGCGCACGTCCAGCAGGAACGCGCCCGCGTCGCGGAGGCGCTCCTGGGCGGTGCGGACATCCACCGCAGGTGGGCAGTCAGTCAGTGGCGGTGTGTTCATGGTCTCTCCAGTCCTATCGGAATATAGGTATGTCGCTACGCTTAAATCGCGGAAACGGCCATTGATGAAGCCCGTCAGGCAGGTCAAGTCACCCTGCTCATCTCACCCGTGCTGGTGCAGGCGGATGCAGTCCAGAAGGAGCAGCACGCTATGATCCGCCACATCGTAGAGGATGTAGTTGCCGTCGCGCCGCGCGGACAGCACGCCCTGGTCCTTGAGGATGCGGAGCTGCTGGCTGACGATGGCCTGGGACGCGCCCGCCGCCTCGGTGATCCGGGTGACGGTGCAGGGCCGCCCCTGCTGCCTTAAATAATCCAGAACACGCAATCGGATCGGGTGCGCCGCATTGCGGATAATGGGAGCGACCCGCTCCAGCGTCTCCATGTCGATCAGCTCGCCCTGCTCCCCGATGTTGCTCATTGCAACATAGTTATACCACTATATTTTGAGCGGTGTCAAGGGGGTCGGAACACTCTTCACGCCGCGCCGGCAGGAGAAATCGGCGTAAAGAGGGTATTGAGTGCATAAGCCTACCGGATAGCGAGGAAAACCCCTGTGGATCAAGACAAGAATCTCAAGGTCACCATTGCCCACGATTATTTATGCCCATAGTGTCCGCCACTGGTGGAATTGGAATAGATGGCGAACAGTTCTCACTGGCCCGATTGCGCCTCACCCACCTCACCTACTTCGTTGATCGTCACGCGCGGCGTTGGTCTCAGCGGGACGTTCAGGTGGTATCGCCTCCCCTTCAGTTCCCCCGTAGCGATCAGCGCCCCCTTCTCGACTAAGACGCCCAGGTCGCGCGTAGCGGTCGCCGATGTCGCCCCCGTGATAGACACATACTTGCTGGCGCTGAGACCCCCAGTGAAACCGTCTGAGCCTTCCGCGAACATCCGCAGGAGCGCCTTCTCCTGCCTCGCGTTCAGCGTACCGCGCAGCTTATCCAGCAGCCTGGCTTTGTCCAGCAGGAACTCCACCTGGGCCAGTGTGCGGCGCTGGGCTTCAAGGATGATCCCGCCAAACCAGGCCAGCCACTCCGTCACCTCGTTGGACTTGTTGGCGGCCTCCAAAGCCTCATAGTAGCTTTTCCGGCGCGCGAGGATGGTAGGCGAGAGGGCAAGGAGCATCGGCTGCCCAACACCCTGGAGGAGAGCCTTCTCCGCCACCGCCCTGCCGATCCGCCCGTTCCCATCCTCAAAGGGGTGTACGCTCACGAAGTAGAGGTGGGCGATGCCCGCCCTCGTCAATGCAGGCAGCTCTTTTTCCGGCTTATTAAACCAGGCGATAAAACGCCGCATCTCGGACGGCACCTGCGCCGACGGGGGCGCTTCAAAGTGCACTTTGGGTTTCTGGAGCCAGCCGGACACCACCTGCATCGGCTCGGCATGTGTGCGGTAGCGCCCGATGTCGCTGAGGTCTGTGCGCCCGTTCATGAGCATCGCGTGCCAGGCGAACAGAGTCGCCTCCGTAAGCGGGTCGGCGAAGTTCTGATAGGCGTCTACCGTCATCTCGGCGATTCCCCGCTCGCGTGGCTGTACGCGCCTGTGGTCGGCGGCAAGTCCGAGATGCCGCGCGATTGACGACTGGACGCTCACGCGGTCGAGCATCTCTCCCTCGATCTCCGATGTGGTGAGGGCCTCCGCGCTCATGAGTTCGACCGTGATCCGGTCCCGCTCCCCGCTCTCCAGGTGAGCGACAGACCCGACCATCAGGCCACCGCCAACAAGAAATCGCCGTTCTGCTTGCAGGAGGCGTGAGGCACCCCATCGAAAATCGGGCCAGTCCTGTTTCTGCCAATTCCACATGATGAATAACAGTCTCGCTTATCCATCACATTATGCCACATTTTGATGAACAAACAGTCCCTGCAGAAACGATCTATGCCATACGCCGTTCAGGTAAAACATTTTCGTCAAGCTGCGCCATATCGCGCAGAAGGCACTATAATAGAGGCATGAGAAACATGAAAGTTACCATTGCTCACGACTACTTATGTCCCTGGTGCTGGGTCGGCTTCATCCAGGCCAAGCGCCTGCGCGAAGAGTTCCCGCAGATCGCCCAGGTCTGGCGCGGGTTCGAGTTGCTGCCCGAGGAGCTGGGGCCGCTGCCGGACTTCACGCCGCAACCGAAAGACCCGGACGCGCCCCCCGCGCCGCCGTCTCGCTTTGAGCTGTTCTCCCAGGCCGAAGGCGCCCCCGTCCCCGAAGGGCGGACCATCGGGGTCGTCCGCACCCACAACGCCCTGGAAGGCGCGGCCTACGCCCAGGACAAGGAGCCGGAACGGTTCGACGCCTACAACGAGGCCGTCTACCGGGCGTTCTGGGAGCGGTCCGAGGACATCAGCGACCTGGACGTCCTGGGCCGGCTGGCCGAGGGCGCGGGGCTGGACCGGGCCGCGTTCCTCGGGGCCGTCTCGTCCAAAGCCTACTACCATGAGATCGTGCGCTTCGACGACGACGCCTACGCCGCCGACGTCACGCACGTTCCCACCTTCCTGTTCCGGGGCGAGCGCTGCGCCGAGGCCCCCTACACCGTCATCCGCGACCTCGCCCAGCGGTATCTCATCTGGTATGACAAGTCGTAACGGAGAAACCCCATGATCGGCCAGACAACCAAGCACATCGGCATTTTCGAGACGGACGAAGGCTGTTATGTCTATGTGGAGGAATACGCCGCCCCGATGCTGACCACGCTCACGGCAGCCCCAACCGGCTCCCCCACGCGGCGGGTTGAACTCGGCCCGTTCGACGCCGCGACGGCACAACAGAGGTACGCCGCGCTATGCCGAACGTATCCGCTGGGCGTACCCACGTCCGCAATGACAGGCACGACTCTGTCTCTGACATGAAAGAGGAGACGCCATGACGACCGTATTAGAGCCGGACCCGATGTTGCCGCTCGTCCTGCGCGCCCGGCCCGCGCTGCGGGTCAGCGACGACGAATTTTTTGAGTTCTGCCGGCAGAACCGCGACCTGCGGATCGAGCAGACGGCGGGAGGAGAATGGGTCATCATGGTCCCGACGGGGTTTGAGACGGGCAGCAGCAACAACGAGATCAGCCGCCAGCTTGGGAACTGGGCGCGGCAGGACGGTACGGGGGTCGCTGTTGACTCGTCCACGGGGTACGTCCTGCCCAACGGCGCGAAGCGGTCGCCGGACGCCTCCTGGGTGCGGCGCTCGCGGCTGGCCGCCCTGACGCCGGAGCAGAAACGGAAGTTCCTGCCGCTGTGCCCGGACTTCGTGGTCGAGCTGCGCTCGCCCTCGGACTCGCTGACGGACACGCAGGACAAGATGGCGGAGTTCCGGGACAACGGCGCCCGCCTGGGCTGGCTCCTGGATGCCGCCGAGCGGCGGGTATACATCTACCGGCCCGGCGCGGACGTCGAGGTCCTGGACGCGCCCGCAAGCGTCTCGGCGGACCCGGAACTGGCGGGCTTGGTCCTGGATTTGGCGTATGTCTGGGAGCCGGGCTTCTGACACAGGAGAACAGAAATTGAAATTCGTCTGCTACAAAGAGTTCGACGACCCGCAGGAGCCGGTCCTGCCGGGCATCTTTCACAAGGGGAAGACGCTGCCGCTGGCGCGCATCGTCGCCGCCGCCGAGGCGCTGGCCCCCAAGGGCCTGTCCGTCCCCGACGACCCCAACCTCGTCGTGGCGCGGCTGCCGGGCTACGCCGGGGC
>CAXTWM010000330.1:1329-5677 GCA_964247915.1 uncultured Armatimonadales bacterium | reverse complement strand
GCCCCCGCGTCTGCGGGTCGGCCTCCTCGGCCAGCCGGAGGAAATAGTCGCGGTGGCGGTCGCGCGCCGCCGCGCCCCCGCCGCCTTCGAGCAGGCGGTCGGCGGCGTACTGGCGCACGGTCTCGAGCAGGCGGTAGCGCATCCGCTCGCCCTGCGGCTCGGCGGCGAGCAGGCTCTTGTCGGCCAGGGCGGTCACCAGGTCCAGCACCTCCCAGTCTTCGACCCCGTCCCCGGCGCAGACGGCCTCCGCCGCCTCCAGGTCCCAGTCCCCCGCGAACACGGACAGGCGGGCCAGCGTCGCCTTTTCGGGGTCCAGGAGCAGGTCGTAGCTCCAGTCAATGAGCGCCCGCAGGGTCTGCTGGCGCGGCAGGGCCGTCCGCGACCCGCCCGTCAGCAGGCGGAAGCGGCTCCCCAGGCGGGCGCTGATCTCCTCGACGGAGAGCGAGCGGACGCGCGCCGCCGCCAGCTCGATGGCCATCGGGATGCCGTCCAATCGGCGGCAGACGTCGGCGACGGCGGGCGCGTTGTCGTCGGTGACGGCGAACAGGGGCTGGACCTGGCGCGCGCGCTCGGCGAACAGCCGCACCGCCTCGCAGCCGGCCACGTCCTCCCCGGTCGGCGTCTTCTTCGGGCCGGGCAGCGACAGGGAGGGGACCCGGAAGGTTTGCTCTCCCGCGATGCCCAGCGCCTCGCGGCTGGACGCGAGGAGGTGGACCTGCGGGCAGGCGCGCAGCAGATCGGAGGCCAGGGCGGCGCAGGCGTCCAGGACGTGCTCGCAGTTGTCCAGGACGAGCAGCAGGCGCTTTTCGCGCAGCGAGGCGGTCAGCGTCTGGCCCAGGGGCCGGCCCGCCTCCTCGCGGACGCCCAGCGCCTGGGCGACGGCCTGCGGGACGAGGGCGGGGTCGGCCACGGGCGCCAGCTCGGCCAGCCACACGCCGTCCCCCTCCCCCGTCAGCAGGTTGGCGGCCACTTGCAGGGCCAGCCGGGTCTTGCCGGTCCCGCCCATGCCGGTCAGGGTCAGCAGGCGGGTCCGGCCCAGCAGCGCCTCGACCTGGGCGACTTCGTGGGCGCGCCCGATGAAGCTGGAGACCTGCTGGGGCAGGTTGTTGAGCAGGGCGGGGTTGTTCAGGGAGCGGAGCGGCGGGAAGTCGTGGGGCAGATCGGGCGCGAGGAGCTGGAAGACGCGCTCGGGCCGCCCCAGGTCCTTCAGCCGGTGCTCGCCCAGATCCCGCAGGGCGGCGTGGGGCGGGAGGCCGCTTTGGGTCAGCTCCTGGGCGGTCCGGGACACGAGCACCTGCCCGCCGTGGCCCGCCGCCAGCAGCCGGGCGACGCGGTTGAGGGGCTGGCCGAAGTAGTCGCCGTCCCGGTCCTCCGCCGCGCCCGAATACAGGGCCATGCGGACGCGCAGGGGGGCGTCCGTCTCCCAGGGCTGGGCCGCCAGCGCCCGCTGCGCGTCACCCGCCGCCGCCAGCGCGTCGGCGGGGGCGGCGAAGGCGGCGCAGAAGGCGTCCCCGACGGTCTTGAAGACGTGGCCGCCGTGCCGCCCGATGGCCTCGCGCAGCAGCCCGTCGTGGCGGGCGAGCGCGGGCCGCATGGCGTCCGGCTGCCGCTCCCAGAGCTGCGTGCTGCCCTCGATGTCGGTGAACAGGAACGTCACGATTCCGGTCGGCCCTGCGGATGACGGAGACAAACGAGTCCTCGTTTCTGTCGGCGGGGCGCGGCGCCCCCTTCGGTGGATCACATTCCCCTCAGTTATACCACCTGGGGGCGGCTGATGCTTCAAGGAAGGCGAGGCGGCGTCACATCGGGCGAGAATCGCGGGCCGTTCCCCAGCCGTTTCATGGCGGTTTTATGAATATTTATAAATATTTAACGCTGCTGTAACGGTAGCCTGGTACAATGGCGGCAGACACAACGCCCGGCGGCCCGCCGGAGCAGGAAACGCCGGGACCGCCCCGCCGCGTCCCGCATTCCAGCCTCCAAAGCGCGCCTGCCTCCCGACACGACGCGAGGAGATCAGACATGGAAAAATCTTCACTGGAACTTCAGCCGGCGTCTATCCCGGAATGGGACGCCGAGGACGCCTTCGCGGGCGTCCTCGCCGGCGAAACCCTGGTCAAAGCGGACGAGGCTCAGGCCAGGGAGATGCTCGGCGGGATCACGCTGGACCTGCCGCAGCAGCTCGCCCAGACGGAGCTGGTCGCGTATGCCGCCCAGCGACAGACGCCCCTGGGGCAGATCCCGGCCGACAGCGCGCGGTACGACTTTCATCTGGTCGAGGCGCCGCTGAACATCCTCATCGCCGACGGCCTGCGGCTCGTCCGCCTGCGCCTGCGGCTGGGGCTGCACGCGGACGGGGCGGCCCCGGAGGGGGCGGTCGCCTACGACCTTTACCCCAAAGACGAGTCGCACCAGGCGACGATCCTGAGCGGCGGCGTCCACCTGGACGTCTCCAAAGCCCTGAAGTTCGTCCTGGCGGCGATCCCGGCGACCGGGCCGGCCGCGCCGCTGGCCGACTATTTGGGCTTCAAGCTGGACCTGCCCTTCCAGTGGACAAGCACCTACGCCCAGGTGCAGGCGACGGGCCAGGGTTCCGACTCCCTGGAATGGGAAGTGACCGACAAGGCCATCCAGAACGGGTTCACGGCCGGCGTCATCATCCAGTCCCCGAAAGGGTCCGCCGTCCGCGTCACCGCCGCCCTGGCCTGTGAGCTGCGCCGCGCGGGGCTGCTGGGGCACATCCTGAAGGCCCAATACGAGATGCGGCAGCGCGACTTCCCGCTCCAAAGCGCTTAACAGGGGGTAGACGCAGATGCTGACCTATCCCCCGCCTTCGGGCGGCCTGCTGACCCCGACCCAGCGCGACGCCGTGGGGCGGATCGAAGCCGCCCTGGCCGAGAACGGCTATGAGCAGGGCCGAATCAACCCGCACGTCCCGGACCTCGTCCAGCAAATCGGGGCGGCGTGCGTGACGGACGCCGAGCGGGAGGGCATGGCGGGCGAACTCGACCGCGTCGTGCGCTGGCGGCGTTTGCCCGGCTACTGGCTCTCCTTTCTGTTCCAGGCCGCCATGCAGCAGGCGCGGGACCCGATGGGTTTCATCCGGGGCTGCCTGCTCTACTCGGACGCGCAGATCGCCATGAACTCCGACCTGGCGCTGAACTCGCTGGAAAACGCGCACAGCGTCCTGGCGCAGTGGCAGGCGCAGGGCGGGGGCGAGGCGATCCGGCGGGCGGACGAGGCCCTGCGCGGGCACATGCGCCGGCTCTTCGCCTACTACCGGCACTGGTACAGGTCGGCCCCCTACCGGGACATCAACCCGCTCACCGAACACCTTTATTGGGAGAAAACGCGGGGCGAACTCCTCGCGGCGTTCCCGGAGCTGGGGGGGCGGCCCGCGCCGCCCGCGCCGGAAGACTACGAGGCCGTCATTGACCGCTGCCCCGGCGCGGACGGGGCCTTCTGCCGGGTGGTCGCGCGGCGGATGCTGGGCAGCGTCCACGGGGGCCGGGGCGAAGCGGAGGCGGCGGCGGAGCAGTTCCGGCAGGGGCTGGCGGAGGCGCAGGCGGCCGACCTGGACCCGGAGATCGGGCACCTCCACCGGCTGTACGGCTATGCGCTGGGGCAGGCGGGGCGGATGGAGGAGGCCGCCGGGCAGCTCGAGAGCGCCTGCCGGCATGAGGCGCCGGCGGAGTACGGCTATTGGTACGCCCTTTCGGCGCGCGAGCTGGGCGACGCGCGCCTGCGGCTGGCCCCGCGCGACGTGGACCCGCAGCGCCCGCCCCCGGAACTCGTCCCCGCCCTGGCCGCCTACCGAGGAGGACGGCTGAGGTTTGAGGCGTGCGTGGGCATGGGGGTCCTGCCCGTGGCGCGCGCGGTCGGCCAGCAGATGTTCCGCTCCTACACGGACAACGCGCTCCAAGCCGCGTGGCTGCTGCAAAGCGCGCCCGACCTGCTGGCGGAGTGGGAGGCGGCGGGGCCGCGCTACGCCACCGAGGTCGTCGCCGAGGGCCGGGCCGCGACCGCGCTGCCCCCCGACGTCCGGGCGCAGTTCCGGCGGGCGCGGGGCGTTTTCCACCAGTCCCTGGGGGCGTTCAACCCGCAGGGCGATCTGGACCGGGATTTCGACGCCTACTTCGCCTCCCTCGGCGAACACCACGCAGACAGGCGGCTCTACCAGCAGGCGCGGATCGCCCTGACCGGGCCGGTCACGCACGCCCAGCTCAGTGACGAGATCGCCCAAAAGGCTTTGGCCCTGCGCCTGCCGGGCGTCGCGTTCCTGCTGCCCCATGTGGATGACCGGCAGACGACCCTGACGCTGCTGGACGCCGGGGCGGGCCAAGCGGCG
>CAXTWM010000330.1:0-1319 GCA_964247915.1 uncultured Armatimonadales bacterium | reverse complement strand
CGGCGGTGATCGGCGTCATACCCGTGGGGGAGGCGCAGTGGCAGGCCGCACACGCGGCCTGCCACCAGGACCTGCAAGAAATGCGCGGCGTCCCGAACCCCGCGCCTGCCATGGGCAAGGCCCTCGACGCACTCCTGCGCTTCTACCAGGACGCGCTGGGGCCGACGCTTGAGGCGTTCGCCCCGTTCCTGCAAGGGCGGCGCTTGAAGGTCTTCCCGCGCCTGTTCATGAACGAGGTCCCCTTTCACGCGCTCACGGTCGGCGGCAGGCCGCTGATCGAACACTGCCGGACCGTCAGCTACGCCCACACGCTGGGGCTGTTCCTCCAGGTCCACCGGCCGGCGGAGGGGCCGGACGACGCGCCCGCCGCCCGCACGATGAGCGCGCTCCACGACGCCGCCGGCACACCGTTCTATGCGGGCGCCCTCGCCTCGCTCGCCGCCGTCTACGGCGACGCGCTGCGCGTGTCGCCGGACCCGTCCTGGGAGGAGGCACGGACGGCCTTCGCGGAGCAGCGCCCGACCGACATTCTGTTCGCCTGCCACGCCGCCTACGACCCCGACGCCCCAGCGGACAGCCATCTGACGCTGGGCCGGTCCGAGGCCGTGTCCTTCACCCGCGTCTTCGCCGACCTGGACCTCACGGGCTGTGACAGCGTCACCCTGGGCGCCTGCGAGAGCGGGCTGGGGCGGACGATCGTCACGGCGGAGTTCCTGGGGCTGCCGACCGCCTTTTTCGCCGCCGGCGCGCGCCATGTGATCGGCAGCCTGTGGCAAGTCCACCAGCTCGCCGCCGCGATCCTGCTGGACCGCCACTTCCGGCTGCTGAAGGAGGGCGGGCGGACGGCACCGGACGCGCTGAACGAGGCCCAGCGGGTCGTGCGGCGGATGACGGCGGAGGAGGTGTCCGCCTGGCTCCAGGCGAACCTGCCCGGCCTGGCGGGCGGGTGGCGGCCGAAACGTCAGGAAGAGCCGCCGTTCGGGCACCCCTACTACTGGGCCGGGTTCTACGCCGCCGGGGACGTGTAAGCCGAACCTTCCCGCGCCCCGCCCGTTTCCGTCCCGCCGCCCGTTTCCGTCCCGCGCCGGGGTAGAATGACGGCATGAAACTGTGCTTGATACCGGCGCTCCTGCTCCTGCTCGCCCTGCCCGGCCTGGCGCGGGGGGCTTCGGCGCAGGGTCGGGAGGCCGCCCCGCCGACGCCCGCCGGCGCGCTCCAGATGGACCCGGACGAGCGGCGGTTCTTCGCCCTGGGGCTGACGCTGGCGCGGGGCGCGTTCGCCTACGCCGAACTCGCCAAAGGGGCGACTCAGGTGGCGC
>CAXTWM010000329.1:0-5680 GCA_964247915.1 uncultured Armatimonadales bacterium | reverse complement strand
GCGCGGGCGGCGTCGCCGGGGCGGGCACGAGCTGCATCTGGCCGCGCGCGTAGTCGAACGTCACCCAGAAGTGGTTCAGGGCCAGGTTGCCGATGCCGCCGGCGTTCGTGGAGACGAGGGTGATGCCCGGCCCGGTCATCGTCGCCAGCCCCAGGTCGCTGAGTTTCAGCCGCCCCAGCGCGAGCGTGTGGCCCGGCGTGACCGTCTCCTGGATGGCCCCGCCGACGCCGACGCCGGAGCGCGTCTGGGCCTGCGGGTCGCCCGTCCGGGGCAGAAGCCCGTTCGCCTGGGCGTACTGCGTGTACAGGTGGACGCCGCCGGCGTCGCCCGTGTCCACCAGGAACCGGGCGGGCGGCCGGCCGTCAATGGAGGCCAGAATCGTCGGCATCCGCCCTTCGAGCTTGAGCGGCAGCGTCCCGGCGCGGGCGTCGGGGGCGGCGCGCGGGGCGGCGGGATCGGTCAGGGTGACGATCTTGTTCCCGTAGTCCAGCCGCGTGACGAAGCGGGCGAACAGCTCGTAGCCGATCGCGCCGTCCACATGGCCGCGCTCGCTGAGGAGCTTGGCGACGTTGGGGTCCTTGATGACGTGCAGGGTCTGGCGCGTCAGGCGGACCGCGCCGCCGACCTCGATCGTCGCCTGGGCCGCCAGGCCCGTAGCCGAGGAGCCGCCGTACCCCAGGGCGGGCAGGTTGCCCTGCGTGGTCAGCCCCGCCGCCTGGGCGGCCTGGGCCGTGACGAACGCGCCTGCCGCGCCGCTGTCCAGCAGGAAGCGGAGCGGGTGGCCGTTGACCGAGGCGAACACCACGACCTCGTTCTCATCCGTCGCGAAGGGGAAGGAGACCTCAGTGGAGGCCCCCGGCGTCAGGAACTGCCAGTCCCGCGCCCCCGCCGGCGGCGTGAACAGGGCGGCCTCAATCGTCGGCCGCCGCGTCGCCGAGCGCAGCGTGGCGTCAATGGTCAGCGGCAGCCCGGCGGGCTGGATCTGCATGTGGCTCGGCGTCTGCGTTCCGAACAGCTTCTTGTACGCCAGGATGCTGATCGTGGTGGCGATCCCGCCCTTGTGGACGACGGACTGGCGGACAAGATAGGTGTTCGGGTCGAGGTAGATGGTCTGCTTGGTCCCGCCCTTCGGCTGGACGTCGAGCACATAGCACCCGGTCTCAGCATCTCGCCCCGGCCGCAGGGTCATCGTGCCCGCGCCGCCCTTGACGCCCTTTTTGAAGGGGTCCACGTTTTCGAGCGAGAAGCCCGAATCCGCCTTGCTTTCGGCCAGCTCCTCGCCGCCCAGGATGCGGACGTTGCCCGTGCCGTCCTGCTCCCAGGTCGTCTTGCCGTCGCTGCCCGTCGTGGTGGCGATCGGCCCCAGCCGGACCTCCTGCCGGCCCCGGTGCCCCGGCGCCTCATAGGTCGTCATCGTCCCCATCAGGCCGCCCGCGCTGATGTCATAGATGATCTCCTGCTGGCCCTTGTCCTCATGGGCAGCAGTCGGCCCGGACGCCCGCTGATGCCGGGTCAGCAGTTGGCTGAGAGTCAGCGTCGCGGGCGGCGCGGCGGCGGCGGGGAAAAGCAGGCAGAGAAAAGACGCGCACAAAAGGATGCGCTGAAATAGGGTGTAGTTCACTCTGTTATTTTACCGTATTGGAAGGGATTTTTCGGCCTGGGCTTGACAAGCCCGGAAACCGTGTGCTATTATGACGCCCGGAACCATGACTCGACCCACTGACAACCTGTTCGCGGCGGCCAAAGGCACCCAGAGACTTTCGCTCCGGTCGCCCCGCGCCGCGTCACGCCTGGCCCACTCGTTTGGTACGGGTGCGACCGGCTGTTTCGTGCCGTCCCCCGCGTATCAGCCCGGTCAAGCCATAGCGCGGAATTATCCCACGCCGCCGATTGCGCCCGCCTCGCGTCATGGGGAGAGATGCCCTTAACCTCTTCCTCCTAAACGACACGCAGCAAGCAATCGGCCCCCGGCGCAAAGCCAGGGGCCTTTTTGTTTGCTTTTCCTGGTGGCACAGGCAAAAGCCACAGATGCAAGACAGAACACATCGGTTGGAGGCAGATACGGTTTGCTGCGGCGGTCTGTAAAACCGTTCCTTGACCGGGTGTGGGTTCGAATCCCACCCAACCGACTCAACAGACAATGAGAAGGGGCGAAGCGATGAGCGAACTGGAAGTGCAGCGGTTTTTGCGCGGCGGCGGGACGCTGGCGGACCTGGCAACGACCTACGGCATCAAGGCGAAAGTGGATGCCAACCTGGGCGTGGTGATGCTGAACTACAACCAGATCGCCTCGCCGATGGCCGAGACGGTCTGCCAGGAGTGCCGCACCTTGCTCCTGGAAGCGGGTTCTTGGAACGTGGTTTCGCGGAAATTCTTCAACTGAAATGACGAGTACGCCATTTGTAAACCGTTTGCCACGGAACACCGACGGCTTGCGCGACGTTTTCTACCGATGCGCCTGCCGCGCAGAGCCGCTTTGCTTCCGCCTTTAGCGGGGCGTACCGAAGGTGTCGGGGGAGCCATTGCGCTTTGAAGTTGTGATAAGTCTCGAACTTACGGCCACGATAAAGGTTGTCGTCGCTGAATAGCCAGTCGCCGACCTGTACGGCTTTTGAGCAGGCCCAGCGCAACTCCCAGCAGTTGGCAGCGCGGACGAGTTCTGTTCTTTGAGCCGCCACTGGGATAGTCTGCTTGGCAACATCGGTGAACGCTTGTGTGCCGACGAACTGGATGAGGAGGTAGCGCGTTGTTCCAGAATCATAGACGCCGACCCCTCCATCGCCTTCAAGGTAGCCACGCAAGAAGTGCGGAGCCAGTGTCGTATGGAGCGCATTAGGCCACTCATAAATGAGGGACTTTCGGGCGGTGATGTGATAACTGCTGAGGAACTTGGCTAGACCGGGTGACCTCCACGACAGGCAGTAGCTTTTTTGGCGACTGGTCGGTGCTTGATAGATAATGCCGTTATGGTTCAGGAGTGATTTGACGTGTGTAATCAGGTGATGACCATACGGACCGGATTGAGATAGTGCGATCTGCCCAGAGTCGTTAACATACCCGTCGGCGGCGAGCAAGCCGAGTAGCCAAGCTTGAACTGGGCCAATGATGGCGAAGAAGTTCTCGTTGATGGTGACTGTCTTCTTGCGCTCCATTGTTGATACGTTCAGCGTAGGGACAGTAAAATCCTTCCGTGTTCGAGGGGATTTGGGGTGTGCGGGCGCGGAACAAACCGTAGTGGCTGCCAAGACGGAGGACGAGTAGCGTCCTGTAAGGGGAACAAGAAATGTCCACACTGATCGTGGAAGTCTGCAAGATCGAAAAAGTCCTGCCTCATCATGGGGCGGACGCGCTCGATTTGGCGCAGATCAAGGGGTGGCAGTGCGTCATCCCGAAGGGCCGGTACGCGCCCGGCGACCTGGTGACGTACATCCCCATTGACGCCGTGATCCCCGCCGAGCATTCGGACCGCTGGGGCATCACCAAGTACCTGTCCAACGGGCGCGTCCGCTGCGCGCGGCTGCGCGGCGAGCCGAGCTTCGGCGTCATCGTGGACCGGGACGACCCGGCCTGGCCCGAGGGGATGAATGTCCAGGAGCATTACGGCATCACCAAGTACGTCCCGCCAGTGAAAATCAGCGCGGGCGACGCCGAGCCGCCCCACCCGCTGTTCGTCGAGTACACGGACGTGGAGAACCTGCGGAATTTCCCCGGCGTCTTCGCCCTCGGCGAAGACGTGTCTGTGTCGGAGAAGATTCACGGCACCTCCTGCCGCCTGGGGCTGGTCGAGAGCGAGTGGATGGCCGGCTCCATGTCCGTCCGCCGCCGCCGGCCCGAAGACCTGGCGGGGAGCATCTACTGGCAGCCGATGGCCCTGCCGGGCGTCCAGGAGCTGCTTTCGCACCTGGGCGGAACGCACCGGCAGGTCATCCTGTACGGCGAGGTCTTCGGCAGCAAAGTCCAGAGCCTGACCTACGGCCAGGTCGGGACATTGGGCTTCCGGGCCTTCGACCTGCTGGCCGACGGCAAATTTCTGGATGCGGACGACTTCGCCGCGCTGTGTACCCGGTTCGGTGTGCCCGCCGTCCCCGTGTTGTATCGGGGGCCTTACGCTCTGGACACGGTTCGGGCGCTGTCTGAGGGCGCGACGACCCTAGGGGCCGACCACATCCGCGAGGGCGTGGTCGTTCGGCCCGCCCAGGAGCGCACCGACCCCAAAGTGGGCCGCGTCTGCCTGAAATACATCGGCGACCCGTACCTGTTCGCCAAGAACGTCACCGACAGCCACGACGTTTGACGGCTCGGGAAGGAGAAAGAACGATATGGAAAAGGAAAACATCAAGATCTTCGGCGACCACGAGGAGTCGACGCTGGCCCAAATCACGCGCTCGGCCTCCCACGAGGCGGTCCGGAGCGCGGTCCTGTGCGCGGACGGCCACAAGGGCTACGCCGTGCCCATCGGCGGCGTGATCGCCTACGAAGATAAAGTCAGCCCGTCTGCGGTCGGATTTGATATAGGGTGCGGCAACAAAGCCGTGCGGCTGGACATCCCCGCCTCGCAGGTGCGGGGCAAGATCAAGAAGGTCATGGACGACGTATGGAGCCGTCTGGAGTTCGGCATCGGGCGCACAAATGGCACGCATGTGGACCACGAGCTGTTCGATGATGAGGCGTGGAAACTGACCCCGATGAAGACGCTGAAACAGATGGCGCGGAACCAGCTCGGCACGATAGGGTCGGGAAATCACTACCTTGACCTCTTCGCCGACGAGCAGGACCGGACCTGGATCGGCGCGCACTTCGGCTCGCGCGGGCTGGGGCACAAGACGGCCACCTTCTTCCTGGAAGCGGGTGGGGCGAAGGACGGCATGGACGTGGACCCGCTCGTGCTCGATGTCCGCTCGTCGCTGGGCGGCGACTACCTCGCTTGCATGGCGCTGGCCGGGCGCTACGCCTACGCCGGGCGGGACTGGGTCTGCGCCGAGGTGGCGCGGCTGCTGGGCGGAAAGATTGTGGAGGAGGTGCATAACCACCACAACTTCGCCTGGAAGGAGACGCACGGCGGGCGCGACCTGTGGGTGGTCCGCAAGGGGGCGACGCCCGCCTTCCCCGGCCAGAAGGGGTTCGTCGGCGGCTCGATGGGGGACCAGTCGGTCATCCTGGAGGGCGTCGCGTCCGACGAGGCGGCGGACGCGCTCCACTCGACGGTGCATGGCGCGGGCCGGGTGATGAGCCGGACGGCGGCGCGCGGCAAGGTCAACCGCAAGACGGGCCAGGTCATCTCGCCCGGCGCGGTTTCGCGCCAGATGATGCAGGAATGGCTGCGCGAGAAGAACGTCGAGCTGCGCGGCGCGGGCACGGACGAGTCGCCGCACTGCTATAAACGACTCCCGGACGTTTTGGCGCACCACGCCCGCTCCATCCGGGTCCTGCACACGCTGACGCCGCTGGGCGTGGCGATGGCCGGGGAGGATGTCGTAGACCCCTTCAAAGACTAGAACAGAGGGCAGGAGAAGATTGCCTTCTCCTGCCCTCAGAGGCTCCCGTCGCTTAAGTGGTCAAAGCGTGCTCCTTATAAGGGCATGATTCGGGTTCGAGGCCCGACGGGAGTAGGGCACAAAAAGGCCCCGGCGGCCCCCCAAGGGGCCGCCGGGGCGGTTGGCTGCCGGTCAGGGAAGGCGGG
>CAXTWM010000328.1:0-5686 GCA_964247915.1 uncultured Armatimonadales bacterium | reverse complement strand
CGGCTGGGATTACCAAACTTGCGGGTGACTTCCGAACCCGGCGCGAAAATCCGAATGCCCGCCAGGGAGCGCTCCGGCCCGGTCGCCGCCGAGATGGTCCCCGCCACCGAGGCGAACGCGGCCACCGCCGCCGCCGTCAGAGCGGTCCGCCATGCAATACTCTTGGTCATTTGAGATGCCTCCACTGAAAAATGCACTCTTTTGAGAACGCGGTGTAGAAAACGCGAAGCCGTAAACGCACTGTCGCGAGCGCGATTCCGGCAAAGCAGTCGGGCGTGGACACGCCTCACACACAGCATTATACGGTATAATTGTTCTTAATCGGCGCGAATTCCTTCACGCCCTTCAAAGATGTTTCCCCGAGGCATTTTACCCAGGCGGAAACCCGTGGAAGTTCCTGCGCTGCCGGGTGAACTTTTAGGTGAACTTTTAGACGTCGAGAACGTCTGCATGGGTATCATACCACCAATCGGCGGATGGGAAGCAACTTGATGGCATATGCCCAGGCGATTCGCGTGCCTTTGACCGACGTGTCCCTCGTGGAGCGGTGCCGGGTCAATGATGAAGCGGCTTTCAACGAGGTCGTGGCGCGCTACAAGACCAAGGTCTATAACTACATCTACCGGATGACCGGCAGCAGCGACGACGCGGAGGACTTGACCCAGGAAGTCTTCATCCGCATGTACACGTCCATCGACTCGTTCCGCAGCCAGTCCAGCCTCAACACCTGGCTCTTCCGCATCGCCAGCAACCTGTGCATTGACCGGTTCCGGCGGGGCAAGAACCGCACGGCGGCGTACTCGCTCGACGACCCCCTCGGCGACGGCGAGGGGGAAGCGACGCACGAGGTCGCGGACCGTACCTACGAGCCGCAGCGCCTGCTGGAGAACGAGGAGGTGGCCGAGCAGATTCAGCGCGCCCTGGCGCAGCTGCCCGAAAAGCTGCGCGCGACCCTGCTGCTGCACGACATCGAGGGCCTGCCCTATGAAGAGATCGCCCAGGTCGTCGGCTGCCCGCTCGGCACCGTGAAATCGCGCCTGTTCAACGCGCGAATGCAGCTCCGCCAGCGCCTCTCCGCTTACTTGAATGCGTAAGGAAGACCATGGACTGTCAGACCGCTAAATCTCTGCTGTCGGAACTCATAGACGAGCGGCTGACCGCCGCCGATGCCTGGCAGGTGCAGACGCACCTTGCGGAATGCGCCGCCTGCGGCCTGCTCCGCCGCGATCTTGAGGCGCTGCACCGGACGCTCCAGGCGCTACCGACCCGGCAGCCCTCGGCGAACTTCGACGCCGCCCTCGCCCAGCGGCTGGCCCTGACGCGGCGGCCTGCCCCCCGCCGGACCTGGATTGACCGCCTGGCCCTGCCCTTCCGCCGGCCCGCGCCGCTCCTGCGGCCCGCGCTCGCGCTGGGCGTGGCCCTCGCCGCCGTCGGCGGCGTCCTGCTCGCGCCCACGCATCCCCCCGCCCCGGACAGGCCCGCCGCTGTCGCGGTCCACAGCGCCGACCATGCCTTCGTGGCCGACTGCGTCGCCCAGCGCCGCCGGGACGCCGCCGGGGAACCCCTGGCGGACCTGGCGGCGCAGAACCTGGCGGGCCATCTGGACAACGCCGCAGCGGGGGACCCCTCTCCCGCGCCCGCCGCCGACACGGAAGTGTTTTAACCCATGCGTCTTCTGGCTGCCCCTGCCGGGGCGCTGCTTTTGCTTCTCTCCCTGCCCCTCCAGGCGGGGCAGCCGGCGCGTCCCCGTGTCCCCCGGCTGCCGCGTCTGCGCCCGCCCGTGGCTCGCCCCTTCTTCTCGGGGCGGCCCAGGGTGAACGCCCCGGTCGGCGTGGCGGGTCAGTCGGACCAGCCCGCCCAGAACCTGCTGAAGCGGATGCTCCAGGCCGAGAACTCGCTCGCGCTGGCCGGCGACCAGGTCACGACGGTCTCCCAGAACGGCCTGGACCTTTCCTCCGAGCAGCAGGTCCAGCGGGACGGCGCCCGTTCCCTGCGGATTGATTACGTCCGCCCGGCCCGCCTCGCCGGGGAGCAGATCATTGATAACGGCCGCTTTTACTGCCATCTCGTGCCCGCCAGAGACACGTTGGAGCTGAGTCCGTCCCGCATCCAGAGCCTGCGCGTGCACGTCCCCGAGGTCATCGCGCAGATCCGCGCCGGTCGGCTGGTCGTGCAGAGCGCGGGGCAGGACGTCGTCGCGGGCCACGCCTGCGGCATCGTCCAGGTCGGTGCCCGCAGCAGCGCGCCCGCCCCTTGGCGGCGCTTCTGGATCGACCCGACCAACGGCGCCCAGCTCCGCATCGAGCAGTACGCCGCCGACGGTCGGCTCCAGTCCGTCTCCTATTACACCCAGGTCACATACAGCCCGCGTTTCGATGCCGCCGTCTTCCGCCTGCCGGCGACCGGCAGCAAGGTCGTCATCAGCGGCTTCGCGCCCCCTTCGCTGACGCTGGCCCAGGTCCGGGCGCAGGCCGGAGTCGCCCTCCCCGCACCGACTTATCTGCCGGAAGGGTTCAGATACCAGGCCGGCTCCGTCTCCGAAGCCCGCCGAGGCCGCGTGGTCGAGCTGCGCTACTTCAACGGCGCCAACACCCTCTCGGTCTTCGAGACGCCGGACGGCCCCGACACCGGCCCCGACCGAACGCAGCATCCCCGCCACGGCGTCCTGTTCGGTCGCCAGGCGGGGATGAAGGTGGTCATCATCGGGAACGTCGCCAACGGCGAACTGGAAAAAGTGCTGACCTCGCTGCGGTAGTTCCCGGCGCTAAAGCGCCGGGCTACACGGGTGGACTGCCCCTTCGGGGCTTCGGAACCGGCTGTCGGTTATCAAGAACTTGGTCTGTAGCCCCGAAGGGGCGGCCCCCCGGCGGAGCCGGGATTAGACCCGCCCTTCAGGGCAGCGACTTTTCCATCACCGCCGCCACCGGCACCCCCGCTGGTAACAGCGCGTTCCGGCGCTCCTCCGCGTACTCAAACACCGCCGCCATCAGCGCGTCCCAGGTGAAATACACCTCGGCCACGTCCTCCCAGGCCGCCAGGGTCAGCCCGCGCGACTCGGAGCCGGGCGGGATCGGCTCGAACCCCCACGCTTCGGCGACAAACACGGGGCAGAAGCGCACCGGCCGCCCCTCCTCGCGCGGCGTCAGCCGGTAGCAGCCGATCAAGCGCCGCCGTTCGGGGTTGAGCCGCGCCCCCGTCTCCTCCCACGCCTCCCGCTCCGCCGCCGCGTCCAGCGTCTCGCCCGGCTCGATCTTCCCCGACGGGATGCACAGCCCGCGCCCTGCGATGTCCGCCAGCGCCACCTTGTCTCCGTAGTAGAGGAAAGTCAGCACGGCCCAAAGCCGCCCCTCACTTTCCGGCGGCAACTGCTCGCCGGGGAAGAAGGTGGCGTCGGAGTTCAGGGAAGACCAATGGACGGTCGGGAACGGCGCTTGCATATTCACCAAACATTCGTCATGCTATCGCAGACGGGGTTGATACTGTTCATCATCGGTGATCACTTCCGCGACGAAAGTTTCTTTGTCTACGCTGATAATCATGCAATCACGCCAAGGAGGACTAAAGACAAACTCTGAAGGTGGACGCTTTCCATAAAAAACCCGGACGATGCAGCGTTCAGCCTCGCTCCCACACAACGTAGACCCGAATATTGGGTCTTCCGGCGCAGACTGATGGCATAAGACTTCCGCTGACTGACGACACGAAGACTCTATCATTCGCTGTGCTTCTTTAGTCGCTCGTTGCGCTTGCCTTCCCTTTAGAAATGCTATCATGCATTCACCCTGGCGTCATCTGCCAGAAGTCGGTGCCGACGATGTCCCAGGGCAGGCGGCGCTCATCGGGGTCGCTCAGGTCGAACCGCTGGTTGACATAGTAGATCACCGTCGCCGGGTCGCCCCAAATGTTCGCGCCGCCGTGCCCCACCCCGCGCGGAATATAAAGGAGCTGCGCCTTGCCGCCGCCCATGACCAGCCGCATGGCCTGGTTGTAGGTCGGCGAGGCAAGGCGCGCGTCCACCAAGCCGACCAGCAGCCGGTCGGTCGGGGGCACGAACCAGACGTCCTCCTGGTTGAAATGCAGGTGGAACGCCTTGACGGCCCCCGGCAGCAGGAGCGAGTACGACGACTGCCGCACCTTGAAGTCGGGGATGGCTTCCAGATTACCCCCCTCGTCCAAGCGCACCAGCTCGGCGAACGTGCCGCCGTCGTCGCTCATCAGGCGCAGGTCGAGCAGGCGGACGCCCTCGATGCGCGTCCCCCCGCCGTAGCCCTGCGTCGTCAGCTTGTCCTGGAAGTCCGGCCCGAAGTCCGCCGGGGTGAGTCTGCTCGGCATCGGTCCGCCTACCCCACGCCCAGCAGCTCGACATCGAACAGCAGCGTCGCGTTCGGCGGGATGACGCCGCCCGCGCCCCGCGCGCCGTAGCCGAGTTCCGACGGCACGGTGAGGGTGCGCCGCCCGCCCACCTTCATCGTCAGGACGCCCTCGTCCCAGCCCTTGATGACCTGCCCCTTGCCGATGACAAAGACGAACGGGTCGCTGCGGTCGCGCGACGAGTCGAACTTGCGCCCGTCGGGGAACGTCCCGGTGTAATGCACCGTCACCTTCTGTCCCGGCACGGGGCTGGGGCCGTCCCCGACCACTTCATCCACATATTGCAGCCCCGAGGCCGTCTTGATCTGTTCCGCCATTGTCTGTTTCTCCTTGTCGTATCCCTCGATCATGCGAAACTTGGGTCCAGCAGATGGAGCAGGTACTCGCCGTACCCGCTCTTCATCAGCGGGGCGGCCAGCGCCCGCAGGCCGTCCGCGTCAACGAAGCCCATGCGGTAGGCCACTTCCTCGATGCAGCCGATCTTCAGACCCTGCCGCTCCTCGATCGCCTGCACGAACGTCCCCGCCTGCATCAGCGAGGCGAACGTCCCCGAGTCCAGCCAGGCCGTGCCCCGGTCCAGGATGCAGACCTTCAGGCGGCCCTGGGTCAGATAAATTTTGTTGACGTCCGTGATCTCGTACTCCCCCCGCGCACTCGGCGTCAGCGCCCCAGCGATCTCGACGACGGCGTTGTCGTAGAAGTACAGGCCGGGGACGGCGTAGGACGATTTGGGCTGCGCGGGCTTTTCTTCAATGGAGATCACACGATGGCTGCGGTCGAACTCCACGATGCCGTAGCGCGTGGGGTCTTGGACGTGATAGGCAAAGACGACCCCGCCGTCCGGGTCGGTGTTCTGTTGCAGCATCTCCGCCATGCCGGACCCGTAAAAGATGTTGTCCCCCAGCACCAGGGCGACCTTGTCCCGCCCGATGAACGGGGCACCGATGACGAACGCCTGGGCCAGCCCGTTCGGGGCGGGCTGACCGGCGTACTCAAAGCGGCAGCCGAGGCTCGCGCCGTCACCCAGCAGCGTTTGAAAGTGGGGCAGGTCGTGGGGGGTGGAAATGATGAGAATCTCGCGGATTCCGGCCAGCATCAGGACAGAAAGCGGGTAGTAGATCATCGGCTTGTCGTAGACCGGCATGAGCTGCTTGCTGACCGCCAGCGTCAGCGGGTGCAGCCGGGTCCCGGAGCCGCCGGCAAGGATGATGCCCTTCATGCAAGGATTATACCTTCAAAGCGCCCGTGCAGGCGAGCCTTGACACCGCCCCCGTCGTGTGCTATAGTTCGGCCATGTCCCAGACCGTGCCGCCGC
>CAXTWM010000327.1:0-5686 GCA_964247915.1 uncultured Armatimonadales bacterium | reverse complement strand
CCTGCCACCGCCGCCCCCACGCCCCACCCTGCCGACGGTCCAGACCTGGCTCCTGGCCGCCTGGCTTCTGGGCGTGTTCGTCAGCCTGGGCCACGTCGCGGCGGCCTGGCGTCGGGCACGCACCTTCTACGACGCGAGTACGCCGCTGGCCGATGAGGCGCTGGAAGCGGACGCCGCCGCGCTGGGCCGCCGCCTGGGCCTGGGCCGTGTCCCGCCGCTGCGCGTCGCGGACGGCCTCGCCAGCCCCCTCCTGCTGGGATGGGCGCGGCCCGCCATCCTGCTGCCCGCCTTCGTCCTGACCGACCGACCGCGCCCGGAACTGCGGCTGATGCTGGCCCACGAGCTGGTTCACCTCGCGCGCCGGGACCTCCTGTGGAACGCCCTGCCCCTGCTGGCGCAGCGCCTCTTTTTCTTTCACCCGCTGGTCTGGCTCGCCGGGCATGAATGGAGTCTCGCCCAGGAGATCGCCTGCGACGCCCAAGCCGTCGCCCTGACCGGCGCATCGCCCACCGCCTATGGCCGGATGCTCCTGGGCGTTGCCACCCGCCGCCATGCCACGGCGGCGTCTCTGTTCCCCACCCTCGCCGTGGCGGCACCCCGCCACACGCTCCGCCGGAGGTTACACGCCATGCAGCACATCGGAACCGCCTCGCGCCCGCGCCTCATGCTCGCCGCCGCGCTGGTCGCCGTCCTCGCCCTCGGCGGCCTCCTGCCCTGGCGCGTCGTCGCCCAGTCCGGGCCGCCTCGGCCCACGGCCCCGGCTCCCGCCCAGAAGCAAAACGGTATATCGGAGAAATATCCGGTGGACTTCGCTTCGCAGAACGCGAAACTGGATGCCCAGCTTGCCGAAGTTCAGAGGCATCTTTCTCCGGCACAGTTAAAAAAGGTGCAGCCGGAGATTGATACGATCAACGCCGACTACGCGAAGGAGCAGCAACGGGTTCAACTCCTGGAGAAAAGCCGCGCCGACTACATCGCCACACATCCCAACCGTTTGACCGACGCCCAAATCGCCGAGATCAACCAGCTCAAAGGCCGTATCAGTGAACCCGATAGAGTCCAATATGGCATCCAACAGCGGGAGGTTATCAAGGGGGCGCTCCAGATGCGTATTGCCGCCACCCAAGATGCAGACTTGAAGCGGGGATGGCGACGGCAGATCGCGGCGATTGATCGGCGGCAGCGCGAGGATGAAAGGCGTATCCGCCAATTAGCACCGGGCATTGCCCGGCAAAGGGCAAAACTTGCAGCAATCCCAGCGGATCAGCAAGTGAGGGTAGCAACGCTGCGCCACTACGACCGTGAGATTCTCGTCGGCAGAATGCACGCCCTTGTCCAAAAGCATATCAACGTGTTCCAACTCTATGTCGAGTATGTTAGGTCCGAACAGCGACACGCTGCCCAAACGCCTGTAAAGAGACAGAGGCGACAAGCGATAAACAGGGTGTCACTCGCCCTAACTCATGCCTCAACAGCGTCTTTCCATGCCCACAGCGTCGATGGGCTTCCTCCCCGGTTTGAACAGCAGGCCCAGCAGGACAATTACATTGCCGAGAAGTATGTGTTCCTGTTGGCCGTTAAGCGATGGAGACAGGAAACTTTACGCCGCATCGCTCCACCAGCAAGGTCAATGGCTATGGCGGAGGGAAAAGGGGATACCCGTTCACACACCCCAGTGGAGCCTATCCAGCTTGAACGCCGGCTTTATTTCGCCCCAGGGAGTACGCACCATATTCGCATCTTCTCGCAGGGTGCTACTGGGCGACACCTCATTCTCGACAGGGTTTCCCACGGAGAGCCGGTCACCATCCCACCAGTGTCCACAAAAGAAGGTAGCGAAGTCAGCGTGTTCGTGTACGACAATGGGAAAATAGTCCCCGGTGGTTTTAGCCGAACGTGGTTCTTGACAGCCGCCCGCCGGGCGTGATAAACTGCGTCTATGACAAAGCTAATTCCTCTTGGCGTCTTTCTGTCCCTGCTGGGGGCTTCCCTCGCGCCGCCCGCCTCCGCCGACTACCGGCAGAAGGCGGAGGCGCAGATGGAGTATATCCAGACGCACTTCTATGACGCGGCGGCGAAGCGGTATCACGGGCGCTTCCCGGACAAGCCGGGCGGGCTGCCGTATGCGTTCATGTGGGACAACGGGGTGCAGTGGCGCGCATTGGTGGACGGCGCGCGCTACGACCCCGCCAAGTACAAGCCGCTGCTGAGGACCTTCGGCACGAGTCTGAGGCAGGACTATTGGGACCCGCAGCCCAAAGGCTCGCCGCCGGGCTTCAACGCCTACTGCTCCGGGCCGGGCGGGGACGACAAATACTACGACGACAACGCCTGGCTGGTGCTGGGGTTTATCGAAGCCTACGACCTGACACACGAAGCGAAGTACCTCCAATGGGCGAACGAGACGCAGGCGTTCGTCCTGAGCGGCTGGGACGAAACGCTGGGTGGGGGCATCTTCTGGAAGCTGAAGCACGAAAGCAAAAACACCTGCGTCAACGCGCCCGACGCCGTGGCCGCGCTGGAACTGTCCACGCGGGGCGGGGGCAAGGAGCAGCGCGATTGGGGCCTGCGCCTGCACAAGTGGACGGACGCGACGCTTCAGGACAAGGACGGGCTGTATTGGGACAACATCCGGGTGGACGGCAGCGTCGAAAAGGCCAAGTGGACCTACAACACGGGCCTGATGATCGAGGCCGACGTGCTGCTGTTCAAACTCCAGCACGACCCCCAAGCCTTGACCGAGGCGGAGCGGTCGGCGGACGCCGCGATCAAGCAGTGGCAGGACCCCGACACGGGCCGGTTTGAGAACGGCGCGAACTTCACGCACCTGCTCTGCGAGTCGCTGATCCGGCTGTACGAGGTAGACCATAAGATCGCCTACCTGAACGCCGTCCGCCGCCACGCCGCCTACGGCTATCGGTACGTCCATGACGCCGCCGGGGGCGGCTTCTGGTCGGACTGGCGGGCGCGTGACCACAAGCCGGACGAGGCCAAGGAACTGCTCGAAAACGCCTCGGACGCCCGCCTGCTCTGGCTGCTGACCCCGTACCCCGACAGCGCGGAACTGTCCGCCCGTGGCCTCCGGGCGGCGGGCCGGGGCAAAGACGCACAGGCGGAGGGGTGGCTGCGCCAGGCCGCCGACAGCGACGCCGAGGCCGTGGAAGCGCGCTTCCAGTTGTTGCAGGTGCTTGTCCGGGAGAACAAGACGGCGGCGGCGTCAGCGGAAAGGCAGACGTTGACGAAGATGGCCGTCCGGGATGATCTGCGGAAGCGGCTGGTGGCGCTCGGGTGGATGAGTCGCGAGTGAGTCCACTCGCTCACCCCACCGTCAGTAAGGCCCACGGATGTTGTCCGCGACCCGCGCCCCATAGAACCCGCGCAACTGCTCGTGCAGGGCGGGCGGCAGCGGCGGCAGGTCGGAAGCGACGGCATTGGCCTCGGCCATCGCCGGGTTCTTCGCGCCGGGGATGATGGCCGTGACGGCGGGAAAGTCCAGGCACCAGCGCAGGGCCATCTGCGCCATCGTCATGCCGGGCGGCACCAGCGGCTTCAGGGCGTCCGCCAGGTCCACGCCCGTCTCGAAGGGCAGCCCGGCGAACGTCTCGCCGACGTTGAACGCCTGGCCGTCCCGGTTGTACGTCCGGTGGTCGGACGGCGCGAACTGCGTGTCCTTTTTGTATTTGCCCGAAAGCAGGCCGGAGGCGAGCGGCAGGCGGACGACCAGCGCGACACGATTGGCCTGCGCCTGGTCGAAGAGAGTGTCAATCGGCTTCTGCCGGAAGATGTTGAAGATGATCTGGAGCGACGCCAGCCCTTCCTGCCGCAGACAGGTCTGGGCCTCGTCCATGGACTCGACGCTGGCCCCGAAATGCCGAATCTTGCCTTCCTGTTTCAACTCGCGCAGCCACTCGAAAACGTCGCCCTGCTCCAGAACAGCGGGCGGGATGCAGTGAAGCTGCGTCAGGTCCAGCGCCTCGACGCCCAGGCGGCGCAGCGAGGCTTCCGTGTGGGCGCGCACGGCGTCGCGCGTGTAGTTCGCCATGCCGCCCGGATCGCCCCCGCGCCCCAGCTTGGTCGCCACAAAGACCGGCACGGAGTTCCGGGCCAAAAATTTGCCGATGATCTCCTCGCTGCGGCCCCCGCCGTACACGTCCGCCGTGTCGAAGAACGTGACGCCGCTCTCGACCGACGCGCGCAGGATCGCCAGCGCCTCGTCCTCGCTCACCTCGCCCCAGTCCCCGCCGAACTGCCAGCAGCCCAGCCCCACCTCGGACACTTCCTGGTCGCCGCCATTGAACACTCGGTTTTTCATGGGACACCTATACCCAAAATCGGTGTCCCTGGCTAAAAAACTCTCCGCCCTGTTGACAAACCCTTTCGGGAGCGGGTAAGATTGATCCACTCCGTCCCCCGCCCTGGGGGACTACCACGCAATGGACGGTTGGCGCAGTGGTAGCGCACTTCGTTGACATCGAAGGGGTCACAAGTTCGAATCTTGTACCGTCCATTTCTCCACTCGTTTCGCGCCAAGCCAAAGACGCCGTCCACCTACCTCCTCCCGATGTGGCCTGATTGTCCCATCGCTTGGCCCGCTGATGGGCACATACCCAATCCAAGCAGGAATGGACGGAACCACCGGCGAACTTTCCCCGAAAACTCCCACGCGCCTTTTAGCCACACTCGGAATGAGGAAGGCGCGGTGACAGGGGAGGAAAGAGGAACCTCGTTGAAGCTATTCATCCACAGCATTTTCACTCTCCACCGCCCCCGCGCAGCCCTGGCTCTGGCGGTTCTGTGCGCCCTCGCGTTCGCGCGGGGAGGCTTCGCCGCCGATGCCGGCACCGCTGACGTCAAGACCGCGAATGGTGTCCTGCAAGGGACCACGGACCCGGCCACGGGGGTTCGGGCGTTCAAGGGCATCCCCTACGCCCAGCCGCCGGTCGGGGACCTGCGCTGGCGGGCGCCCCAGCCCGCGAAAGACTGGCCGGGCGTGCGCCGGGCCGACACGTTCGGCCCGCGCGCCATGCAGCTCCCCCTCTTCAGCGACATGGTCTTCCGATCGGACGGCATGAGCGAGGACTGCCTGTACCTGAACGTCTGGGCACCTCCCCAGACCGCCGGCCGGCGCCTGCCCGTCCTCGTCTACTTCTTCGGCGGCGGCTTCGTGGGCGGCGACGGCTCCGAGCCGCGCTACGACGGGGCCGGCATGGCCCGCCGGGGCGTCGTCGCCGTCACCGTCACCTTCCGCCTGGGCGTGTTCGGCTTCCTCGCCCACCCCGAACTGACGCGCGAGTCCGCCCGCCATGCCTCCGGCAACTACGGCCTGATGGACCAGAGCGCCGCCTTGCGCTGGGTGCAGAAGAACATCGCGGCCTTCGGCGGCGACCCGAAGCGCGTCACCATCGGCGGCGAGTCGGCGGGATCGTATTCCGTCAGCGCCCAGATGGCCTCCCCCTGGTCCAAGGACCTCATCGCCGGGGCCATCGGCGAAAGCGGCTCGCTGCTGGGGACGCGCCCCACCCCCCGCCTGGCCGACGCCGAGCGGCGTGGGGCCGAGTTCGCGGCGGGCCTGGGGGCGCCGACGCTGGCCGCCCTGCGCGCCCTGCCCGCCGCCCAGATCCTCGAAGCCACTTCCAGGTGGGGCGCCCCGCGCTTCGGGGCCATCGTGGACGGCGACTTCCTGCCC
>CAXTWM010000326.1:0-5716 GCA_964247915.1 uncultured Armatimonadales bacterium | reverse complement strand
TCCATGCCCTGCGCGTCACGTTCCCCTCCCCCGTCAAAACCCCTTACGCCGTCAACAACACGGTCACGGGGTTCCTGTTCCTGCCCGACGCGCCCGGCCCGCACCCGGTCATGCTGGTCGAGCACGAGTGGCTGCCGACGACGCTGGCGACCGAGTTTGAGCTGTCGGCGGGTCTGGCGAAGGCGGGGATCGCGGCCTTCCTCATCATCCAGCCCTACAGCTACAACCGGCGGCCCCTGCCCCGGATCGAGGGGGTGGAGCTGCTGTCCGGGGACGTGCCCCAGATGGTCGGCGCGCTGCGTCAGGCCGTGCTGGACGCGCGGCGGGCGTTCGACTGGCTCTCCACGCGGCCGGACATTGACCCCCGCCGCATGGGCGTCACCGGCATCAGCCTGGGGGGCGTGCTGGCCCCGCTAATCGCGGGCGTGGACCACCGGGCGCGGGTTTTGGTGACCATCGTGGGGGGCACGGACGTTTCCGATGTGGTGTTTGACAGCTTCATCACGTCCGGCCTGCACCCGGCCCTGCTGTATCACGGCGTCACCTTCGACTCGCTCAAGCGGGACATGGCCCCGGTCGAGCCGGCGAACTGGCTGCGCGGCTTCGACCCCCAGAACGCTTTGCTGTTCAACGGGCGCTTCGACGTCTTCATCTCGCCCAAGCAGGCGCACCACCTGTCGGAAGCGCTGGGCGGCGCGCGCATCGTCTGGACGCCGACGGGGCACTACGGCGCGGTCTTCGCGCAGCCCCAGATCGAGGCGGTCGGGATCAAGTTCCTGCGGTCACGCTTCGGCATGGACCCCGCGCCCTTCGTCCCGCCGACCTCGCTGCGCGCGCCGACGGTCAAGATCGGGCTGCTGGTCGGCGGCCAGGAAGGCGTCAGCCCCGCGCTGGCGTATCAGGCCGTGACGTTCGGGCCGCAGGACCGGCTTTCCCTGGATGGGCAGCTCACGCTGCACGGGCTGGCGGTCGCGCCCTCACTCCGGCTGGACGAGAGCAACTCCCTCGGCCTGGAATTGCCCCTGTTGCACGGACGGCCCCGCCCGCGCCTGTTCTATATGTTCCACTTTGTCTTGTGACGCTTTTCACTCGAATGGAAAGGGATCGTCATGATTCGGCGGTTCAGACTGTTTCTTGTCGCGGCACTGCTCTTGCCGATGGTCCTGCTTTCGGGCTGTCTGTGCCTCTCCCTGCATCCACTCTACACGGGGAAGGATGTGGTGTTCGACCCCGCGCTCGTAGGCAATTGGGGCGTTCCCAATTCGCATGATTCCTGGACCATCACACGGGAAGGACAGGCCCGTTACAAATTCGTTTATACAGATGAGGATCACAAACAAGGCAAGTTTGTCGCCCGTCTCGTCAGCGTCAACGGCACGATGTTCCTGGACCTGTTCCCGGTGGAAACCAAGTCCCTCCCCGGCAACTTATTCAGTGCCGAGCACTTCCTGCCGGTTCACTCACTGTTTCTGGTGATCCATACCACGCCGACGCCCCGGTTGGCTGTACTCTCTGACGACTGGCTCCGTGAGTTCGTTGCCAGACACCCGACCGCGATCAAGCATGAGACGATCAACGGCAGCATCTATCTCACCGCGCCGCCGCGCGAGTTACAGCGGTTCCTCATTGCCCACCTCAAGACTAAAGGCGCTTTCTCGCCGGGTGATCCTTGGCGCAGGCAGGCACAGCCGCCGAGCGCGCCCACGCCCTGAGCGCGCTCACCGCATTCAGGAGGAAGCGTAATGAGCCATATACCCCTCGGCAAGAAACAGTCGCTGACCACCTATCGCAAGATCGCCATTGCGAGCTGGCGGCACCCGCGCGACCCGAGCACCTATAGCTGGCTGGACCTGCCCGTGGAGGAGGCCGAGGCCTTCTTGAAGGCGTATCCTTCCGAAACAAGGCCCTCGCTCACCCATTTCATCGGCAAGATCGTGGCGAACTGCCTGGAAGAGCATCCCGATCTGAACCACCTGCTGCGCGCCCGGAACCTCTACCGCCGTTCCCAGACGGATGTGTTCATCACGACGCTGCTGAGTACGGCGAATGGGAAAGACCTGTCGGGGTTTGTCATCCGGGACGTGCCGGGGCACAGTCTGGGCGAGGTCGCCCGGCTGTCCGAAGCGGCCGTCGGGCGGCTGCGGCGGGGCGAGGATGAGGAAACCCGGCGCATCAACGCGATCACCGCCGGGATGCCGGTGTGGCTGCTGCGCCTGACGATGGCCCTGGAAGACTTCGCGCACTACACGCTGAACGTCTCCCTGACCAAGTTCGGCATCCCCGATGACCGGTTCGGCTCGGTGATGATCAGCAACTTCGGTGTGCTCGGGATCGACAACGCCCTCGTCCCCCTATCCCCGTACTGCCGGTGCCCGCTGATCGTCGGCATCGGCCGCCCCCGCCCCATGCCGGTCGTGCGGAACGGCGCGGTGGCCGTTGCCGAGTGCGTCACGGTCAGCTTCACGTTCGACCACCGCTACGCCGACGGGGTCCACGGCGGGCTGATGATGCGCCGGTTCCAGAAGATCTTCCTCAAGCCCAGCCGCTACGCGGCCATCTTCAACGCGCCGGAACCGATGGCCCCGGCAGAGGTGAGGACGGAAGCAGTGCTGGCGGGAGTGAGCGACTAGAGGAGAGGCGGCGGGTTGCCGTGCCCACTTGACAGGCGCGCGCGGAACGGATATAATTACTTTGTATCACAAAGTTCTTTACCAGTGGAGATCAGGATCATGCGGAACTTTCTGCCCCTGCTTTGGGGGGCGGGCGTACTTCTGGGGCTTCTTGTCGGGCTTCAGGATGTCCGCTCAGTCAGTGACGACGGCGAGCCGGTGACGCTGCTGTTGCTGGTCGTGTCGGCGGGCATCCTCGGCTTCTCCGAGCCGCATAGGGCCTGGCGCTGGGCCATCCCCGTGGGCCTCGGCCTGCCGGCCGTCAGCATCGCCGCCCGGATGCTGGGTTATCACGACCATTTTCACCCGGACACCTACCCGGCCCGGCTGCTCCTCGCCCCGGTCGGCCTAGTCGCCGCGATGGCCGGGGCGTGGGGCGGCGGGCTGCTCGGCGGCCTCCGGCGGAAGCCGGGTTGAATCCGCCCGCCCGTTTGTGGTATACTCTCCCGACGGAATTTGAAAATCCTCACCCGCCGGGACATGGCTGCGCGTGCTCTCTCTTCGCCGAGGAGTCGCAGCCGTGGAGGAACGGCGGGGACGAACACAACACGAAGGAGCTACGATTTGTCAGTTCTCGCCATGAAGGACCTGCTCGAAGCAGGAGTCCACTTCGGCCACCAGACGCGCCGCTGGAACCCGAAGATGAAGCGCTACATCTACGGCGGCCGCAACGGCATCTACATCATTGACCTGCACCAGACCTTGAAGCTGTTCGATGAGGCGTATGCCTATGTGCAGGAGGTCGCCTCCAACAACGGCAAGATCCTGTTCGTCGGCACCAAAAAGCAGGCCCAGGACGCGGTCGCCGAGGCTGCCAAACGGTCGCGCTCCTACTACGTCAATTCACGCTGGCTCGGCGGCATGTTGACCAACTACCGCACCATCCTGACCCGCATCGCCCGCCTGCGCGAGCTGGACCGGCTGGACGCCGAGGGCGTCCTCGAATCCCTGCCCAAGAAGGAAGCCGCCGATCTGCGCGAGGAGCGCGACCGGCTGGAGAACTACCTCGGCGGCATGAAGGACATGAACGGGATGCCGGACGCGATCTTCATTGTGGACCTCAAGAAAGAAAAGATCGCTGTCCAGGAGGCCCGCAAGCTGGGCATCCCCATCATCGCCATCGTGGACACCAATTGCGACCCTGATGAGGTGGACTACGTCATCCCCGGCAACGACGACGCCATCCGGGCGATCAAGCTGATCTCCAACAAGATCGCCGACGCCATCATCGAGATCAAGCAGGGCGAGTGGCAGGACGTGGCCGTGGTCGGCACCGAGGAAGAAGCCCAGAAGATGGGCGATGACCAGGATGCCGCCGTGGTCGCCGCGCAGTGGGAGGCGTTGGAGAAGCGCGTCACCGGCGGCGCGCAGGTCCCCGCCGGCGTGCTGGACCCTTCTTTGGGGGCGAGCGGCATGACTTCCGAGGGCAATGCCAGTGGCCTGGCCCGCCGGACATCGGGCGCCGAGGGCGGCGAAGCGATGACCAACCCGGCGGAGACCGCGCAGGAAGTCGCCGCCGTGACTGGGCAGACGACGGCGCAGGGGACGGATTAGAGACCGCAGCCTTCGCAGGGGCGAACCTTGTGTTCGCCCCTGCGGGGCAAAATAGATGTAGGGGCGAACCTTGTGTTCGCCCGCTGATGAAGGATCAATCACTATGGCAGAGATTACCGCCGCAATGGTCAAGGAATTGCGGGAAAAGACCGGGGCCGCAATGATGAAGGCCAAGAAGGCTCTGGAAGAGACGAATGGCGACATGGATGCCGCCGTCAAATTGTTGCGCGAAGCCGACAAGAATCTTGACCTCAAGCCGGGCCGCACCAGCGCGGAGGGCGTCGTGGAAGCACTCGTCCGCGAGCACAACAAGCTGGGCGTCCTGATCGAGATCAATTCCGAGACGGATTTCGTGGCGCGCAACGAGGAGTTCGCCGCGCTGGCCCGCGACATGGCGAAGCACGCCGCCGAGAACCCCGGCGCGGCGTCGGTGGACGAGCTGCTGGAAGCGACGCACACCGGGAGCGGTTCGCCCGCCAAACTGCGGATACAGGACGTGTTCGCCAAGATGCGCGAGAACATCATCTTCAAGCGGTTCGCGGCTTACACGACCGAGGACGGGACGGTGGACGCTTACATCCACATGGGCGGCCAGATCGGCGTCCTGGTGGAGCTGACCGGCGAGGGCATGGAAGTCAAAAGCCTGGCCCGCGAGGTCGCCATGCACATCGCCGCCGCCAAGCCGAAGTACTTGAGCAAGGATCAGATCCCCGCCGAGAAACTGGCCGAGGAGCGCGACATCGTTAAGACCCGGACGGCGGCGGACCCGAAGAACGCGGGCAAGCCCGCCGAGATTCTGGACAGGATCATCGAGGGCGGCGTCGGCACGTTCTACAAGGAGGCGGTCCTGCTGGAGCAGCCGTACATCCGCGAGCCGAAGCAGACCGTCGCGCAGCTCCTCAAGGGCAAGGCCGAGATCAAGCGGTTCGTCCGGTTCGAGATCGGCGAGGCGTCTTAGCCCATGGCGGACGCCCCTTCCCCCAAAATGAAGTGGTCCCGTGTGCTGCTCAAGCTCTCCGGCGAAGCCTTCGCCGGGGACGGCAGCCACGGGGTCATTGACTATCAGGCCGTCGCCAAGATCGCGGGCGAGGTCGCCGGCTTGCAGCGCGGCGGCGTCCAGACCGCCATCGTCATCGGCGGCGGCAACGTCATGCGCGGCCAGCTCGCCGAGAAGGCTGGCATGAAGCGCGTCACGGCGGACCACATCGGGATGCTTGGCACGGTGGTCAACTCGCTGGCCCTGCAAGACTCGCTGGAGCAGCAGGGCGTGGACACCCGCGTCCAGACCGCCGTCCCCATCCAGACCGTCGCCGAGCCGTACATCAACCGCCGCGCCCTGCGGCATTTGGAGAAAGGCCGCGTCGTCATCCTGGCGGGCGGCACGGGCAACCCCTTCTTTACGACCGACACCGCCGCCGCCCTGCGCGCGTCCGAGGTGCGCGCCGAGGCCATCCTGATGGCGAAGAACGGCACGGACGGCGTCTACGACAAGG
>CAXTWM010000325.1:0-5722 GCA_964247915.1 uncultured Armatimonadales bacterium | reverse complement strand
ATTCGGAGGTGCTGGCCGGGAACGAGGGGGGCGGTTCCCGTAAGGTGATTGGCACGGGCAATCTGCTCTTCACGCGCGAGGATGTAGGTATTTGGGTCGCCGTAGTGTTTGGCGAGCTTCGCCAGCGTGTCTCCGCGCGCAACGGTCTTGGAGATCAGGACGACGGACGGCTGGGCCGGGGTGAGGTAGCTCTGCTGGACCGAATGGACCAGCGACAAGGCGAAGGTGAAAAAGAAGTACAGGAGCACGGCGGCGGCGGCGGCGGCCAGCAGGATGTTTTCCAGACTGTGGAAGGGGCTGCGCCGGACGCTGGCGGGGGACTTCGGGGCGGGTCGCTCCGCCGTCAGATCCTTCAGAACGAGCTGAGGCCGGGGGCGGACACCTGCGGAGCGCGGACGATCATCACACACATCAAGTCTCAACGGAACCATGGTCTATTCTCCTCACTTGACACGACACGGGAGCGAACAATTGCAGCAAACAATTGTTTGTATCTCCTGCATTATACACAAGATATAGCAGAGTGTCAACGAGATTCTGCCCATACACAGAAAAAAACAAACAAAAGTTTGACTAAGTTCCGGGCAGGCGTGGTATAATTCCCGAGACCGCACTTATTCGCCATTATTGGCTTTTATTTCAGTTTCATCATAAGGGAATCCTCATGCACACACTCACTGAGAAGCAGCGTCAGATTCTTGAAGTCATTCGCACCCACATCGAGCAGCGCGGCCACGCGCCCACGGTCCGGGAGATCGGCGCGCAGGTCAGCCTCAGCTCCTCCTGCACCGTCAAGAAGCACCTGGACAGCCTGGAAGCCAAGGGCTTCCTGCGGCGCGACCGCTACAAGCGGTCCCTAGACCTGATGGAAGGCGGCGAGCGGCTGACGATGGGCCGGTCGGTCTGCGTCCCGCTCGTGGGCCGCGTCGCGGGCGGCGCCCCCATCCTGGCCGAGCAGTCCCACAGCCCCGAAATGCTGCCGATCCCGGTCTCGCTGCTGCGGCGCGGCGACCAGGGCGGGCGCAACCTGTTCGCCCTGGAAGTCTATGGGGACTCGATGCGGGACGCCGGGATCGGGGACGGCGACATCGTCATCGCCCGCCGGCAGAACATGGCGGGGGACGGCGACATCGTGGTGGCCCTGCTGGGCGAGGAGGCGACGGTGAAGACGTTCTACCGCGAGGCGGACGGCGTCCGCTTGCAGCCGGAGAACCCGGATTATGAGCCGATCTTCGCCGCCGACGTGACCATCATGGGCAAAGT
Source organism: uncultured Armatimonadales bacterium (assembly GCA_964247915.1). Classification (GTDB taxonomy): domain Bacteria; phylum Armatimonadota; class Armatimonadia; order Armatimonadales; family Capsulimonadaceae; genus JANXMY01. The sequence continues at coordinate 4,459 of CAXTWM010000325.1, read as the reverse complement.
GGCGATGGCGATCAAGCGGTTTTAGGAAACCCAACCCCTCAGCCCCCTTCCCTGTTAAGGAAGGGGGCGTCAGAGGAGCCATTGTCTTCGTCTTAACCATTCCCTGACAGGGAGGGGTCGCCGCTAAGACTTTATTGGGGTCGCGGCGGGGGTAGGTCTGGCCACTACCGGGGAAGGTTTCTCCCGCCGCCGCAGGAGCGCCAGCGCGACTGCATAAGATGCCAGCCCGATGACGAGGTAGACCAGGCCCGTGCCCATCCAGAGCGGCCAGACGCCATAGCCGGCCATGCCGGGGATGGCGCTTTCACGTCCGAACGTCGGGTGCGGAGTGAGCGTGTCGGTGAGCTGCAAAAGCGGGACGAAGGGGCACAGGTAGAGCGAGTTGACGGCGGGGCTGCGCGCCGCCGCGCTCGCGTCCGCGCCGCTCAACAGCGCATACGAGAAGAACGGCAGCGCGACAGCGAGGATAATCGTCAGGTACAGCAGCGTCAGCGACGACCAGCGGTTCCCCAGCAGGACCGAGAGCAGGAAGCCCAGCCCCGCGATCCCGACCACGACCAGGGCCAGCATGAGCGAAGCCTGGAGGAGTATGTCCGTCACCTGCGCCCCGCTCACGCCGGACACCAGCGGGAGGGCCGGGCGCAGCGGCGGCGGGCCTCCCCCGAAGCGGCTGATGAGGGCGGTGGGGGCCAGGCTGCTCAGGTGCGTCGCGGCGAACATCAGCGCCAGGACCAGGGCCGTCAGCAGCAGGGCCAGGGGCAGGCCCGACGGCAGCGTGGCGTCCCCGAAGATCCGGCGCGGCGACCACGCCCGCGCAAGGACGGGCAGGCTGCGGGCCGCTGCCCAGCCTTCGGTGTCCCCCGTCGTCAGGATCGGGACGAACAGCAGCAGTAGGAGACAGGCGATTACCAGAAGCCCGATGACCTGGATCGAAGCCTGTGCGCCAAACGCCGGACTCAGCCCCAGCATGATGCCATCCCCGAAAAAGACGATCAGGCCCGCCAGCAGCAGCGTCACCAGCCGCAGGATGGTCGCGCGGCGGGTCGGGAAGTCCTCCAGGCGGTTGATGCAGGCCAGGACGAGGAGCGCGCTCAGGGTGCCGTTCAGCAGGAGTGCGGGCACCCAGGCGGGCAGCGTCCACCCGTAGTAGTGCTCGGGCACGACCGCGCCCGTCACCGCGCCGACCGGGTTCAGGGCGCACAGGCCGAAGCTGGACGTGAAGCCGCCGCCGAACACGACCGGGGTGGCGAAGGGGGCCGTCACGGCGAAAAAGACGATCAAGGTGGCGTAGGAGAGCACCGTCGCGGTCGCCGTATTAGCGGCGTAGGCGGACCAGCACAGGCCGATGGCGCCGAACAAAAAAGCATCCCCGACCAGGAGGATGTAGGCGAAAAAGACCTCGCCCGGCGACACGCCGCCCAGCAGGAAGCAGAGGGACAGCAGCGGCAGGGACGAGGTCAGCAGCAGCGCGACGAAGGAGACGGACGAGGCCAGCTTGCCCCAGACGATGGCGCGCGGGCGGAGGATGGTCCCGCGCAGCATCTCAAACGTCCGCTGCTCGCGCTCGACCGAGATCGCGCCCGCCGTCAGCGCGGGCGTGATCAGGGCGATCATCACGGCCTGCGAGTAGAACAGGATCTCGAAGAAGGTCCGCCCCACCGTGAAACCCGCCGACACGCTCCCCCGGTCCATCTCGGACGAGTGCTGGTTCCACCACCCGAGGTAGGAAAAGAACAGGATCAGCGACAGCAGCAGCAGGTAGCCAAACAGCAGCCAGTACGTCCGCGCCCCCCGCATCCGCCCGCGCAGTTCTTTCGTGATGACCGGGTTGTCCAGGGTCCAGGCTCGCATGATCGTCCCTCCTCCGCCGTCAGTTATAAGAGTATACGGCAGGCAGGCGCTTGAATCCTTTGCCCAATCCTCCCGCTCCCTTGAACCTAGAACGGGTTTTGCCGCTGATTAGGTTCGGCAGAGGCTGTGTTCATCGCCGATCTCGCCCTGGGAGACAAAACATGCACCCCAAGAACAAGAGCGGCCTCTGGCTTGCGCTGGCCGGCGTGCTCGGCACACTGGGCCTGACAGCCGGACCGGCGGCGGACGCGGATGGTTCCCCGGCGAGTTTACAGGCGGAAATGGCGGACATCGCGCGGGCGACGCGCGGCCCGGTCGGGGCCGCCGTGACCGTCGTGGAAGGGGGCCGCATCGTCGCCCTGCACGGCGAGCAGCGGTTCCCCATGCAGAGCGTCTACAAATTGCCCATCGCCCTGGCCGTGCTGCACCGGGTTGACCGGGGGGCGCTGAGGCTGGACCGGCGTCTGCGAATCATGCCCGCCGACCTCCCCCCGCCCCCGCACTATAGCCCGATCCGGGACAAGTACCCGAACGGCGCGGAGATGACGGTCTCGCAGTTGCTGGACATGATGATGCGGGTCAGCGACAACACGGCCAGCGACCTCCTTTTGGAGCTGGCCGGCGGGCCGGAGCGCGTCACGGCGTTTCTGCGCGGGCTGGGCATCCGGGACATTGTTGTCGCGACTTCAGAGAAGACGATGGCGCAGAACGAACAGGTGCAGCAGGGTCGCAACTGGGCGACGCCGGACGCGATGGTGCGTCTGCTGAACGGCCTGCAACGGGGAAAGGGGCTGTCGGCATCCAGCCGACGCCTGCTGCTCGGCCTGATGGCCGGCTGCGAGACCGGGCCGCACCAGATCAAGGGGCTGCTCCCAGTGGGGACCGTCGTCGCGCACAAAACGGGGTCAAGCGGGACCGTGGACGGCCTGACGCGGGCGACGAACGATGCGGGGCTGGTGACGCTCCCCGACGGCAGGCACCTGGCCGTGGTGGTGTTCGTGTCGGACACGCGGGCGGGTGAAGCGACTCGCGACGCCGTAATCGCCAAAATCGCGCGGGCGGCCTGGGACCGCCGGGCAGGACTGGAAGGCCGCCGCTAGGGCGGCGGCCTTTCCCACGGCTGCTTACCGCTCGCGTGTCAGCGCGTAGTCTGCCAGCGAGTTCAAGGCGTCGCGATAGGGGGAAGCGGGAAGGGCCTGAAGTGCGTCCTGGGCCAGCGCGACGTAGCGGCGGGCGGCGTCCGCCGTGCGGGCGTAACCTTCGTGGCGGGCAACGGCTTCGCGGACGCGGGCGATCTCCGCCTCGGTCAGCGCCTCCGGCTCCTCCAGGATGTGCAGCAGGTCGCGGCGCTCGGCGTCGTCCACGTCTTGCAGGGTCAGGATCAGCGGCAGCGTCATCTTGCCTTCGCGCAGGTCGCCGCACTGCGGCTTGCCGGTTTTGGCCGGGTCGCCGGTGTAATCCAGAAGGTCGTCGGCGATCTGGAAGGCCAGCCCGCAGTTCAGCCCGTAGGAGGTCAGCGCGAACAGGGCATTGGAGTCGGCCCCGGCCAGCATCGCGCCGACCTCGCAGCAGCCGGCGATGAAGCCCGCCGTCTTCTTGCCGATGATGGTCAGGTAGGTCTCTTCCGACGTGTCCACGTCGCCCCTGGCCGTGATCTGCAAGACCTCGCCTTCGCTCAGGCCGACGGTGACTTTGGAAAAGACCTCGATGACGGCGATGTTGCCCTCGCGGGCGGCCAGGTGGATGCTCTTGGCGAGGAGGTAGTCGCCGACGAGGACGCTGATCTGGTTGCCGAAGGCGGCGTTGGCCGTGGGCCGCCCCCGCCGCTCCGCCGCCCCGTCCACCACGTCGTCATGGATCAAGGAGGCCATGTGGATCAGCTCGGCGGCGGCGGCGGAGGCGTAAATGGTCTGCGCCGGGAAAACCCCCACGACGGCGCGGGCCGCCAGGGTCACGAGGGCAGGGCGCAGGCGCTTCCCGCCCGCCGAGAGGGTGTGGCCGGAGATGGCGTAGGCGGCGCGGACGTCGGAGCGGATCTCATCGCCCAGCAGCGTCTCGACGGCGGCCAGATCGTCCGCGACGCAGTCCAAAAACGTGACCCGCGCGGCCTGGGCCGGGGCGGCCTGGACGGAAGGAACGGTCGGTTCGGAAAGAACGGTCGCAGTGGCTCCCATGATCTTGTTTCCCATCTAAAAGCCCGCGCGGGGCTTGACGCCGACGTGAACGCAGACGAGGCCGAACGTCAGGTCCACCCACCGCACGTCCGCCAGCCCCGCGCCGCGCATCCGGTCGGCGAGATGCTGCCGGGTGTCGAAGCGCGCCACCGACGCGGGCAGGTAGGCGTAGGCGTCGGGCCGCCCGCTGACCGCGCCGCCCACGGTGGGCATGACGTAGCGGGCGTGCAGGTCGTAGGCCGCCCGGAACGGCCCCGGCGGCTGGGAGAACTCCAGGCAGACCACGCGCCCGCCCGGCTTGACGACGCGGGCCATCTCCCGGAAGCCCCGGTCCCGGTCCGCCACGTTGCGGATGCCGAACGCGACCGTGGCGGCGTCAAAGCTATCGTCGGCGAACGGCAGCCGGGCCGCGTCCCCCTGGACCTCCCCCACCC
>CAXTWM010000324.1:0-5728 GCA_964247915.1 uncultured Armatimonadales bacterium | reverse complement strand
CCCCCCCCCCCCCCCCCCCCCCCCCCCCCCCCCCCCCCCCCCGGAGATCTTCACGCCGGACAACGCGCATTCCTACGGCGCGTTCCTGGGGCGGCGCTACCGGGACGCCGACGTCCTCTGGATTCTGGGCGGCGACCGGCCCGTGGAGACGGACCGGCACCGCGAGATCATCCGCGCGATGGCGGCGGGTCTGGCCGAGGGCGACGGCGGGGCGCATCTGAGGACGTTCCACCCGCCCGGCGGTCAGGCGGCGAGCGACTTCTTCCCCGACGACGCCTGGCTGGACTTCGACATGCGGCAGACCGGGCACGTCGGCCTGGTCCCGAACTACGAGGCTATTGAACGCGACTACGGAGCCGAGCCGACCCGCCCGGTCCTGGACGGCGAGCCGTGCTACGAGGACCATCCCGTGATGACGCCCCAGTGGACTCCGACGGACGCCTGGTTTGATGCCCATGCCGTGCGCCGAGCCGCCTACTGGGCCGTCTTCGCCGGGGCATTGGGCCACACCTACGGCTGCCATGACGTCTGGCAGTTCCTGGACACGTCCCGCTTTCCCGCCGTGAACGCCGCCCGGACGCCCTGGCGCGCCGCCCTGCAACTGCCGGGCGCAAGCCAGATGCGACACCTGCGCGCCTTGATGGAGTCGCGCCCGTTCCTGTCCCGCGTCGCCGACCAGTCGCTCCTCCTGTCCGACGTGGGCGCGGGCGGCGACCACGTCCGCGCGACCTGCGACGCCGCCGTCAGTTACGCCTTTGTTTATGCTCCCTCCGGGATGCCGTTCACTGTGGACACAGGGGCGTTCTCCGGCGCAACTTTGGCCGCCTGGTGGTATGACCCGCGCACCGGTCAAGCCGTCGCCGGGGGGCGCTTCACCGGTGCCGAAGCGCTCCGGTTCGCGCCCCCGACGAGCGGCGACGCTCAGGATTGGGTGCTGGTCCTGGACGACGCTGCCCGGAACTTCCCGCCGCCGGGTACACCTGGTATAATGGCGGCATGAACCTGTCCAGCCCCGCCGCCATCGCCGCCCTGCTCAAGCGGCACGACCTGCGCCCCCGCCGCCGCTTCGGGCAGAACTTCCTCGTAGACGCCAACACGCTGGCGAAGATCGTCACGGCGGGCGCGCTGGGGCCGGGGGATTCGGTCCTGGAGATCGGCGCGGGCCTGGGCGTCCTGACGCGCGCGCTGGCCCAGTCCGTGGGCGAGTCGGGCCGCGTCGTCGCCCTGGAAATAGACCAGGACCTCCTGCCCGCCCTGGCAGAAACGACGGGCGATCTCCCGCAGGTCCAGATCGTCCCCGGCGACGCGATGGCCCTGGACTGGCCCGCCTTTCTGGACGCCCACTTTGCGGGCAGCGAGGCCGGCGTCTCCGTCGTCGCCAACATCCCCTACAACATCACGTCGCCCCTGCTGACGACCCTGCTGGACCAGCGGGGCCGCTTCGCCCGGATCGTGCTGCTCGTCCAGAAGGAGGTCGCCGCCCGGCTCGGCGCCCCGCCCGGCTCCCCCGACTACAGCGCCCTGGGCGTCTTCACCCAGTTCCACGCCCAGGTCGAAACCGTCGGCATCGTCTCCCGCCGCGTCTTCTTCCCGCCCCCCGACGTGGACAGCGCCATCGTCCGCCTGACGCCCCACGACAGGCCGCCGGTCGCCGTCCCCGACGAAAGCCTGTTCTTCGCCGTCGTCCGCGCCGCCTTCGGCCAGCGCCGCAAGGCCCTCCTGAACGCCCTCAGCGGCGACCCCGCCCTGGGCTGGGATCGGGAGCGGGCCGCCGCCGCGCTCCTCGCCGCCGCCGTTGACCCCGGACGCCGGGGCGAAACCCTCAGCCTGGAAGAATTCGCGCGCCTGGCCGCACCCGCCCCGCCCCCGGCCTCGTCGGTGGCTTAACGCGCCGCCCGCCGGAGCCGCTCACCGGGCACCCAGGCGCTTTTCAGTGCGTGGGGGCCATCCTCCAGAATCACACAGGCGATGTTGCGGTCCGGGAACGCCTCATAGTGCCTGAACAGCGCCTTCGTGCCGCTCGCGATCTTGTAGACGCCTTTCCCGCCCCCACTCGCGGGGAGGCCGGCGGGCGCGGCCCCCGGATCGAAGATCTCATGGGCGGCCTTGGCCGTCGCGGCGGCCACGCCCGTCGGACGGCCCCAGGTGATCACGACGTCATCCCCAAACGTCAGCGTCCGCTCACGCCTCAGCCGGAGGCTTTCCGCAGCGGCGGGGTCGAGGGGCCGGGCGGCGGGCGGCGGCGGGTTCCGTGTAGGAATGCGTTTGAGCACCTTGTCGGCCCCCTGATAGCACAGGCCCAACAGAAATATCGTGCAGCCGAACCGCAGCCTCAGATTCCAATACTCGGCGCGGCTGATCGCCTTCCACCCCCCGGTGCGGATGCCGGCCTTCCCTTTGTTTCGGAGCGACAGGAGGAAGGCGCCCACGACGCCCGTCGAAACGATCAGCCAGGTCAGCCAGATCGCCTTGGAGATGGCGTGCCGCGTTTCGGGCGTGATGCTCATGGCTCCCCCCTTCCGCTTTCTCCTGTTTCTCCCGCTGCGCCGCCGAAGATGACCGGCAGGCCCGCCACGAGCCGCGCGGTTTCGACGCTGACCGTCACGACCCGGCGCACCAGGCGGACGATGTATTCGGGGTCGTCCGCCCGGTTCGGGTCCGAGACGATCCCGCTGCGCTTGTCCGCGCTCACCTGGTACTGGTCCAGCACCCATCCCAGCGCGCTCCGGTTGCCGAGCCTGTAGTCAAAGGCTTCGGCGGGGATGCCTCCCAGCGTCAGCGCCTCGTTGACGACCACCGCCGTCCTGTCCTTGTTGAGCCGCATCCGAGTGACGCGCCACGAAAACGGCACGTCCTTGCTGACGAGGGGCGTCAGCGGGTACTCCTCCGCCTGCTCGTACCCGACGTGCAGGGCGGCAAGAGCGGCCCCGGCGCGGGCGAACTGCTGGAAGGGGGATCGCCCCCCGGCCCCCAATCCTGGGGGAGCAGGAAATGTAGGGGCGCCGCTTGCCGCGCCCTCTTCTCCGGTCCCCCCAGAATTGGGGGTTAGGGGGCGATCTTCTCCCGCCGCGTCAACGGGGGGCGAGGCTAGGGGGTGATCCTCCACCAGCGGTATCCGGGGCAGTTCGCGCTTGAGGTTCTCCTTGTACCGCGCCCGGTACTGCGGCGAGTGCAGCAGGCCGTAAACGTAGTGGAAGATGTCCCGCTTGGTCACGTCCGGCCCGTACTTCTCGCGGAACCGCCCCAGCGCCCAATCGGTGATGTTGTCCCGCCGCAGCTTGCCGTCGAGGGCGTAGGTGTAGAGGGGGAAGCATTGACTATCCCCCGTCAGGTGCAGGTCTGGAACGCAATCCGTCATCAAAGCTTGAAAAGGCTTGTTGTTTCCCAGGCTACTGAGGCAGATAAGCACATTACCCCCTTCGGCTTGTGAAACGGGAAAGAATGAGCCGGTCGCTCCTGCCTCATCCACAGCAATGTCGCCCCGATACAGCCATTCTTTATTGAAGGGGCGATAAAGAGCCGGTTGCGTTGCGGCTTCATCGAAAACCGCCTTGCGCCTCCGTCTGAGTTCAGATTTTAGGTTCCTACTCCACTTGATGCGACCGTAATCAAGGAAAGCGTCAATGTCTTTGGGCTGCCCCGCAGCCTTCCAGCGGTCTACTTCTGCATTGTAAGCCTCAAGAAAGACACTGACGCGCTTTTTAAGCCTCTCTTTATCGTAGTCATAAACAATGCTGTCGCGGTTGGTGGAGACGCCGAGCGAGTACGTCTTGAAAATGGCCTGCACTTCGCCGCTTTTAGAGGCTTTTGCCTCTTTAGAGGCGATGGGCAAAAAGTCCTCGAAGTCTGCCCGCAAACCCTCGGTGAGCCAAGCATTCTTCGTGTTTGGCTGGAGGTCCTTCCAGGGAACGTCTGTCAAAGATCGCCACGCGGTAAGCGTGGCGATCTTTGACATTCTTGTCCAATCTTCCGGGACGCGGTGGTACTTCAGGAACTTCTCTGTGCCCGCTTTGCGGATAGCGATAGTGATGCCGACGCCCACCTGAATACCGAAGACGTTATGCGTCGTACCGGACAGTTTCGGGTTCTTGCGGACGTTGCCGTGCAGGTCCAAATGATAGATTTGGGTGTAATCTTCCAGCAGATGCTTCCGCATCCCGTCAAAGGCGATCTGGTCCACGAACGAGTTGTTGGTCACGAAGCAGACGATGCCGTCCTGTCCTTGCAAGCGGTCCGCCGCCCAGCGGAAGAAACGGACATAAGCGTCATAAAGCTTCGTGTTCAGCGTCGCCTTTGAGTCTTTGGCGTAGGTCTCCCGGATGCGGGCATCCACGACGGGATACTTGCGGTTCTTGTTGTTGTCGTTCTCGTTCTGCTGCCCCACGTTGTACGGCGGGTTGCCGATGATGACGGTGATGGCCGCGTCCTGCTCCTTCTGCACCCGGTCGGTGTTCGCTTCGGCGAACATGGCGAGCTGCTTGCCCTGCGCCAAGTCCAATGTGTCCGTGAAGCACAGGCCGGGGAAGGTCTCGTACTGCCCCTGGAGGTCGAAATAGGCGTGCTCGATGTTCAAGGAGGCGACGTAGTAGGGCAGCAGCATGACCTCGTTGGCGAACAATTCTTTCCCATACTTGCGCTTTAAGTCCAGCGGCGAGAGGCGGCGCAGGAGGTTCACCAGGAAGTTGCCGGTGCCCGTACACGGGTCCAGAACGGTCACGCCCTCGGCGGACAGGGACGTGTTGAACTCCGTCTTCAAGACTTCCTCCACGCTGGCGCACATGAAGTCCACGATGGGCTGCGGGGTGTAGACGATGCCGTGGGTGTCCGCCGTAGCCGTGCTGAAGTTCTGAAAGAACCGCTCATAAACGGTGTTGAGGAAGCCCTGCTTTTCGGAGAAGTCCGTGATCGTCCGGGCCGTGTTCTCGATGGCCGTGTAGAAGTAGTCCAGACGCTTCAGGAACGACTCGCGGCTGAACGACCGGCTGGTCAGGGCGGCGATGACCATCTCGATCTCCCCCGCGATGACGTTGCGCTTGGTGAACTCGGGGTTGTCAAAGACGTTGCGGAACAGCCGCTCCGTCAGCAGGTGCTGGACCAGCATCTCCTCCACCTGGGCGCGGCTGACCTGAGGGTTGAGCGATGTCCGGCACAGGTCAAAGAAGGCGGCGAAGGCGGCGATGAAGGCCGGGTTTTCCCCCTGCGCCGCCTCGATGATGGACAGCAGGGCCTTCGCCAGCACGGGAATCCGCTCCCGGAACTCGGCCTCGGCCTGGTGGAACTCCTCGATCTCGGCGGGCGTGTGGCTGAAATAGCGCGTCAGCAGGCCCGCCAGCGCGTCCCGCTGGGTCAGGTCCACGTCCAGAACGCGCTGCTTGTTCTGGTACAGGACGGCGCGGCGGGTGTCCTCAAAGATCGTGTTCCGCAGGTCGTAGCCGATCTTGATCTTGCCGCGAATCTCCGCTTCCAGGTCGTCTTTGGCGTCCTTCGCCTCCCAATAGCCGCGCGGGATGCGGAAGTCGTCCAGCAGCGTCCCGTCGGGCCGCTTGCGGCTCCCCGGCAGGGTGTGTTCTTCCACCAGGGTCCAGCCGACGGGCTTGGCGAACGTCTCCAGCAGCGACCGGAAGGCACTGCGGATGCCCTGCTCGTGCGTCACGCCCAGGCTGCCGTAGTTGGCGAGCGCGGCGTAGTAGCTGTCGAGGGCGGGGTTCGGGGTGGGGACGATCTGCAT
>CAXTWM010000323.1:0-5738 GCA_964247915.1 uncultured Armatimonadales bacterium | reverse complement strand
CGGCCTGAGTGGCCGACATCAATACCCCAGGGCGGCGCGCGGCTCGTTCTGCCACCGCCGGACGTCCTGGTTGATCTTGTATTGCAGGTACACCACGCCGAACAGCCAGGTCCAGACGGCCCCGAACCAGTAGGGGCTGGTCTTCTCCAGCCCCAGCAGCCGGTTGAACCCGCCGCGCACTTGGAGCGAAAGCACCAGGGCCATGATTCCGAATAGCCGGTCGCCTAGGCTGGCCGCATTGTCCAGGGACGAGGCATCATTGATCCAGCTCGCCACATCCAGGCCCGCGCCGAGGAAGGCGACCACCAGCACGACGTTCGCATACGCCACCGACAGATTCAGGTCCGGGCGGAGGCTGTTCACCAGCGCGCTCTGCCGCCTCAGCCAGAAGACCGCATAAATGCCCAGCGTGATCAGCGTCAGCAGCAGGACCAGCCAGACGCTCTGGACGCGGAAGCCCGCCAGCGCCGCCAGCGGCGAAGCCTGGGCGGTCGGGGCCTCAAAGCTCGTCGGCGGCGGCGGCCAGACTGACGGCACGGGGGCGGGAGTTCCCGGCTCTGGGTTCATCGGGGTCATCACAATGTTCTCCTTTTCTTTGTTCCAGCAGCCGTTTTCACTGTCGGCTCCCTCCCTCACGCTTCGGGCGGCTGTCCCCACTGCCACAGCGCGTAATGCTCCTTGTCCGGCAGCTTCTCCCCCGCCTGACGCAGCAGCAAGTCAATCTTGCCCAGGTGGTAGCCCTCATGCACCAGCAGATAACCCGTGAAGGCGACGGCGTGGGGCTTGAACGCCTTCATCTTCCCCCCGGCGGCCAGGCTCTGCCGGACCAGCAGGCCGACCGCCTCCTCCGACTGCGCCAGCGCCTGCTGCAAGACGGCTCGCTTGGCCGCCGTGCCCGTGGCGATCTTGCCGACGCCTTGCGCCAGGGCCGGGGCCGCCGGCGCCAGCCAGTCCAGGCGGTTGTTGTGGATGTGGGCGAAGTGCCCCCCTACCGTCCGCTCCCGCGCCTGCGGCGCGAACTGCAAGGCCGAGTCCGAGACGGCCCCCAGCCAGACGCGTAGCAGGCGGTTATGAATCCTCCAGGTTTCCAGCAGTTGTTCGTCCATCAAGGGCCTCCAAAGAGCCTGCGAATCACCAAGTCAGCGGCGGGTCGGTCATCGCAGATAGCCGAGCGCGGCGGCGCCGTCGCTCCTCCACCCCTTATAATCGCCCATCCCGCGCGGGTAGTGGACGGGCAGGACCGTCCCTAGGAACTGGAACAGGCTCGCCAGGAAGAACAGCAGGCAGAGCAGCCGCAGCGGCGGTCGGAGCCGCGCCCCACGGCGCAGCGCGAACCCGAATGACAGCGCCAGGACGAGGGAGACGCACGGCCCCGCCAGCATGATCAGCGCCTTGTCCGTGCGGCTGACGTTTTGGGCATCGTAATGGGAAAAACCATAGATCCCCGGTAACAGCCCCAGATGGACGCGGAGCCTGCCCAGGCGGAAATCGGGGCCTGGGTTCCCAAACCCCGTGTTCAGAGTCACGCCCCCGCGCGTCGTGATCAGGCTCATCGCCGCGTGGCCGCCCTCGTGCAGCAGGGTGTCCGTGGGAAAGACGACGACCCAGAGCAGAAGCAGGACAAGGGCCAGACGACCCAAGAAGCGGATCAGGAAGCGGATCGGGTTGCGGGCCGGTTGCATGTGAGTCCCTTCCTTTCATGCGCGCCTCTTCTGCATCATGCCAAGGCTTGCTCCGAAACGGCCCTCACCCATACGCGCTCCAGGCGGTTATAAATCCGCCGGGTGTCCAGCAGTTGTTCATCTGTGGGGGGCATTTGGAATCATCGCCCGTACAAGGTCAGAAGGTTGAGCAGCGCGGCTGCTGAGGTCGCACAGGCGCGCAGCAGTTTTCGGAGGTGCAGCACCATTGTCAGGCCGCAGGGGAGGCCGGCGGAGGAGGCCACACGTCCTCCTGCGGTGACGCCTCTCGCCTTTGATTAATTTGGAGGCTGTTGTATTTGGCAATCTTCACTTTGACGATGGCGTTGATGACCATGCCCACGATGACCACGAAGCCGCCCACGACGCTCAAGATCGCCACGATGGGAACAATGTCATAACTCAATTGTTGCATGATGGTGCCAAAAAGAGAACTCCAAGCCCGGCGGCCTAACGACCAAGTTCAGCCGCGACGGACGCGACGGATTTGAGCATGTGTAATCAGAGCCTCGTTGAGCATCACACCCTGAATCCTGCCGCTCGCCTCGCCGGAAGGCAGCGGCAGACCGTACCAAGTGGCCTGCGGCCCGACCCGGAGGATCACCACCTCCTGCCATCCGGCAGTATTCCCCTGTTCATCGCACTGCTCCACCAGAATGTGGTCGCCCTTCTTGTAGGGATGCATGGTTTGTCCCTGTGCTCCAACGAAAGCCTCTATCGACGGCCCCACGGGCTAGAAAATCATACGACATCTCGCCTCGCGAATCCTCCCCCCTTACCCTCCCTTAACAGGGGAGGGTCGCGACTTGTATGCCTGCGGCATTACTGCGTATCGCGGGGAGAGGTTCCTCAGCCCCGGAGGGGCTTTCTCCGAGTAGCCCGGCCTTTCAAGGCCGGGTCAACTGGTAATTTCCCCGTTCCCTTGCCAACCGCAGGGCGATATGCTATAATTGCCCGTGGCAGCGGCGCGGGGAGCAACATCGGCGGCAGGGGGACGGGACTCTGAGGCGGGACGCGACTCCGAGCGCACCCACAAACAGCGCGAACATCGCCAAAACGAACTGACGGACAAGGCGCAGCGCGTCGAGGCCGCTCTGACTGAAGCCTACGGCCCGCGCGTCTGGCGCGCGGAGAACCATCTGGATGACATCCTCGGCGCTCTCGTCGCAACCGTGCTGTCCCAGAACACCAGCGACCTGAACTCCGGGCGGGCGTACCAGTCCCTGAAACTAGCCTTTCCGGGCGGCTGGGACGACGTGCGGACGGCCCCCGTCACCGCCGTGGCCGACGCCATCCGGGCGGGCGGCCTGGCGAACGTCAAAGCGCCGCGCATCCAGGCCATCTTGCAGGACGTGTACGAGCGGCAGGGACAGACCGACCTGGACCACATCCGCGCCTGGGACGACGCCGCCATCCGGGACTATCTGCGCTCCTTCCACGGCGTCGGGGCCAAGACCGCCGCCTGCGTCCTGATGTTCACCCTGGGCCGGGCCGTCCTGCCCGTGGACACCCACGTCCACCGCGTCTCGCAGCGGCTGGGCCTGATCGGGCCGACCCGGACCGCCGACCAGGCCCACGACCTGCTGCCCGCGCTGCTCGACGACGACCAGATCTACTCGTTTCATGTCCATCTGATCGAGCATGGCCGCCGCACCTGCCACGCCCGCAGCCCGGCCTGCGCCGCCTGCCCCGTCCGGGGCGAATGTGACCTTTACAACAACCGGCTCTGGGCGGACACGGCAGAAGTCTCCTACCCCTGAAGGGGCAGGCTACACGGAATGGCCGCCCCTTCGGGGCTTTGGAACAGGCTGCCGACAGTATGATGGCGCATCTACAGCCCCGAAGGGGCGGCCCATCCGAGTAGGCCCGGCCTTCAGGCCGGGCTTCCCGCGGCCTCAAGATTAGATGAACGAAGCAGGGTTGAACGAAGCAGGGTTGAACGACGCGCGATTGACCGATGACGGCCTGTGCTTCGGCTGCGGCCCGCGCAACCCGGCCGGCCTCCACCTGACCTTCGCCTGGGAGGGCGACACCTGCGTCACCCGCTGGACGCCTCTGCCCGAGCACCAGGGCTGGGCCGACCGCGTCCACGGCGGCCTGCTCGCGCTCGTGCTGGACGAGGTCCTGTCCCGCGCCGCCCTGGAGCGCCACGGCCTCCATTGGGTGACGGCCGGCCTGACCACGCGCCTGAAACGGCCCGCGCTCGTCGGCGGGCCGCTGCGCGCCGGGGCCTGGATCGTCGCCGTCCGCCCGCGCCTGATTGTCTGCGAAGGCGACATCCGAACCGAAGCCGGCCTCATCGTCGCCACCGGCCAGGCCAAGCTGATGCGCGCCCCCGGAGACTAATGCGCGCCCTGAACCCGGTCCTCCTTACCCTCTCCCTCCGGGGGAGGGTGGCGCCCTCCGGGTAGCCAGTGCAAAGGAACGAGCCGGGAGGGGTTCTGGAACCAACCGATGCCTGAAAACCCGTATTCTAACACAGAAGCCGCCGAAACGCCCCTCGAAGCCGCCGCCCGGCAGGAAGCCGCCCTCGCCCGCCCCGAAGCGCAGGGCGTAGCCCAGGACCGGCAGGAGGAGCAGGAGGCCGACGCCCTGATCGCCGACATAGACGCCCACGTCGCCCGCACCGACCCCGCCTCGCTGCCCGAAGCCGAGCGGGCGCTGAACGACTGGCAGATCCCGACCGACCCGCTCGAGGGCGTCCCCGACAACGTCGCCCTGAACCCCGACGTCGAGACCGAGCCGCTGGCCGCCGTCTTCGCCGCCGGCAGCGAGATGGAGGCCAACATCGTGCGCGGCCTGCTCGAAGCCGCCGGCATCCCGGCCACCTTCGACGGCCTGCCCGCCCCCGCGCTGGGCAACGTCTTCGGCGTCGGCGAATCCTGCTGGGCCGACATCCTCGTCCCCGCCCGCCTGGCCGACCAGGCCCGCGCCGCCATCGCCGAGGCCACCGCCTCCGCCCAGACCCTGTCCGACAACCCGTAACCGACAATCCGTAACCGAGGTCATCATCATGCGTCACCCATCGGCAACGACACTCGCCCTTCTCGCCCTCACCGGCACGCTGACCGGGGGGGCGATCCTGGGCCAGAGGGCCGCCCCCGCCGCGATCGCCCCCGCCGGCCCGATCCAGATCGCGCTGCCGTTCAACAAGGCCATCGTCCGCGAGTCCGTCCCAATCAGGCTGCGCGAGTTCCCCAAAGGCGGCTACGTCGCCGTCAGCATTGACGGCCGCTTCGTCACCGCCCAGGCCCTCCCCGCCAGCCCGCGCGACGCGGTCTTCGTCTGGGACACCAAGGCCGGCTACACCACGCCCGACGCCCCCGACACGCTCCGCACCTACAACGACGGCCCGCACGCCCTCACCGTCGTCATCTACGACAAGCGCAGCCAGATGGTCGGCACCGACAGCGTCTCCGTCCAACTCGCCAACCGGATCAACCTGCCTGCATCCCAGGGCATCACGCTGACCTACCCCTGGAAGAGCAGCCGCGACCTGCGCTACCAGCGCCGCACCGACCTGACCGCCGCGTCCACCGAGTCCACGCCGGGCGCCCCGCCGCCCCCCATCCAGGAGTCGCGCCTGCGCTTCACCCGCTCCGTCGAGAACGCCTCCGGCGGCGAATACCTCGTCCGCGACGAGATCATCCCCGTGGACCACTCCGCCGGCCGCGCCAAGCCGTTCGTCTCCTACGTCGCCACGCGCGGCAGCGTCGTCCCGCTCGCCCAGGTCCGCGCCCTGTACCGCACCGTGGACGCGCGCGGGCGCGTGCTGTCCACCCTGCCCGCCGAGAACCGGAGCAACTCCGTCGGCTTCTCCATCCCCGTGCTGCCGCCCCGGCGCATCTCCGTCGGCGCCCATTGGCAGTCGCCGGTCAAGCTCACCCTAGACTGGACCTCGCCCAACCCCGCGACCGTGACCGCGACCAGCACCCTGGAAGGCTTCGAGTGGCAGGACCGCTACCCGACCGCCAAGATCCGCGAGACCTACGTCGGCCCTGTCTCTTATCCCCATCTCCGAGCCCACGAGACACTCGC
>CAXTWM010000322.1:0-5739 GCA_964247915.1 uncultured Armatimonadales bacterium | reverse complement strand
GTCCACGCCCTGCCCGCCCAGGTGCCCCAGCGCCTCGCTCAACATGTCCCGGTGCGCGCCCTGGGCTTCGGGATCGGCCTGCGCCACCGCCTGCGACGCGTCCCCCTGCCCGTCATATCCCTGCCCGCCGTACTCCTGCGCGTCTTCCTGCTCGTCGTATGCCATTGAGTTCTCTCCTCACGCCTGCAAAATTGCTGAGGCTATTATATCACACCGCGCCCGAAAGTCAGCCGCCGCAACGGGCTTACATGTTTACGGTTTCGCCGCAGGCGCGGGCGTCAGCCCGTGCGCCTGCACTTCGGCGATGAATTTCTGCACGTCGGCGGCGTGCTGGCCGTGGGGGAAGCGCTGGAGGTAGGAGCGCCAAAGGGCGAGGGCGTGGGGAGCGTCGCCGAGGTCGAAGGCGTACACGATGCCCTGGTTGAGCAGGCTGTTCTCGTGCTGGGGGTTTTCGCGCTGGGCGACGCCGAACTGTTCCAACGCCTGCTGCGGCTGGTGGAGGTTGCGGTAGGACGTGCCCAGGTCGGTGCGGATGTCCGGGGTGTCCGTGCCGGCGGCGATGGCCTGGGTGTAGTAGGAAACGGCCTGCGTCCAGTTCTTCTGGTCAAACGCGGCATTGCCCAGAGCGAGGGCGGCGTCGCCGGTGAGTGAGCGCGCCGCTGCGGCCTGGGCCAGCGCGGGGCGCAGGGCGAGGTAGGTCCCGCCTGACCCCAGCGCGGCACCCGCGAGGCCCACGGCGACATACCCGCCCCATCTTCTTCCTGCTCCCCCAGGATTGGGGGCGGGGGGGGCAGCCCTTCGCGTTTTGCGCGCCACTAGGACCCGACCCCCGCCGGTATCCGCTCGGCCACGTTCCCGCCTTTGCCGTTCCCGCTGCCGTTGGCGCGTGCGATGGGGCGCGGGGGGATCTGGGCGAGCGCTTTGCGGACGACCTCGTCCGCCGTCAGGCCGGCCAACTCGCGCAGGGTGGGGACGGGGCCGTGCTCGATGAAGCCGTCGGGAAGGCCGACCAGCGTTGTCGGCACGAGGACGGCATGGGCGGCCAGCAGTTCCAGCACGGCGGAGCCGAAGCCGCCGTGCGTGACGCCGTCCTCGACGGTGACGACCGAGCCGCAGCCCCGCGCGGCGGCGAGGATGAGGTCGGCGTCCAGGGGCTTGCAGAAGCGGGCGTTGATGACCGTGGCGCGGACGCCGGACGCGGCCAGTTTATCCGCCGCGTCCAGGGCGATCCCCACGCCCGCGCCGATGGCGACCAGCGCCACGTCGCCGCCCTCGCGCAGCGTTTCGGCGCGGCCCATCTCGATGGGGGCGGGGTGGGGGGTGAGCGCGTCCTGCCCGCCGCGCGGGTAGCGGACGGCGACCGGGCCGGCCTCGTAGGCGAGGGCGAAGCGGGTCATGGCGCGCAGCTCGTCGGTGTCCTTGGGGGCCATGACGACCAGGTGGGGGACGCAGCGCAGGTAGGCCAGGTCGAAGACGCCGTGGTGGGTCCCGCCGTCGTCGCCGACCAGGCCCGCCCGGTCCAGGAAGAAGCGCACCGGCAGGCGCTGCAAGGCGACGTCGTGGATGATCGGGTCGTAGGCGCGCTGCAAAAACGTCGAGTAGATCGCCGCCACGGGCTTGAAGCCCTCGGCGGCCAGGCCCGCCGCGAAGACGACCGCGTGCTGCTCGGCGATGCCGACGTCGAAAAACCGCTCGGGGTGCAGCTTGGCGAACTTGTTCAGGCCCGTCCCGTCCGGCATGGCCGCCGTGATGCCGATGATCTTGTCGTCGGTCTCGGCCAGGTCGTTCAGAGTCTCCACGAAGGCGTCGGTGTAGGTGACGCCCGGCGCCTTCGGCTCGGTCCGGCCGTCGTCCGGGCTGAACTTGCCCAGGCCGTGGTAGGTCCGCGAGTTCGCCTCAGCATAGGGGATGCCCTTGCCCTTGACGGTCAGGACGTGGACCAGGACGGGGCCTTTGAGGCGCTTGACATGACCGAAGACGTTGATCAGGTTGTCCAGGTTGTGCCCGTCAATCGGCCCGATGTAGGTGAAGCCCATCTCCTCGAACAGCAGGCCCGTGTGGGCGGGCGTCGCGAAATAGGTGGCGGTGTGCTTGGCGGCGACGGCGGCCTTCTTCACCATCCGGCTGCCGACGGGAAGGCCCGCGATCACCCGCTTGGCCTTGTGTTCGCCCGCCTGGTACAGCGGCTCCATCCGCAGCTTGGCGAGGTAGGAGGCCAGCGCGCCGACGTTTTCGGCGATGGACATCTCGTTGTCGTTCAGGACGACCGTGATGTCCGTGCCGTCGTCGGCGGCGTTGTTCAGCCCTTCCAGCGCCATCCCGCCCGTCAGCGCGCCGTCGCCGATCAGGGCCAGGACGGAGTTCTTCGCCCCCCGGAAGTCCCGCGCCTTGGCGAAGCCCATCGCCGCCGAGATGGACGTGGAGGCGTGGCCCGCGCCGAAAAGGTCATACGGGGACTCGTCGATCCGCAGAAACCCGGACAGGCCGCCGTGCTGCCGGATCGTCGGGAGCTGTTCGCGCCGTCCCGTCAGTATTTTGTGGACGTAGCCCTGATGCCCGACGTCCCAGATCAGCTTGTCGCGGGGGATGTCGTAGACTTTGTGCAGGGCCAGGGTCAGCTCGACGACGCCCAGCGAGGGCGCGAGGTGCCCGCCGGTCTTGGCGACGGTCTCGGTGAGGTAGACGCGGATCTCCTGCGCCAAGGCGCGCATCTCGTCGGGGGACAGGCGCTTGATGTCGTCGGGGCTGTTGATGCCGTGGAGCAGAGGACTCTCATTCGGCACGGGCTGGCTCTCCATGCGGGGCACTTCTTTCTGGGCTGTTCCGTCCGGGGAACGGGGAAGAGGTCGGCGTATAATACCTAGTCGGGATTCGTCTGTCAATGTTATACCCGGCTTTATCACTTTGTTTCACAAAGTAGTTTGCGAATACGTTATTATAGCGGAGGTGACGGGGGAATGTCAAGGGCATGGGAAAGGGTATTACGACACGGGAGGCAGACACCGGGAATCTTGCCCCTCTTTTCCGCGGCTGCTCTGTCCCTTCGGCGCGGAAAACCTGGCGACGGGCCGGCGGCCCGCGGTGATGCAGGGGAGCAAGATCGCCCCGGCCCCTATTCTGGGGGAGTAGGACTTTCGCATCCGGTCCCCCCAGAATTAAGGTTTTGTTGGGGCAAGGCTTTATTGGGGCAAGGCTTTATTGGGGTGGGGGTTGGGGGGCCTCTTGGAACAATTCTGCCCCCACGCGGGTCAAGCGCCTTGTAACGGAAAAGGAGCAAGACCATGACCAACACGCCCAAAAACATAAACTCGAGCCGGCGCGGCGCGCTGGGAATCGCCGCCCTCGCCGCCGTCCTCGTCGGCGCAAGCGCCCCGCTGCTGCACGCCCAGACGAACAGCGGCGACCAGGTAGACCTTTATCCCGGCACGGTGATCCCCGTCAAACTCAACACCGAGCTTTCTTCCAATCAGGCCCAGGAGGGGGACGCCTTCACCGCCACGGTGGACGACACCAAGGAAGCCTACAACAGCATCATGCAGGGGGCGACCGTTTCCGGCGTCGTGCGCCATGTGACGCCCCGGTCGGGGGACACGCCCGGCACCCTGGACCTGGCCTTCACCCGGCTGCGCCTGTCCGATGGCCGCACCATCTCCATCACCGGGTCGCCCGCCAGCCTGGACGGCAAGGACCTGACGACGGGCGCGGGCGGCGTCCTGGTCGCGAAGAACACCAGCAAGGACAACCGGCTGACCTACGCCGGGTACGGCGCGGGGGCGGGCCTGCTGGTCGGACTGCTGACCGGCGACAAGAAGATCAAGATCGAGGACATCCTGCTCGGCGGCCTGGCGGGCTACGGCGCGGCGACGGTCCTGAAAGACCCCCAGCAGGTCCATGACGTGGACCTGACGCCGGGGACCGAAATCGGCGTCCGCCTGGACAGCCGCACCCGCTACTACCACAAGATCCCCCATGCGACGGTCAAGCCGGCCGTCAAGGCGACGGTCCAAAAGCCAGTCAAGAAGGCGGTCAAGCGGACGCACCGTGTCCGCCACGTCCATACCTACTACACCTACTCGAACTAGCGCGTGAGGGCCGGTGGCGATCTGCCCCCGGCCCGAAGATCGCCCCCCGGCCCCCAATTCTGGGGGAGCAGGAACAGGCGGGCCGGGGGACCCGACCCCTACACCGTCACCCGTAGGGGCGGGGTTTCCCCGCCCTTCCACTCCTTCTCGTTCCGGTTCCCCCAGAATTGGGGGCTAGGGGGCGATCTCGTGCAGGAAACGCCTCCCCCTTTCGCGAACTCATAGGGCATCCTCTGCTCAGAGATGCCGCCTTATGAACCCCCTCCACGCCTACCTGTCGGAACTCCACGCGATCCATGCCAGCGGGGCAGGCGTCAAAGAAACCTCCTATTATCCCGCCGTCAGCAGCCTGTTCAACAGCGTCGGCAAGACGCTCAAGCCCCCGGTGCGCTGCATCATCAACCTCAAGAACACGGGCGGGGGCATCCCCGACGGCGGCTTCTTCACGCCTGACCAGATGGGGAAGGCGGCGGATGAGGCTGTGCGACCCGGCCTGCTGCCGTCGCGAGGCGTGCTGGAAGTCAAGGGCGCGGGCGAGGCAGTGGCCCAGATCGCGGCTGGGGAGCAGGTGGACAAGTATTGGGCTAGGTACGGGCAGGTGCTGGTCACCAACCTGCGCGACTTCGCCCTGGTGGGCTGGGATGAAGCGGGGCGGAAGGCAGTCCTGGAGACGTTCTCGCTGGCGGCGGGGGAAGCCGCGTTCTGGACCCTGGCCGCCCATCCCGAACAGGCCGTGGCCGCGCTTGGCGAGCGCTTCGGGGAGTACGTCCAGCGCGCCCTGCTCCACGCCGCGCCGCTGGCGGCCCCCGAAGATGTCGCCTGGCTCCTGGCCTCCTACGCGCGGGACGCCAAGGGCCGGATCGAGAGCGCCGAGATGCCCGCGCTGGCGTCCGTCCGCGCCGCCCTGGAGGAGTCGCTGGGGCTGAAATTTGAAGGGGCGAAGGGGGCGCACTTCTTCCGCTCCACCCTCGTTCAGACCCTCTTCTACGGCGTCTTTTCCGCCTGGGTGCTCTGGTGCCGGCAGCACGCGGCGACCAAGACGGCGGGGCGCTTCGACTGGCGGCTGGCGGCCTGGGAGCTGCATGTGCCCATGATCCGGGCCTTGTTCCAGGAGGTCGCCAAGCCGTCCCAGCTCGGCCCGCTGGGGCTGGTGGAGGTGCTGGACTGGACGGGGGCAGCCCTGAACCGCGTGGACCAGGACGCCTTCTTCGCCCGGTTCGACCGCGCCCATGCCGTCCAGTATTTTTACGAGCCGTTCCTGCAAGCCTTCGACCCGGACCTGCGCCGCGAGCTGGGCGTCTGGTACACGCCGCCCGAGATCGTCCGGTACATGGTCGAGCGCGTGGACACGGTCCTGCGGGACGAGCTGGGCCTGCCCGACGGGCTGGCCGACCCGAACGTGTACGTCCTGGACCCCTGCTGCGGCACGGGGGCCTATCTGATCGAGGTGCTCCGCAAGATTTCGGCGACGCTGGAGGCGTCGGGGGGCGGGGACGCGCTGGGCGGCAGCGACTTGAAGAAGGCGGCGACCGGGCGGGTCTTCGGCTTCGAGATCCTGCCCGCGCCGTTCGTCGTGGCCCACTTGCAGCTCAGTCTGCTGCTGCAAAACGCGGGGGCGCCGCTGGCGGACGGCGAGCGGGCGGGCGTCTTCCTGACC